>DASSGB010000164.1:0-4690 GCA_035693825.1 Anaerolineales bacterium
GCCGGCGATCGCCGCCCTGGCGATTCTCGGCTGGCGCCGCAACGTCCAACCCCAGATATACCACGGCGTAAGCCGCGACCACCGCCACCGCAAACGGCTGCAGGATCGAGAGCAGCAGGCCGCTGAGCCCTGCCACGAGGATCGCGCTTCGCCCTCGGTATCCGGGAGAAATCGCCAGCGCGGCCATGCACAGCACCGCGATCGCAAACGGGAAGTGAGCGCTCGCGTAGGCCGCGAGGACTGGGATCGCCTCCGGGACCCACAGGTCAAGGGCCAGCAGGCCAAAGGGCAAACCCATCCAGCCAAAGCCCGAGCCCACCAGGATCATCGCCCAGGCCCAGCCTTTCCCTTTTGGAGACGGGACAAGTTTTTCCACAAGAGCCCTGGAGGCGAGGAACATGCAGACCGCGCCGATCGCCCGGGCCGCGTGGTACACAACAAGAGGGTTCGCGCCTAGAACGCGACTGACATGCCCCAGGAAGAGATAGAAGGTGAAAAGGAAGACCCCCGGTCCCGGGTCTGCGGCGTACGGAAGGCGGAATAGCCACGACCCGTCGAATCCCTGGCGCATCTTGGCCAGGTAGCTGAAACCGTCCTGCGGGTTCAGCAGAAATCCGCCGAAAACAGAACCGGTGGACGAGCGCGACCACGCCCAGAGGTAAGGGACCATCGTCGCGGCGACGACCAGGACAACGGGGACGAGGATGCGGGCCCATCCGCCGCGCGGGCGCATGGCCGTATTGTACGCTTGCGCTTCGAGCGACGCTACGGAGGCAGAGAGACGGCATGCTGGCGGAGGTTCGCCTCGCCATCTATAATCGCCGTGTGACCCGCGCCTCCCGTCTCCACCAGCTGCAAAGCCTCGATCTCACGATCGACCGGGCGCGGGCCAGGGTGGAGGAGATTCGGAGGCTGCTCGAGGACGATCACGAGCTGGCCGCGGCTCGTGGGCAATTCGAAACCGCGTCGAAGGCGGCACGGCAGCAGGCCGAAGCGGTTTCGGCCGCCGAACACGCCGTTGCTTCCCAACAAGCCAAGATACGCGAGGTCGAAGCCAAACTTTACGGCGGCTCGCTCCACAACCCCAAGGAAATGCAGGATCTCCAGCGGGACGCCGAGTCCCTGCGCAAGTTCCTTGACACTCTCGACGAGCGTCTGCTCGAGGCGATGCTGGCGCAGGAGGAGGCCGAGAAGGAGGTCTCTTCCGCCAGGTCGAACGTGGAGCGGCTGGAGGCGGATCGCTCGAGCGTGCTCGCCGACCTGCACGCCGAGCGAGATCGGCTGGAGGCGGAGATGGCCCGCCACCTCCTCGAACGCGAGCCCGCCGTCGCCGATATCCCTCCCGACGACCTTGCGCTCTACGATAGATTGAGGCAAAGTTCCGGTGGAGTCGCCGTGGCGACCGTCGTCGACGGTGCCTGCGGCGTATGTGGACTTGTTCTCTCCGCCTCCGGGGCGCAGGAAGTCCGATCCGCGGGCGCCCCGGTCCGCTGCCGTCAGTGCGGGCGGGTGTTGTACGCAGGCTGAGGTCGCATGTTCACCAACATCTTCGGCTTCCAGTTCGACCTGCCCGAGTTCATCCTGGGTTTGATCCTGGGGGTGGCGGCAAGCACGCTCGTCACACGCGCCATTCCGTGGGCCAATCAGGCCCTCAAGTGGGGCCAGTCGCAAATCGGGACGATCAGCGTCGGCCTTCCCTCGGGGCCGATCGATCGCTACCGCCGCGAGCTGGCTGCCTACGTCCAGGGTCTGCACCTGGCCCGCCCGCTGTTCGGGCTGCAGGACGTGGCCATCCCGCCGCGCATCCTCGCGCCGCCGATGCCCGTCGACCCGCTTCACAGTGAGCCTCGCCCTGAAGACACGCTGGGTGTCCTGCCCAACCTCCCCGATTGGAGTCACCTTTCGGCGATCTACCAGTCGCCGACCTTGACTCTGCCCGAGGCGATGGCGCACGGCGCCAATCTCATGCTTACCGGCGAGCTCGGCAGCGGGAAGACCACAGCCCTGGCCTACATCGCCTCCCGGGTGGCCGAGCGCGATCCCGCCATGGGCGTTCTGACGGAGCTGACTCCGTTTCTGGTGCATGTCGCCAACCTGCGCCTCGATCGCCGCGGCCGCGATCCGTTGGATGTCATGCTCGGCGCCTCGCAGATGACCGTGTCCGGTGGAATGGCCTCGCGACTGCCGGCCTACATGCGATTGGCCTTTCGACAGAAGCGCGTACTGGTACTGGTCGATGGACTTGACGAGTATCCGATCGAGTACATCGAACCCGCAGCCGAGTGGCTCGAAAGTCTGCAGGATGCATACCCGGATGTGCGCATCATCGCCTCGGGGCCCATTCGCGGATATGACGGACTGACCTCTCGCGCCGGGCTGGCCCCCGCCCTCATCGCTCCGTGGTCGGACCACGACCAGCGGCAATGGCTGACTCGCTGGGGAGCCGGATGGCAGCAGCACGTCTCGCCCAGCCTGCCCAAGGGCCGGCTCGGGGACCTGGATCCAAGCCTCATCACGGGTTGGATGATCGGTACGGCGCGCGGGGCATTGCCGTTGGAGTTTACCCTTCGGACCTGGGCCGCCTATGCCGGGGACGCCCGCGGCGGATCGATCGCGGATGCATTCGAAGCCTACCTCTCGCGCGTGCTCTCCGCCGACGAGCGCCAGTCCGCCGAGGACTCGGCCTTTGTGTGGGTCAACCAGGGTGGCGGGGCCATCCCCGAGCGCTCGCTCCCGAGAGGCACGCCGGTGGGCGACCTGGTGGAAGCCGGCCTCTTCGTCCGACGCGACGGCAGCCAGGTTTCCTTCGCCCAGCCGGGAATGGGCGCGTTCCTCGCCGCCAAAGCCATCGCGCGGTCCGGCGTCCCGGAGGCGGCCTTCGAAAACGACACGGGGCCGGGCGGAGCTGCCCTGCTGTACTTTGCCGCTATCGGCGATGGCGCTCCATTGGTCGAACGATGGCTCCAGCCCGGCACGGATCCGTTGGAGCGCAACCTCGTCGCGGCCGGACGGTTGCTGAGGCACGCGCCGCGCAAGGCCGCCTGGCGCCAGGCGGTCCTGCGCTCGCTGGCCCAGCTTCTTCAGTCGGCGCAGAAACCTTACGGCCTTCGCCTGAGGGCCGTCCACGCCCTCGTCCAATCGGCCGAATCGACGGCGGGCATCCTCTTCCGACGACTCCTGGCCTCGGACGAGTCCAGCACGCGAATCCTCGCGTCGCTTGGCTTGGGTGGCGTTCGCGACGAGGAGTCGGTGCAGACGTTGATCGACGTGGTCCGTCGCGATCGCGACATGCTCGTCCGCCAGGCGGCCTGCCTCGGCCTGGTGGGCATCGGGACGGAGCCTGCCATGGAAGCCCTTGGCCGCGCCCTCCTGGAGGGCGAAGAGGGGGTGCGGCTGGCGGCCGCCGAGGCGCTGGCGTGCAACCCCGACGAGGGCTACAACATGCTTCGCGACGCGGTGGACGTCGACAACTTACTCACGCGTCGGGCCGCCGTATTCGGCCTGGCGCGCGTCCCCGAGACCTGGGCCCTGGAACTCCTCGACAAGGTGCTGGTCGAGGATGGGCAGTGGGTTGTGCGAGGCGCCGCAGCCGAGGCGGCCGAACGGCGTCGAATTCCGCCGTGGAAGGTCAAGTCGCCAGTTCGCGAACCGGCCGAGTTGCCGTGGCTGGTGGCCTTCGCCGCCCGGGTTGGGTCAGGCGTCGCACCCGGACGGCCCGCGCTGGAGATGTTGCGCCGGGCGCTGAGCAGCGGAACGGCCGAGGAGCAACTCGCCGCTCTCGAAGCCTTGGCGTTCGTGGGCGGGGACGAGTTCCGCATGGATATCCAGCAGGCGCTGAAATCGGATCAGGCTCACCTGCGCGATGCGGCCTTCGAGGCGCTCTGGAGGCTCTCGGCCGCCGGATCGGGCGTCCCCGAACCCGCATAACGAATTACGGATTACGAAAGACGAGGCGGGGACGAACGTCCCCGCCTCGTTTTGCTCGTTCGGCCGTGGCGCCGTCTCAGGATTCTTCCGTCTTGTCGATCCATGCCTGGAGCCGTCGCTGGACTTCGAGCGCGGCCATCCCGGAGATCGACACGATCTTGTCCAGCCCCTTTTCGCCGGCGATGATCTCAATACGGCTCTTTCGGGTCGCGAGGACCTCCGCCAGGAATTCCACCAGGGCCGCGTTCGCCCGTCCCTCTACGGGAGGCGCGGTGACCCGAATGCGAAGCGTCCCGTCTTCCCGAATGCCGGCGATCTCGGTCTTGCGCGCCCGCGGCGTAACCCGCACGGTCAGGGCCGCCCCGTGTTGCCCGTTATGCAGTTTGAACATCCGCATCGCCCGCCCTCAGCCCGACCTAAGAATCTGAATGAGGACGACCTCGAGCACCTGAATCAAGATGAGCAGAACGACCGGGCTGAAGTCGAACATGCCGACCGTGGGTAGGATTCCCCGAATGGGAGCCAGCATGGGCTCCACGATCGAGCCCAGGATTCGCCGGACGGAATGGTACGGCGGAAGAAAGTATCCCAGGAAGACATAGGCCAGGATCATGATGGTCAGGGCCAGCGAGACCAGCTGGATCCCGGCGACGAGACTAGCCACGCGTCCTCCGCACTCCCGCCCGAACCTGCACCGCCGGGCGCTCCCCAAGGATAGCACGACCTACGCGAACCAGCGTTGCCCCTTCCTCGACGGCGATCT
>DASSGB010000165.1:0-16684 GCA_035693825.1 Anaerolineales bacterium
TGGCGAGGGCACAACCGTCAGCGTGCAGTTCGCCGCTGACGGCCAGCCCTGAATGACAGTCAGCCATTGGAAGGGGAAGGAGGTCACTAGAGGGGTCCAAACCTGCCTCCTATACTGCGGTCACCCCTGACTGAGGGGAAACGATGGCCTCCGTCGGCGTGTACATCATCGACGAACATGAACCGGTGCGCCGGGCGTTGGCGCAACGCCTGGCACAATCTGCGGACGTGACCATCGTCGGCCATGCCGGCGAGACGGAGAGCGCCCTGCGCGATCTGCGCCAGGGCCCGGCGGACGTGGTTCTGGTCGAGATCAAGCGATCGGACGGAATGGGCCTGGAGTTGGTCCGACAACTGGCGGCGGCGCCAAATGCGCCCAAGCTGATCGTCCTGACTTCGTACCTGACGGAGTGGGAAGAACAGGCGGCGCATCGCGCCGGTGCGTCAGGCTACATCCTCAAGGACATCGCCCCCGAAGAGCTTATCCAGCGCATTTCGGCCGTGCTGGCCACCTCAGCCTGACCCGGCCCCACGCGTTCGCCCGTCGGCGCCCATCCTCTGCAAGATCAGCACGCTGTTGACGCCTCCGAAACCGAAGGAGTTCGACATCGCCACCCGGACGTCGGCCTGTCGGGCCTGGTTGGGGACATAATCCAGATCGCAAACAGGGTCGGGCTGTTCGTAGTTGATCGTGGGTGGCAGGACCCCGTGCGTTAGCGCCAGGATGCAGGCCGCGGCCTCGACCGCTCCGGCGGCGCTGGTCATGTGACCGGTCATCGACTTGGTGGAACTGACCGGAATCTGGTAGGCCCGCTCGCCGAAGACGGTCTTGATGGCCAGCGTCTCGGCCGAGTCGCCCACGGCGGTGCTGGTCGCGTGGGCGTTGATGTAGTCGATGGAATCGATTCCCATCCCGGCGCTGGACAAGGCGCGCTGCATGGCCCGCGCCGCGCCCCGGCCGGCGGGGTCGGGAGCCGTGATGTGGTGGGCGTCGCTGCTGGAACCGTAGCCGACGAGCTCGGCGTAGATCCTTGCGCCGCGCGCCTCGGCGTCCTCCAGGCGCTCGAGCAGCACAACTCCAACGCCCTCGCTCAACACGAAACCGTCGCGTCCGGCATCGAAGGGCCGCGAAGCTCCGCCGGGGTCGTCGTTGCGCGTGGAGAGGGCCCGAAGGGCGGAGAAACCGGCCAGGCAGTACCGACCGATGGGGGCCTCGGTGCCTCCGGCCAGCATCCATCGCGCGTCGCCGCGGCGGATGACATGGGCCGCCTCGCCGATGGCCTGCGAGCTCGCGGCGCAGGCGGTGCTGATGGTGCTGATGAAACCGTTGAGTCCGAAGTGAATGGCGACGTGGGACGAGGGCATGTTGGGCAGCGAGCCGGCGATGTGGAAGGGATTCATCCGGTCGTAGCCGCCCTGATGCAGGTCCAGCACCAGACGCTCGGTCTCGACAGGGGAGTTGCCTCCGTTGGCGATCAGCACGCCGATCTGATCGCGTCGATCGTCGGTGACTTCCAGGCCCGCGTCCTGCAGGGCGTGCTGCGCCGCGGCTACGGCGAACTGCGTGGCGCGGGTGATCCGGCGCACGTCCTTGGCCGACACGTACTGGCGCGGTTCGAAACCCTGCACGTCTCCGGCGATCTGCGAGGGGATGTCGGAGACGTCGAAGCCTTTGACGCGGCGCACGCCGCTCCGGCCGGTCCTCAATCCTTCCCAGAAATCGTCGACGCCGATGCCGAGCGGCGTCAGGAGTCCCAGCCCGGTGATCACGATGCGAACGGAACGAGGCTGTGCTTCGACCATGTCGCCTCACCTGGGCCCGAAGGCCGAGAGACGCAGCTGGAGCACCTGCGAGAGGGCGGGAGGCCCGGAAGTGACGGTCAGCTCCGGAGGTACTGAGTGCGGAAGATAAAGTCGAGCCAGATGAACGTCAGGCTTCCCATCGAAAGGAAGACCAGGAGCGCGTTGACGGTCGAAAACTTCTCCAACGTCGTTCCGAACACCAGCAGCACACCCACCACGCTGGCGGCTCCCGCAAGCGCTGAGGCGATCCACACGATGGTCCGGCGCAGATTCATTCGAGTCCTGGCTCCTGGTTGGCGATGACGGCATTCTACCGAGGACCACTGGAGGCGTCAAGCGAATGGGCGCCGCCTCGCACGTGAATCGCATGCTGATCGTGGGCCGATTCGTACCGCCGCCAACGGGGGTATAACTGTAGTCCGCGAAAGGCGGGGAGGTGCGCAATGCCCATGGTGGAACGACAGCGAGAGATACGGCGGAGACGACGCCGCGTGACCAAGGTCAGGGAGCTCAAAGCCCGCCTGGCCACGACCCAGGACAGCAAGATCCGCAAACGCCTGATGGACAAACTGCAGAAACTCGTCCCCTGGGAACCTGTCCCAGGAAAGTAGTCGAACAGCGACCACCGGCCCCGGGCCGGTGGTTCTGTCTTCCCCGCCGACCACTGACAACTGACCAAGGCCCTGGTGACAACTGCCACTACGGGCACGCGGACGCCTCGCCTATTGTCGCGAGGGTATCGGCCCCTGCCGGCGCATGTCTCGCGCCATCAGCGGAGGCCGGCCGCCTCACCAAGGAACCGACGCATGCCGACTTCAGAAACCATCGAGCACGACATCGTCATTGTTGGCGCCGGGCTGGCCGGCACATGGGCGGCCATGGTGGCGGCGCAGCGCGGCGTGCGCGACGTGGCTGTGCTCTCCAAGGTCCATCCGCTTCGCTCGCACAGCGGCGCGGCCCAGGGCGGCATCGCCGCGGCGCTGAACAACGTCCGACCCGTCACGGACTCCGGTCCGAGCGGTCCGCTGGAACCGGTGCCCGACGGGGCCGATCCTCCCGACAGCTGGGAACTCCATCTGTTCGACACCATCAAGGGTTCAGACTGGCTCGGCGATCAGGATTCCATGGAAATCCTGGTGCGCGAGGCCGCCGACATCGTGTACGCCTACGAGAATCTCGGCTGTGTCTTCAGCCGCCTGCCGGATGGCCGCATCGCCCAGCGTCGTTTCGGCGGACATTCCGCGCCGCGGGCGAACTACGCCGCCGACTGGACCGGCCACGTCCTGTTGCACACGATTCACGAACAGGCTCACCGTCACGGAGTCCGCTTCTACAGCGAGTGGTACGCGCTGGACGTGATCGTCGAGGACAACGTGTGCCGCGGTATCGTGGCCCTCGACATCCTGTCGGGAGAGCTGCATGTCTTGCGGGCCAAGGCCGTCCTCCTCGGAACAGGCGGCTACGGGCGCGCCTACAAGATCACCTCCAATGCCCACGCCAACACCGGCGACGGCGTGGCCATCGCTTACAACGCCGGCATCCCGCTCATGGATATGGAGTTCGTTCAGTTCCATCCGACAGGCCTCTACAAGCACGGCATTCTGATGAGCGAGGCCTGCCGGGGTGAGGGCGGCTACCTGGTCAACAAAGACAACGAACGCTTCATGGCCCGCTACGCCCCGGGCAAGATGGAGCTCGGCCCGCGCGATCTCGTCTCGCGTTCCGAGCAGCAGGAAGTCAACGAAGGACGCGGCATCGGCCCCGACGGAAAGGGCATCTGGCTCGATCTGCGCCATCTGGGAAAGGACAAGATCCTCGAGCGACTGCCCCAGGTGCGCGAGCTGGCCATCGACTTCGTCGGCACTGATCCGATCACGGATCTGGTGCCGATCCAGCCTACCGCTCACTACTCGATGGGCGGCATCCCCACCGACAACGAGGGTCGGGTCCTGGGTGACGGGGTGGCCAGGCCCGTCGAAGGTTTGTACGCGGCCGGTGAATGCGCCTGCGTGAGCGTTCACGGGGCCAATCGACTCGGGACGAACAGCCTGCTAGACGCGTCGGTCTTCGGACGCCGGGCCGGCGAGGCGATGGCCGACTTCGTCCTGGGAGGCGCGCCCCTGGCGGACATGCCGCGCGAGGCGAAGGCCACGTCCACGCGCCGCCTGAATCGCTACCTGGACGGAGAACGGACCGAGTCGGTCGAAGCCGTCGCCCAGGCGCTGAAGACGACCATGACCGAGAACTGCGGAGTCTTCCGGGACGGGGACGGGCTGGCGCTGGCAAGGCAGGAGATCCAACGCCTCCAGCAGCGCTACGCGGCGGCACGGGTCATGGACCGATCCAAGCGCTTCAACACCGATCTGCTCGAGGCCGTCGAAACCGATCATCTGTTGACCTTCAGTGAGGTCATCGTGGCCGGAGCCGAGGTTCGAACTGAGAGCCGCGGCGCGCACTTCCGCACCGACTTCCCCAAGCGCGACGACACGACCTGGCTCCGCCACACGCTGGCCTTCAAGGACCCGGACGGCGGTCCGCCGCGCCTCGATTTTCGACCGGTGCGAATCGACTGGGATCGCTACCCGCCGCAGGAGCGGAAGTACTAGTCCGCAAGGGCGGAAGGAGAAACGACCTTCGAATGGAAAACGCCATCGTTCGGGTGCAGCGTTACAACCCCGAGACGGACCGGAAGCCTCACGTGGAGAGCTATCGCGTTCCGCTGACACCCGATACCACCATCCTCGACGCCCTGCATTGGATCAAGCATGAGCGAGACGGCAGCCTGACCTTCCGGCGCTCCTGCCGGCACGCCATCTGCGGCTCCTGCGCCATGAACGTCAACGGCCACAACGTGCTTGTGTGCAAGACCTCGCTCTCGCGACAGCTGACGGGCGGCCGCGTGACGGTGCGGCCTCTGCCGTATCTGCCGATCATCAAGGATCTGGTCGTGGATCGTTCCACGTTCTGGGAGCAATACCTGCGGGTGAAGCCCTGGCTGGTGCCGCCGGAGGGCAAGCCGGGCAAAGAGTACCGAATGCTTCCGGAGGAAGTGGCCGCTCTCCAAAACGCCGAGACGTGCATCATGTGCGGCGCATGCTATTCGGCCTGCCAGGTGGTGGCGCTGACCAAGGAATACATCGGGCCT
The DNA here is from genome assembly GCA_035693825.1 of Anaerolineales bacterium. GTDB lineage: Bacteria > Chloroflexota > Anaerolineae > Anaerolineales > E44-bin32 > MGOM01. The sequence continues at coordinate 4,948 of DASSGB010000165.1, forward strand.
CACGCTCTGCTCAAGGCGTTCCTGCGCGTGCTCGATCCCCGCGACGCGATCCCCGGGGAGAGGCTGCGGGAGGTGGCCGGCCACGACGGGGCTTATCGCTGCCACACGATCTTCAACTGCATCGACGCCTGTCCCAAGGGACTGAATCCGACGCAGGCCATCGAGACCCTTCGCCAGCTGGCGCAAAAACGCGGCTGGTTCGAAGCCGAGCGACGCGAGCGGCAAACGCGATTGAACGGCGCCGCGCCGTCGAACGGCGGATGACGGGGATACGCCTATGTATCGTAGCCTGGGTTTCTTGAGCTTCTTCCTTCGACGGCTGACCGGCGTGGCCCTGGTTCTCTATCTGGCGACGCACATGTGGGTCATCGGCTCCGCCATGCAGGGACCCGAGGCGTTCGACGCGCGGCTGGCGATGGTGCAGACGCCGTTCTTCAAGCTGGCCGAGATTGCGCTGTTGGCGGCCGTCTGGTTCCACGCCTTCGACGGCGTGCGATTGATCCTGGTGAACTGGTTCCGCATCACGAGCTTCCGCGCCAGCCTGCTGTACGCCGCCGTGGTGATGACCGGCCTTCTGACCATCGTCGGCGGCGTTCCCATATTGCTGTTCATTCTGGAAGGGTAGGATCGCCATGCGACTATTCCAGCTCCAACGCCTCAGCGCCGTCGCTCTGGTGATCTTCCTGACCCTTCACATGATTGTGCTGCACTACCCGCCCTTCCACGTCGACTTCAGCCGCGTCATCGATCGGATGGCTCAGCCGATCTGGAAAGCGATCGACATCGCCTTCCTGTTGGCCGTGCTGGTGCATGCGCTGGCGGGATCCTACGCGGTCCTCACCGACCTGCAGGTGGTCTCGCGCCTGCGCAAAGGCCTGGCCTGGACGGCGATCGTTGTGGGCCTCGTCGGCTTCGTTTACGGCGCGATGACCATCCTCGCCTTTCAGCGCCCGAGCTAGACTTCAGATCTGCATCGCAAGAAACCTGAAGGGGCGGTCCCGGACCGCCCCTTCAGGTGTAACGCGCCCTCGACGCCGAAACCGTAGGGGGGTTCAACACCTGCCCTGCCGTCTCGCACCGGCGTGCCGCCGGTGAGGCGGCACGAACGGTGGCGGGCGGTGCCAGGGCTGAACGCCCCTACGACCCTTCCGAACGCAAAGATGGTCGAGAATTGACTACCGCCTGACCGCCTCGTCGGCGGCCCGTTCCAGATAGCAGGCCTCGTCCGGGGTGATCGTCCAGCCCGAGGCGCCGGCGTTCTCGCGGGCCTGGGCGGCGTTCTTCGCGCCAGGGATCGGCAGCGCGCCCTTCGCCATCACCCAGTTGAGGGCAACTTGGGATGCGGTCTTGCCCGCATGCGCCTGGCCGACTTCCCGCAGCGCGCCGATCAGCTTCTGAAGCCTACGGAGATCCATGCGGGGAAAAGCCCTGCGCCGCGCCAGCGGCATGGGGTGGGTCGGCGTGTATTTCCCGCTCAGCAAACCCATCGCCAGCGGGCTGTAGGCGATGACCGTCACCCCCAGCTCCCTGCAAGCGCTGAGCACGCCGCTCGTCTCGACCCGCCGTTCGAGGAGACTGTACTCGATCTGATTGGAAGCCAACGGAATGCCCCGATCCTCGAGGGCGCGATGAACCTCGCGCGTTTGCCTTGGACTGAAGTTGGACACTCCGACCGCTTGGGCAAGGCCCACTTCGATGATCCGGGCCAACCCCTGCGCGAGAGTTTGCGCCGGAAACGCGGGGGAGGGCCAGTGAATCTGATACAGGCCCACTCGCGGTAGACCAAGACGATGCAGGCTGCCGCGCAGCGCGCCCAGGATCGACCCCGGACCGAATCTCCAAGGATAGGGAAAGAATTTGGTGGCAACGACGGAGCCGTCGGAGGATCGCACGAACTCGCCCAGCAACCGCTCCGACCGGCCCATTCCGTAGATCTCGGCGGTGTCGAAGAAGTCGAGGCCCGATTCGCGGCTGGCGTCGTAGGCGGCGCGCACCTCGCTCTTGCCGTAGTCGCGGCCGTAGCCCCAGGTCATCCGGTCGCCCCAGGCCCAGGCCCCCACACCGAGAGAGTTGACTTCCACCTCCGTTCGGCCCAACTTCATTCGGGTTGGCATCGGCACCTACCGCACAGCTCGTGAAGAAAGGATCCGCGGGTGGCTAGAGAGACACGGCCGCCGTTGTTGATATTCACGAGAGAAGGTCGGCCAGAGCGGACTTGATATCGGGGAACGAATATCGAAAGCCGAGGTCCATCAGCTTGCGGGGGGAAAGTCGTTGCCCTTCGAGGATGAGGATCGCCTTCTCCCCCAACAGGAGCCTGAGAGCGAAGGCGGGCATGGGGAACCAGTAGGGTCGATGCAGCTGCCGGCCAATGGCCCGCCCCATTTCGGCGTAGGTCTCTGCGCCGGGCGCGGCCAGGTTGTAGACACCGGACACTTCGCGCCGGTCGATGGCGAAGCGAATGGCCGCCACCATGTCTTTCAAATGAATCCACGGGATGCGCTGCCGCCCATGGCCCAGAGGCCCGCCGGCGAACAGGCGAAAAGGCAGGAGCATCATCGGAAGGGTCCCACCCTTGGCACTCAGCACGATCCCGCTGCGGAAGATGACCCGCCGAACTCCGAGAGTCTCGACGTGAGCGGTCGAATCCTCCGTGGCGCGCACCGTATCCGCCAGGAAATCGTCCCCAGGCGGCGAAGACTCGTCCTGCTCGCCTTCGGTGTGGGTCCCGTAGTACCCAGAGCCGACAGGCTGGACCAGCACCGACGGTCTCCGTCCGACGGCCGTAATCGCCTCGACGATGGCCTGTCCGGCGTGCCGGCGGCTCTCGAGGATCCTTTGCTTCTTGGCCGAGGTCCAGCGTTGGAACAGGATCTGGAAGGTGTTTTCGCCGCCGATCGATTCGCCGGCCAGGTTAACGACGGCGTCGGCGCCCTCGATCTGCTCGATCCAGCCCTGGGAGGTCTGGCCGTCCCAGTGCTCGTAGCGCACGGACGAAAGCCCCCGGTCGGCGTTTTCCGGACTACGCGTCAGCACGACGACCTGATGGCCGTCGCGCGCCAGGTCCTGAGCCAGCGCCTGGCCGATCAGACCGCTCCCGCCGGGGATCACGATGCGCATGAACCGCCTCCGAGTCCAAGTGAGGCCACGATTATACGGGTGAAGGTTTGGGTGAGGTGGAGGGTTCGGGAGGGGCCGCCGGGGAGGATAGTAGGATCACGCCATGGCGTGCCCCTACCCCTGCCTGTGACCGATTTTGTCACGGTTGCCGATTGTGTGCTGAGCGTCCGCTGTGCCCCCACGGGGATTCGAACCCCGGTTTAGGCCTTGAAAGGGCCGCGTCCTGGTCCACTAGACGATGGGGGCAGAGGGTTTGCTCGGATGGGGATTCTACCATCCGCATGAGAACCCAAACCCGTTTTGCCACGCAAAACGGGTTTGGGGCTCGCCTCAAAGGTGGCTCAGCTTGCGGGTTTGCGCTTGGTTCGGGCACGTCCGCCCCGAAAAGGGGGCGCGGTGATGGCGTGGGTCGTGCTGAAACGGGCGTCCTGCATCCGCAGGCGCAGCCGCTCCTCGACCTTGTCGAGCGGCTGTGCGGAAGTGATGACCGTCGGCAGCCGGGCGGCAAAACGGTAGTCGAGCAGCTCGTACAGTTTCTCGCGGGCCCAGGGCGTGCTCGACTCTCCGCCCAGATCATCCAGGATCAGCAGGGGCGCCTTGCGAACCTCTTCGAAACGCTTGTCGTATCGAACCTGACTCTCCGGGCTGAACGTTGCCCTCAGGTGATTCAAGAACTCGGTCGCCGCCACGAACATGATCGGGTGCCCTTCGAGCGATCGCTGATTGCCGATGGCCGCGGCCAGATGCGTCTTGCCGGAGTAGTGCGGGCCCACGATCACCAGCCATCCCTCGGGCTTCTCGGCGAACTCCCGGGCCAGGCGAAAGGCCTCGTCCAGCGATCGCCGTTCTTCGTTGGACATGCGTTCGTTCTGACGCAGATTGAAGTTGCCCAGGCGCTGGTCGGCATGCAGGTCGAGCGACGATAGTTCGTGCTGGCTGGTGTCTTCGACCGGCCGCCGGTAGTCGGGGACCTGGAGTCGGACGTGGCGCACGAGATCAGGATCCGACAACCGGGACCGGATGCGGCCCTCCAACTCGTCGAGCAACAGGTTGGTGGTGACGACCAGCGGGAGACGGTTGATGTAGCGGTAGTTGAGAATCTGGAAGAGCTTCTCCTGGGCCCACTCCGTGGCGTAGTGGGTGCCGAAGTCGTCCAGGATCAGGAGCGGCGCCTGGCGCACACGATCGAAGGTCTCTTCGAAGGAAGACTCCTTCGAGTCGTAGGCGGCGCGCAGGGAGTCGAGCAGGTCGGGCACGGTCAGAAACAGAGTCGGAACGCCCAGGCTGACGCACTCGTTGGCGATGGCCGCCGCCAGATGAGTCTTGCCGGCGCCGTAGCCTCCGCTCAGCAGAAGCCAGCCGTCGAGCGATCGGGCATAGGACCGGCACTGCTCGAAGGCCTGCTCGAGCGACAACTGTTGCTGCTGCCCGAGGCCGACACGGCCCTTGGGGTGAAAGGTCTCAAACGTCAGGTGGCGGAGCTCCTCGAGGTGACTGAGGCTGAACAGTCGCTCGCGGATGCGAGTGCGCACTTCCGACTGGCGGCACACGCAGATTTCGAGACGCCCGAAGTCGGGATGGCCCATGGGCGCTTCGAGGCGCAGGTAGCCGAGCCCGTGGCAGTGCGGGCAGTCTGGATCGCCGACCTGATCGTTCGATGGCGGCCGAGGGTCCCCGTCGCGTTTAGACGTCGAGGGAGTCGGCATAGCGCCGGCGAGCCTTCTCAGTGCTTCCTCGATCCTCTCGCTCATCCTTGCCTCGGGTGCGCCAATCCTCGAGGATGGCGCGCACATAGCTCCACTTGCGAACGTTGTTGTCGACGGCGATGCGCAGGGCTTCCTCGATCCACGACTGCGGGTAGCTCTCCTCGGCCTCGCGCAAGTGCTCGGCGATCATCGGCGTCAGCGGGCCGATATTCTGCTCGTACAGCGCGAAGATCGTCGGCCGGGAGGGGGTCAGATCGATGGTCGCCCCGGCGAGTTCCTGCGGGCGCCACTCGCCCGCCTCGAGCGCCCTCAGAGCGGCGCGGCCCTTGGGACTGTTGAGAAAGTATACGTCCCTCTCCTTCTCGACGGGCACCCGGAGCAGACTTCCGCGCGCGACGGCGCGCTCGAGAGCCTCCTCCAGCGCCTCGGCGCCTCCCAGAACCGCTTGAAGATCGGCGTCGGCCACCAACTCGGCGTGGGAAAGGTAGCGGTAGGGACCCTCCTTGCCCGCCAGGGCACGGATCGCCAGAAGCGTGACCTTCAGTTCGCCGAGGTGATCGATCGACGGCAGAAGTTCGGTGAAGAAGACGTCCGGCAGCGGCGTCGGGCGGGAAGGCCCTTCAGGAAAGCCGGAGAAAGGGCTCGGTGTCGTCACAGGCGGAGAAGCTGAGCCACAAACCCGTTTTGCGCAGCAAAACGGGTTTGGGTTCTACATGGCCTCGGTCGGTTCGGCTTCGGTCAGCCGCACGCGGCGAGTCTCGGCATTCTCGAACTTGGCCAGCGATCGCCGGAAGACCAGCTCGACCTGGCCCACCGGACCGTTGCGGTGTTTGGCGACGATGATTTCGGCGATGTTCTGCTTGACGGTATCCGTCTCGTACTGATCGGGTCTATAGATGAAGAGCACGACGTCCGCGTCCTGCTCGAGGCTCCCGGACTCGCGCAGATCCGACAGCACCGGCCGCTTGTCGGCGCGCTGTTCGACGGCGCGCGAAAGTTGGGCCGCCGCCAGCACCGGCACCTTGAGCTCGCGGGCCAGGACCTTGAGGTTGCGCGAGATCGAGGACACTTCCTGGACCCGGTTTTCCGAGGCCTGGTCGCCGGTCATCAGCTGCAGGTAGTCCACGATGACCAGGTCCAGGCCGACTTCCATGTGGAGCCGCCGGCACTTGGTGTGGAGCTGCAGGGGCGTCAGGGCGGGCGTGTCGTCCAGGTAGATCTGCGTTTCGCTCAACGCGCTGACGGCCTGCGTGAACAGCGGCCATTCCTGGTCGCGCACATCTCCCAGGCGCAGACGCTGCGAGTCGATGCCCGTCTCCTGGGCCAGCAAGCGCTGCACGAGCTGCTCGTTCGACATCTCGAGCGAGAACAGCGCCACGTGCTTCTTGTAGAGCTGCGCCGCGTTCTTGGCCACCGACAGGCAGAAGCCGGACTTTCCTTGCCCTGGTCGGCCGGCGATGATCAGCAGGTCGCTGGGCTGCATGCCTGCCAGCAGGCGGTCGAGGTCGATGAAGCCGGTCGGCACGCCGATGGTTTCATCGCGATGGCGCGCCAGATAGTCGATGCGGTCGTAGAACTCGCTGAGCACCTGACGGATCGGCGCCAGTTGGTGAGTCAGCCGCCGTTCGCTGACGCCGAAGACGGCCTTCTCGGCATCGTTGACGACGTCTTCGATGGTCGCGTCGGCGGAGTACGCCAGGCGGGCGATATCGTTGGCCGCGCCCAGCAATCGCCGGCGGGTGGCGGATTCCTCGACCAGTCGGGCATAGGCCACGGCGTGCAGGGTGGTGGGGACGTTGTTGATGAGGGCGGTCAGGTACGCCGGGCCGCCGGTTTCGTTCAGCCGGTCCTGCCGTTCGAGCTCTTCCGAGACGGTGAGGATGTCGATGGGGAGGCGCTGCTCGTGCAGGCGGTTGAAAGCTTCCCACACCCAGCGGTTGCGGTGGAGGAAGAAGTCCTCCGGCGTCAGGATATGGGCGATCTCGAAGTAGACCTCGGAGTTGAGCAGGACCGAGCCCAGCACGGCCTCTTCCGCCTCGCGTTGATGCGGCAGCGTGGGGGAGGGCCGGCCGTCGCCGGGCGGGGCCGAATCGCTCATCGACAGGGACTGATCGCTCATGACTCCACTGAACAATACCAGGCGGCCGCTAGACCGGAATGACGCGCGGCGGGCCTCAGGCCCTGATCGAGGCGCCCCGTCGGGCGGCGCTATTCCTCGGAGTCGCCTTCAGAAGGATCGAGATCGTCCAGGTCCAGTGAATCGACGAAATCCTTGAAGACTTCCAGCCGTTCGTCTCCCTCGGCCGGCACTTCCTCCCGTTCGACTTCGCTTTCCGGAAGGGAGGCGGCTTCGCGCATGACCGTCTCCGCCACGTAAATCGGGACGTGGACACGGACGGCCAGCGCCAGGGCATCCGACGGCCGGGAGTCGATCTCGACCTCGCGATCGTTGACCTTCAGGGCGATGCGGGCGAAGAAGATATCGTTCTTGAGCTCGACGATATTGACGCTGAGGACTTCGGCCCCGAGGGCCACCAGGACGTTGCGCAGGAGATCGTGGGTCAGGGGGCGAACGACTTCGATCTCTTGAAGGGCGACGGTGATGGCCTCGGCCTCGTTCTGCCCGATCCAGATGGTCAGGAAACGGTCGGAGGCGACATCCTTAAGGATGACAATGCGGTGCTGCGACATCAGGCTGACCCTGATGCTATCGACGACGACTTCGACCATGGTGGAGGGATCGGGCATTTCGGTGAGGCCTTGTGGGCATTCTAACATATCCCACCCGCGGCCGGGTGCCCGGGTCCGGGTCCTATGCTACGATTCAAGCGCCGTCTCATCGCTGCGAGGCTTCCGTGTTGGATGCGTTCTTCCATCCGAGGGGCGTGGTGGTCATCGGCGCCTCTCAGACGGCGACCAAGCTGGGTTACGGCGCCGCTCGCAATCTGGTCGTTTCGGGTTACCAGGGCGAAATCCATTTCGTCAACCCGCATGGTGGATCGCTCTTCAGCCGTCCCATCCATCGACGTCTGGAAGACGTTCCGGATCCCGTTGATCTCGCCGTCATCCTGATACCCGCCAAGCGCGTGCCGGACGCTCTTGAATCGTGCGGCAAGCGCGGCCTGCCTTTCGCCATTATCGGCTCCGGCGGGTTTCGAGAAACCGGGCCGGAGGGAGAGCGACTCGAGCAGGAATGCCTCGAGATCGCTCGTCGGTACGGCATGCGTCTGCTCGGGCCCAACTGCATCGGCTACCTCGACACGCATCTGCCCATCGATACGACCTTTCTGCCGCTGCCCGGACCGATCCAGGGCGACATCGCCTTTCTTTCGCACTCCGGCGCCATCTGCGAGGCGGTCATCGACTGGGCGCGAGGGCAGGGGTTCGGCCTGTCGCGGCTCGTCAGCCTGGGGAATCAGCTCGACCTGACGGAGGCGGATGTGCTGCCGCCGACGGGCGACGACCCTCAAACCCGGGTCATTGCCATGTACCTGGAGGGCGTCGCCCACGGTCGAGCCTTTATCGAACAGGCGCGCCGCGTGACGGAACGCAAGCCGGTCCTGGCGATCAAGGTCGGCCGGTCCGAAGGTGGGCGCCGCGCCGTGGCTTCCCACACGGGCGCGCTGGCCGGCCGCGACGCAGCCTATGATGCCGCCTTCCGCGCCTCGGGCGTCATCCGGGCTGACTCGAGCGAGGAGATGTTCGACTGGGCGAGAGCTTTAGCCTGGTGTCCACTGCCGACCGGTCGCCGTATGGCCATCCTGACGAACGCCGGAGGACCGGGCGCGATCGGTGTCGACGCATTGGAGGCCGTCGGGCTGGAGTTGGCTGCCCTGTCCGAAGCGACGCGCCATGCGCTGCGCGAGTTCGTGCCCGCCGCAGCCAGCGTGAGAAATCCGGTGGACATGCTGGCCTCCGCCGGGCCGATGGAATTCGCCAACGGCCTGGCGGCTCTCCTGGAAGATGAGGGAGTTGACGGTGTGATGGTGATCCTTCCGCCGCCGCCTATGACGACCGCCGCCGAAGTCGCCGGGGCCATCATCCCTGTGGTGCGGTCTTCGCAGAAACCGATCGTGGTGGCGTTGATGGGAGAGGAACTGATCGCGCATGCCGCCCGTTTGTTCCGCCAGGCGCGCGTTCCGGACTACCGGTTTCCGGAGCGTGCCGCATCCGCGCTGGGTGTCCTCGTTCGCCGCGCAGAGCAGGTGGCCGCGCCGCCGCGAGACATCGTGGAAATCGCAATGGCGCGGCCCGAAAGTGCCGTCGAAGCGCTGGCGCGAGCTGTGGTCGGGACCGATGGCTTTGTCGATGCGGACACCGCCGCTCGAGTGGCTGCGGCCTACGGAATCCCCGTCCCGGCCGAAAGCCTGGCCCGCAATCCCGGCGAGGCGGTCGCCATTGCCGACAGTCTGGGATATCCCGTGGCGATCAAAGTGGCATCGCCGGACATCCCTCACAAGTCGGACGTCGGCGGCGTCCGACTGGGGCTGGCCAGCGCGGCCGCTGTGGCAGAGGCCTTTCCGGAAGTGACCACCGGTGCGCGAGCGGCGCATCCGTCGGCCGCCATTCAGGGCGTGACGGTTCAGGCGATGGCCGGACCCGGCCAGGACGTCATCCTGGGAGCCGTGCAGGATGAGCAGTTCGGTCCGCTGGTGATGTTCGGGTCGGGGGGCATCGAAGTCGAGGCCCTGCGCGATGTGGCCTTCGCCCTGGCTCCGCTTTCGCGCGACGACGCCGAAAGGCTGGTCGAGTCCACGTGGGCAGGGAAGAAGCTCCACGGCTACCGTGGTGTGCCTGCGGCCGACTTCGATGCCGTCCTGGAGGCCGTCGTCGCCATTGGCCGGATGGCCGCCGATCTTCCGCAGCTGGTGGAGCTCGAAGTCAACCCTTTGAGGGCTCATGGGAAAGGGGGAGGCGTCCGGGCGTTGGACCTTCGCATGAGGCTCCGCCGGCGGCGGTCAGACCACACACAGGCCTAGCCTTCGAATTCAGATTTCGGCCCCGGCGTCAGCCTCCGCCGCTCATCACATAAACCCCGTGAGTCACGGCGCGGTAGACCCCCATCCCGACGATCGGCACCAAAGCGACATTGACCAGATCCAACCATCGGATGGAGCGTCCAGCGATAATCAGGTAGGACTCGTTCAACACGCAGTGGAGGGCCATCGAAAGGGCATACACCAGGGGAAGGAACTGGGCCAGAATGAGGCGGTCGCCGTAGGCGATGGGAGCGTACCAGAAGTACAGAAGAGGGTACGCCATGAAGTAGGCAAGCGCGAACAACAGTGGGATCGGATTTCCCTTGATCAACGTCCAAGCTCGCCTCCATCGCAGCGCACATGCGATCACAAGCAATCCCGCGTAGAGTTTTGCATACTCCCAGTATCCGTACGATTCGGAGACGCGCTTCATCACCTTGTATCCGCCTTCGATCAGCCGGGTTGCCATCTGGCCGGGTGTATGTTCCCGGAGATACTTTCCCATGGAAGGGATATCTTCCGGGGGCATTTGGGGCCAGCCCGTGCGGTCCCCGTGGGCGCGTGTCCCCGCCATCGCTTCGTCCCACGAGTCGTACCAAACATAGAATGTCGAGTTCACGTTATAGAAGTAGTGTCCGGTGATCTCCTTGCTCCTGATCAGGTAAGGAGAAACGGTCGCGAGGAAGGCCAGGCCCGCCAGGGGTGCGGCCCATAGGCCAGAAGGCTGGAGTCGGCGGGGGGTCACGGCCCGCGGCGCTCTCCCACTTGAAAGAACATGCATGCCATTCCGAAGAATGGCGAAGAGAAGGAAGAGCAGCAGCCCGGGCAAGATCGAGGCCTTTGTCAGATGCGCCAGACCGGCGACCAAGCCTGTGGCGATGGCTCCCACAGTGGAGGTTGACTGCAACTGGCGAATCATGAGCACGAAGAGTAGGAGGTTGAGGAAGTAGAAGATGACTTCTGATTGGAACCAACCGGCCTTGTAGATGAAGACGGAAAAGGCTGCTACGGTGAGTAGATTCAGTGCGTGGAGGGGGGTAAACGATCGGAAGAAGACGAGCGCCAGGCCCGCGAGCACTCCGATCGACAGGTAGAGGTTGAGGTATTTGCCATATTCGAAGAATTCCGGGTCGGTCATCTCGGGCTGGAGAAGCAGCGACTGAATCCAGGGATACAGGGGCATGCGGTTGAAGTCCCCCGGGTAGCTGTAATTCGATTCCCGGAGGAGGCGGGCGTACTTCATGTACGCGCTCTGGTCCGTCGAAAAGCGATTTGTGTTGTAGAGAAGGAGTTGCCCTTCGGCGCCGTACCAGTAAAGCAAGAGAAGCCCCAAGAGCAACCCGCCGCCTACAAAGGTTCCCAACATCCTGCCCCACCGGGCGCCGGACATCCAGGCATGGGCGAGCACGGCTTGCAGTGCGATGATGGTGAGCCACACCAGGAAGAGCTGGCCTCGATTGAGCCATAACTTTGACAGGACGTTCGGTTCGACCTTCGACCGCATCGAAACCCCGACCAAGAGGAGGATGCTCGCCAGCAGCAAGGCATAGAAGGTGAGGGTGAGCCAAATCGACGTCCGTCCTTGAGCGGCGATCCTGGCCCACCAGTTGACTATCCGGCCAGCCCAGGTTGTGTCCGCCAGGGATTTCAGGCTCAGCGCCGTTGCCGCTGCGGTCAATGCCAACGTCGCTCCGATGATCAATACACGCAGCCGCGTGAAGCCCAGCAGCCATCCTGCCTGCGATGTGGGTGTGTCGGCCAAGAGGGCTACGAGGACTGCCAGACCCTCCAGGGCCGAAAGCGCAAGGAAGGTCCTGACGAGTAGGACCGACCGGCTGCGCTCATGCGAAGCGGATCTGGAAGATGATGCGAGCATCATGTGGCCAGCGCCACCGCGAGTCTGCCGGCGAGCCGCGCGTTCTGAGCCAGAAG
>DASSGB010000166.1:0-10482 GCA_035693825.1 Anaerolineales bacterium
GCTCGAAGCGTTTGCCGATGTCATCGCCGAACGGGCCACGGCCCTCGGAGGCATGGTCATGGGAACCGTGCGTGCCGCGGCCGGCACCTCCTCGATCGAGGAGTTCCCCGGCGAGACGTTCGAATCCTCGGAAGTCGTGGAGGCGCTGGTGGAACGCGTGGCCGCCTACGGCGCTTCGGCGCGCGAGTCCATCGAGCGCTCTGAAGAGCTGGAAGACATGGCGACGAACGATCTGATGATCGATGTCGCGCGCGGCGCCGACAAGTTCCTGTACCTGCTGGAGGCCCACCTGCAGGGCTGACGGCCGGGCGTCGGATGACGGACATGACCGACGACTATCGCACGGACCGCATCCGCGGCAAGACGATTCGCTGGACCTGGACCGACGGGCCGACGAAGGGCCTCACCCACGAGCACGTGTTCCACACCGACGGCACGGTCGAGTGGCGGGAAATCGACGGCAGAAGTCCAGCGAGTGGAGAATCGGCGCCCGTGCGCGAGCGTGTGGAATACGCTGCCATGGAAACCGGGCGCGAGGTGTGTCTGGTTTCCTACCTTGCTCCCGCGGGATACACGCTGACGGTGGCCATGAATCTTCACAATCGCACGATGGTGGGCATCGCCTCGGGCGCGCGCGAGTGGTATCCGGTCCGGGGGACGTTCGAGGTTGTCGGACCGGGCCAGGAGGAACTCGACGCCCGGGGTGAGGTAGGCGTCGTCTAGCCGGCGTATTTCAATCCGACGACAACATCGGCCACGTTCGTGCCTGTCGCCCCCGTTCGTATGAGCGCGCCGGCGGCCTCGAGCGCGTGAAACGAATCGTGGCGGCGCAGGGCATTCTGCGCGTCGACGTTGCGGTCTCGAAGGTCGGCGGCCGTGGCGTGGCTGACGATGGCCCCGGCGGCGTCGGTAGGCCCGTCCACTCCATCCGTGGCGAAAGCCATCACGGCCAGGCCGGGCCGGCCGTCCAACACGAGCGCGGCGCGCAGCGCCAGCTCCTGATTGCGCCCGCCCTTGCCCCCGTTCTCGATCCTCACCGTCGTCTCCCCGCCGGCCACCAGACAGGTGCGCGGTTTCTCACGCATCAGCCGGCGGGCGAACCTGCCACCGATGACGGCCGCCTCCCCGTACAGCGGACGCGCAACTCGCACCACATCGAAGCCCAGGCTCCGGGCTTCGCGAGCAACAGCTTCGACCGCGTTGCGGTTGGAGCCGGCGAGGGTATTGAGGGCATCGACACGTGGGCGCGTAGGTGAGACAGCCTTCAACAGAGCGCGCGCCACGCTCTCGGGGAGTCGCTCCCACAGTCCGGCACGCCGGAGGATCTCGGTCGCGAGCTTTCGCCGATCGGGCTGAGCGACCGTAGGGCCGGAAGCCACCGCCTTCAAGCTATCGCCGGGGACATCTGACAACACGATTCCCAAGACTCGGGCCGGAGCCGCCATGCGAACGAGCCCTCCCGCCTTGACCTGAGACAGCGCGCAACGGATGGTGTTGATCGCCTGGATCGGAAGACCCGAGAGCAGCAGGGTTTCGGTCAGAGAGCGGAGATCCTCCAGGCTGACCCCATCCACCGGGTACTCGAGCATCGCCGATCCCCCGCCGCTGATGAGCGCGACGACGAGGTCGTCGGGCCCGGCAGAGGAAAGGAGGGCAGCCGTTTCTGTGCCAGCCGCCAACGAGGCGTCGTTCGGGAGGGGATGTCCCCCATCAAACGCATGCACGCCGCCGGGGAACTTCGTGACGGCTGTCCCGGGCCCGGAGACGACGCCTCCTGCGAGCGAGTCGCCCACGATTTCCGCAGCAGCACGGAACATGGGAACGGCGGCCTTGCCCATCGCGATCAGGAACACGCGCCCTTGGTCCCCTACCAGCTTCGTTCGATCGACGAAAAGGGCGCCGCGACGGCGGCGAAGCCTCCTGCGTACGGAGGCGGCGGGATCGACGGCCGCCAGAGCCGCCGCCCGGAGGCGCTGAAAGTGTTCCAGGTGGTCCGAGAAGGCAGGCGTTGCCCGGCGCACCCGAAGATCAGGGTTGGGGCAGGGCCTGGATCGCGGCCATCGCCGCGGCCGAGGGTGTCAGTTGGCCGCTCAACACGGAATCGATGGCGCTGCGAATCGCGGCACCCACCGCCGCCCGCAGCTCGGCCGGCGGAAGAGGCGCCGCCACTGTCGAGAGCTGCGTGGCCAGTGACTTTTCGGGGCCGTCGGCCCAGGCGTCGAGCGATGCCGAATCCGGCGGAAGCAAGCCGAGGGCCTGAGTCCACTCGCCCAGAAATCCGGGTTCGGTGAGCCAGTTCATGAGCTCGGTGGCCGCCGCCTGACGCCTCGGCTCGGCCGCGACCAGAGCCCAGGCCCAGGTCGAGGTCAGGCATGTGCCCGTGCCGTCGCGGGTCGGGAGCGGAGCGGCCGATTCGTTCGCACGACCTTCGGCCAGGAAGACATGCAGCGGCGCGACGGCGCTGGTCGATCGACCCTCGTGGAATGCGCCCCAGGTCTCCAGAGAGGTTTCGTACTGCCGCACGGTGAGCGGAAGGAGCCCGGCGTTGTGAGCGGAACCGTAGAAGGCCAGTACTTCTTCCAGGGCGATCGGGTCCAGAGCGTAGCGGCCGTCCGGATTGGTGAGGCCCACACCCTGCGACAGGTACTGCGCCAGCGTCGTCTGGGCTTCGGGGTCTCCCGCGGGAAACAGGAACGGGGGCGTGCTGGACAAGAGGTCGGCCCATGACCGGGGCGCGGGCCCGAGATCCTCGGCTCGGAAAACGAGGACGTCGGCTCGACTGCCGAACGGCGCGCCGTAGCGGACGCCGTCGACGCTGGTGGCCAGCTGGGCGTATCCATCGGCGGCAGCCTGCTCTTCGAGCGGAGGCAGAGCGGTTACCAGGCCGGCGCGGGCAGCCTCGGCCAGATCGGAAGCCTCCAGCGTGATGAGATCCGGGACGCCGGCGGGTGCGACGTGCGAAGCGGCCCGCAGCGTCTCCAGCAAGCCCGACATCCCGCGCTCGTCCTTCAGGCGGATTTCGACGTGGAGGTTGTCGTGCTCCGATTCGAAATCCTGGATGTGCTGCAGCAGAAGCGCGCCGGCTTCGCTCTGCGGATCGGGTGCGAACGCGGGCGCGACCCACAGGCGAAGGACCAGCGGAGACGGCGTGGACGTAGGCGCCGGCTCGGGCGTGAGCGTTGGAGGCACGACCGGAGGCTCCGTGGCCGTCGAGGTCACCGTCACCGGAGCGGGGGCGCAGGCAACGAGCGCGACGACCGCGAGCAGCGTGAGCCAGCGATGACTCGGCATGGAGGCATTATACAGCCCGGAGGTTTCCCGGCGGGGCGGTGAGAATCGCTGTGCTAGAATCCGCGACGAAATGGTCATTCCGGACTCGCTCGTTCCCATGCTGGAGGGCATACCCACCAAACCCGGCTGCTACCTGATGAAGGATGAGGCCGGCCGGGTGATCTACGTCGGCAAGGCGGTGCAGCTGCGGAACCGCATCCGGTCCTACTTCCACGCCTCGGCCGGGCATTCGCGCAAGACCGAAGAACTGGTGGCCCACGTCGCCGACGTCGAGTGGATCGTGGTCGATTCGGAGCTCGAGGCGCTGATCCTCGAGATGAATCTGATCAAACGCCACCGCCCGAAGTACAACGTCCGCCTGAAGGACGACAAACGCTACCCCTACATCAAAGTGCACTGGGCCGATCCGTTTCCCAAAGTGAGCGTCACGCGGCAGATGGTGGACGACGGCAGCCGCTACTACGGGCCCTACACCAGCGCCTGGGCGGTGCATGAGACGCTCGACGTCCTGCGCAAGATCTTCCCCTACCTCACCTGCGACCGGGTCATCACCGGCCAGGATCCGCGCGCCTGCCTGTACTACGACATCCGGCTGTGCCTGGCTCCGTGCATCGGGGCCGTCGATCAGGAAGGCTATCGGGCGATGATCGCCGATCTGTGCCGGTTCCTGGAGGGCCAGACCCAAGAGGTCATGCTGCGCCTGCGCGCGGACATGGCCCGGGCGTCGGAAATGCAGGCCTACGAAAAGGCCGGGGCGATCCGCGACCAGCTGTTCGCCATTGAAAAGGTGGTCGAAGGCCAGAAGGTCGTGTCGCAAGACCACATCGATTCGGACGTCATCGCTTTTGCCCGGGACAAGGGAGATGCCTGCGTCCAGGTGTTCTTCATCCGCAGCGGCAAACTCATCGGGCGCGAGTACTTCGTCCTGGAAGGCGCGCTGCAGGCCGACGATCGCGAAGTGATGCGAGCCTTTCTGACCCAGTTCTACACCGAGGCGGCGCATGTGCCCGATCGGCTCGTGCTGCCTACCGAGCTGGAAGAGGCGCGCATCATCGAGACCTGGCTGGCCAGCCGCCGAGGCGGACAAAAGGTGGATATCCAGGTGCCGCGCAGCGGCCCGTCGCGCGAATTGGTGGACCTGGCGACCACCAACGCCGCCGAAACGCTGGCGAGCTTGCGCGCCCGATGGGAAGCCGACCGCAGCAAGCACGTCCAGGCCCTGGCCGAACTGCAGTCCGCGCTCGGCTTGAAGACGCCTCCGCAGCGGCTGGAGTGCTACGATATCTCGAACCTCCAGGGGACGGCCGCCGCCGGGTCGATGGTGGTCTTCGAGCAGGGCGCACCCAACAAGCGTCTGTACCGGCGATTCACCATCAAGTCGGTTCAGGGACAGGACGACTTCGCCAGCATGGAGGAAGTGCTGCGGCGAAGGTTCCACCGCTGGCTCGTGGCCCGCGAAGAAGCGGCGAAACCCGGCGGCAAACTCGATCCGGCCTTTGGGTTTCTGCCCGATCTGTTGATCGTCGACGGCGGAAAGGGACAGCTGAGCCGGGCGGTCCAGGTGATCGAGGCGGCCGGCCTCTTGGGCGAGGTGCCGGTGGCCGGGCTGGCCAAAGGACACGAAGAGATCTATCTTCCGGGTCGGGCGACGCCCGTGGTGCTGCCTCGGGGCTCGGAGGGGCTGCACCTGATCCAGCGCTTGCGGGACGAGGCGCATCGCACGGCGCAGGCGCAGCACCACTCCCAGCGCCGGAAGACCGGCCTGGCCTCGCAGCTCGAGACCATCCCCGGCATCGGGCCCTCGCGGCGCAAGGCGCTGCTCAGGGCCTTCGGCGACATCGAGTCCATCCGCCGCGCGCCCATCGAGCAATTGGCGGCCGTCCCCGGGATCACCCGGCAGTTGGCGGAAAGAGTCAAGGCAGATATCTAGTCCTGCGGCGAGGGGCCAAGGACAGCGCGCATGACCAAAGTCTGGATCGTCGATGACGATGATGAAATGAGCCAGGCCGTCAAGCTCATGCTTCAGATGCTCAACGCCCAGGTGGAGATCTATGGGGATGCGCGGGCTGCTGCCCGCACCCTTCTTGACGGCGTGAAGCCCGACGTTCTGATTCTCGACATCAACATGCCCGAGGTCAGCGGGATCGACATGCTGGAGTTCATCCGCCGAACCTCCCATTTGAAAGGACTGCCGGTGGTCATGCTCTCGTCGGAGACGACCGATGTGCAGGTCGACGAGGCCATGGCCAAAGGCGCCAATGCTTTCGTGTTCAAGCCGGTGACCATCGAAGAGTTGGAAGCCGCCCTGAGGCGGGCCTTGCGGCCGCGAGCGGCGCGCTAGCTCGGGCGAGCGAACGCGGCCGCGCCGCCGGCGCGGCAAATCCACACCTGACCTTTTCGTCCCGTCTCCGCCTCGTATCGACTGGCCAGTTCGGAAGCAAAACTCACGGCCTCGGCCTTCTCGACAAGATTGACCGTGGAGCCCCCAAAGCCTCCGCCGGTCAACCGTGAGCCGTGGCATCCCGGCAGCCCGGCGGCAATTTCGACAAGTGTGTCCACGTCGGGATGGCTGACCTCGAACAAGCCTCGCAGGCTGGCGTGGCCGGCCCCCAAGATCGCTCCCAATCCCGCAAGATCGCCGGCCCTCAGCCGATCCACCGCGTCGAGGACGCGCCTGTTCTCGGAGGCGACGTGGAGCGCGCGACGGTACAGCGTAGGCGGCAATGCATTTCGCGCTTCTTCGACTTGCTCGGGGGAAACGTCGCGCAAGGAGGTGACCCCGGGCAGCCTCCGGCTCAGGAGCTGCGCCGCCTCGGCGCACTCCTGGCGCCGCAGGTTGTAGGCCGAGGCGCCCAGCTCGTGCCGGACGCCGCTGTCCGCAATGACCAATGCCAGGTTGGGCGGCAGGCTGACCGCTCGAGACTCGAGGCTCCGGCAATCGATCAGCAACGCGTGATCTTCGACCGCGTGCAACGCGGTGAATGGATCCATCAGGCCGCACTGCACGCCCACGTACTCGTTCTCGGCTTGCTGACACACTCTGGCCAGCGTCACATGGTCGAGGCCCAGCCCCGACACATCATTCCAGACAAGACCGAACGCGACATCGATGGCCGCCGACGATGAAAGACCGGCGCCGATCGGAACGTCGGAGGTCAAGACCGCGTCCAGCCCGACGAGGCGGTGCCCCGCTCTCTGCAACACGTAGGCAACCCCGGCAGGGTAACGCGCCCAGGTTGGGATCGCCCGGCCCCGGACATCCACGCCTGCTTCGAGTTCCGTCAGGCGGAACGTCACCGAGTCGTCGAGATCGAGCGCGCGCAGAGCGACCAGGTGAGTGTCGCATGGGCTCGCAACGACCCAGGCGCGCCGGTCAAGCGCCACCGGCAGCACCCAGCCGTCGTTGTAGTCGGTATGCTCGCCGATGAGATTGACGCGGCCCGGCGCGGAGGCGAGGCCATAGGGCTCTGCGCCGAAGGCCTCGGCGAAAGCGCGGGTGGCCCCGGCCGCGGTGCTCACGGGGAACCCGGCGGCTCGATGAGGATCCCCAGGCGCGCGGCGGCGGATAGCAGCGGCTGGACATCCGCCTGCCGAACGCGTACGGCCGTCGGCCCGATCATCTTCCCCAGGTACCTGGCGGTCGAGCGCTGGGTCTGTAGTTCCTTGAGCATGCGTGGCTCCGACGTCTCGAGCAGGAACGTCGCTTCGACTCTGGCCTCGGCCCCGCGTTTCTCCCAACGTCGAATCGCCATCGCCAGGCCCTCGGGCAGGCTGGCGCCGCTGGCGTGCTCCAGGATGACTCGCACCTGGGCGGGGCTGAGTCCCTGGGCCCTGGCCGCTGTCAGGGCCGACGGGGTCAATCGATAGATGTAGGTGTCTTGATCCAGGCCGACCCAGGACACGAACCGTGCCACCTGGTAGCGCTGCGCGGCTGCCATCCCCGCGGGAGCGTAGATCAGGCCGTCGGCCTCGATGCGCGCAAGGAGGCCGGATTCTGGAGGGACGGCCGCGTCGATCCGTTCCGCGGGGGCCATGAGGTCGTTGTACGCAGGCGTCTTGCGAAATGCCACGAGTCGCCCCGCCTCGCATCCGAGCTCCACCGCGCCGAGCCAGAAGAGCGGGCCCTCGATCATGAACCGAAGCATGCCGCCGTCGACGGTTTCCCAGTGGTCGAATCCGGTCAGGCTGAGGCCGTCTCGGTTGACGAGGAGGTACCACGAGTCGAAGTCGCCTCCAGGCCGCTGGAAGGCAGGCTGTTCGTGGCGGACATCGGCGACAAACGCCTCGAGGTCCCACCAGGTCTCGGTGGGGACACCCGGCAGCAGCGAAAGAACCGAGGTGCGCGTGAGCACCGGGTCATTGGGCCAAGTCCGCCCGCGTGGCGCCAAGGACAAACCAGGCACATGGGCAAGGTCGTTCCACGCGCGCGATTGAGCCCAGGCCCTGCGAAGAAGCTCGGCGGCTGCCGGGGGACTCAACTCGAGGAACGCCCGTGCGGATTGCGGCTCCGGTCGCAGACGCGCGGGCTGGAGAACACCCTGCTCGAGGAGCAGGACCGCCAACAGCTCGAGGGCCTCGGGCCTTCGCAGGAAGGGCGCAAGTTCCGCGCGGCGCGCCGGGGTCAGATCCGCAGCGGAGGATGGCCGGCGGCGAAGAGAGGCCAGCAGGGTCGTGGCATCGTCGACGGACTGCGTTCCCGTGAATCGGACGGAGCTCGGCGCCGGCGCCGGCTTGCCCAATGAAGCAGGGGGCGGAGAGGGGCGTGGCAGGCGTTCCAGGAGATCGTCGGGGACGAATCCAAACTCGAGGGGGCCGGTGGGAGAGTCTGCAAAGGCGCGGGCCAGCAGACCCCGGTAGAAGAGTCCGTCGAGCGCGGCTTCGCGATCGAGCCACGGCTTATCCCGATCGCGGCGTGCCCGGCCCATGACGCGCAAAGGGCCGAAGCTGCGATTGAGGTCCGCCAGAGGTGCGCGGCCTTGCCGAGAAAGGAGATACCCAAGAGCTTCTGCCGTTCGCGGGGGCAGGCTGGCGGCGAGTTCTTCGGCAGCCCCGGGCGCGAGCATGGCCCGCACGAGGACGGGCAGCACGGCGCGGGTCCCGCCGGCGGGGAGTTCAATGTCCCACAGCTCGGCCAGGATGCGAAGATGGGTGATGTCGTGGTCTTCCAGCGTACGCTGGAGGGTCTGCATGGGGCCTTCGGCGCAGCGCCGCCGAGCCTCAGACGACGACGTGTAGGGCCCGGGGCAGGAGATCGACGGTCAGCTGAGTCACGTCGGTGCTGAAACCGGCGAAGATTTCCCCGTCGGCGTGGATGGTGACGGGTTTGGCGGAGGTCACCTTCAATTGGCGGCACGTACCCAGGCGCACCTGCGGGAAACGCCCGTGGGTGCCGTTCATGACTTCCGGGATCAGGCGAAACATCATCAGTCGCGAGACCTTGCCGATGTGGGCGTAGTTAAAGACGCCGTCGTCGGGCGTGGCGCCGGGCGCGACGTGAAACCCGCCGCCCTCGCGCGGGCCGTTGCACACGGTGAGCATCAAGGTGTCTTTCTGGAACGCCTCCTGGTCGGTCTCGATGGACATACTGGGGGCGTCGTGATTGCGCAGGATGGTCTGGATGACCGCCCACAAATACATGCTGAAGCCTTGCAGCCGCGTGATCTGGTACGAGTAGATCGTCACCGTGGCGTCGAACCCGATGCCCAGGGTGTTGTCCCAGAATTCCGCTCGGCCCGAGCCGTCGGTGATGCGGCCGATGTCAAAGGTGCGAGGCGCGCCGTGAAACAACCGGTGCATGGCCTGCTCGGGATCCTTGGGCAGGCCGATGTTGTTGCAGAAATCGTTGCCGGAGCCGACGGGGATGATACCCATGACGGGGCGATCCCGCTCGGGGACAGCCATCAGGCCGTTGACGATCTCGTGAACCGTGCCGTCGCCTCCCAGCGCAGCCACCACGTCATATCCCTGGCGGGCGGCCTCGCGGGCGAGCTCGGTAGCATGCCGCGGATACTCGGTCGCCGCCCAATCGGCGCCGCCGTGACGTTCGATCAGCGATTGAAGATACGAGGCCGTGTCCCAGGCGCGGCCCCGGTCGGCATGCGGGTTGAAGATGACCTTCATCCGCGTCATTCGCCCGCCTCCCAGCCGGCCTCTTCCACGGCGAGAAAGATGTCGGTGGCCGAGATCATCCCCACCAGCTGACCCCGCTCGTCCTCGACCGGAAGGTGGTGGACCTTGAGCTCCTGCATCGTGACCGAGGCCTGCACCAGCGTCCAGTCGGGTCGGGCGAAGGTCACCGGGGAGGTCATGATTTCGTGGACACGCGCTTCGGCCGGATCGCGCCCGGCGGCCACGATCTTGTCTCGGATATCGGTGGTGGTGAGGATCCCGTACGACGGTCGGCCGCGGGTCAGATCGACCACCAGGCTGTGAATTCCGCGGCGACGCATGAGGGTCAGGGCCTGACTGACACGGATCTCCGGGGGAATAACCACCACGGGACTGCTCATCCAGTCCCGCACGGTCTGGCTCATGGCTCCATCCTCGGCGAACCAGGGACGCCGCGGTTCGGCGGCAGGACGATTATAGTGCAAGGCGCGCGCCGCGGCCTCTTAGTACCTTCTTTAAGCGTGGCGCGGCTTGACTCGGGCCCAGGCCGGCGCTATAGTCGAACCAGATAGAGCCTCAGGCCACCTCAGGGTTGCACGCCCCGTTGACCGTGGCTGCTCCCGGCCAAAGACCCCAGGTCGTTCCCCACGACGGCCATAAGGGGTCGAGAGCAAGCTCGCCGGCTGGGGGGTTGCCCTTCCGTACGGTGTGACAGCGGGGCCTTCCGGCAAGAGCGGCAGTGCCGGCCGCCCTTTGGATTGGCAGGGGGCTCTCCCCTTTAACACGCTCCCCGACCGCCGGTCGGACACCCTCCCACCCTCCAGCTAATCCCCGCCCCAGAATCGGCTACGATTGATGCTCGGCAAGATGCAGTGGACGACAGGCTGATCCGGATTGCCCGTAGAAATTCGTGGCGGCACGCTGGCCGCGTCGCGGGGCTTGCTAAGCTCGCCCCGCTTGCCGCACTTGTGGGACTGGCCGCCGCGGTTGCCCTCGCCTCCCCGCCGGCACGCTCGGGCGCGGAGGCAGCCGTGAGTGCCGATGGCGCTTCGGAGCTCATCCAGGCCGTCAACCAGTTCCGGG
>DASSGB010000167.1:0-18738 GCA_035693825.1 Anaerolineales bacterium
GGCAACACCTTGGCCGGGAAGGAAGAGCCAGGCATGGGCGGCCCTGGCCTTGATCCCCATGGCCATCGGATCCCTGTATACCCTTCCGGCTTTGTGGAACAAGACCTCCGGCTTTCGCCCGAGCCAGGGCCTCAGCCTGGATGGGACGCTGCATCTGGCGGCCAGTTCTCCTGCCGATTTCGCCGCCATACAATGGATCAACGCCAGCCTGCCGACGGGCGTCCTGGCCGAGGCGGTCGGCGGCAGCTACTCCTCCTACGCCAGGATTTCGGCCCACACGGGTTTGCCGACGGTGCTCGGCTGGGATTTTCACGAGGCCCAATGGCGGGGCGACTTCACGCCCCAAGGCACGCGCGCCGGAGACATCGAGAGGCTCTACCTCACACGCGAGTGGGAGGAGGCCAGGGCGATTCTGGAGATGTACGACATCGACTACGTCTACGTCGGACCGCTGGAACGCGGGACGTATGGACCCGTGCAGACCCGCAAGTTCGACCTGTACATGGACAAGGTCTATGAAACGGAGGACGTGGTGATCTATGCCCGCGCTGGCGTGGTGAGTCCATGACGTCCAACCGGACTCTGTCATTCGAGGCTGTTGCCTGGGCCGTCGTCCTGATTCTGGCCGGCTACCTTCGATTCCAATCGCTGGGCGTCCGCGCCCTCGACGCGGCCGAATCCCGCGAAGCCCTGGCCGCGGCTGAGGGCACACCCCAGTCCTCCGTCTTCTGGGACAGCGAGCGCGAACTCGCGGCCACCAGCCCGCTGTACCACGTGCTGACCAGGAGCATCTTCACCATCGGTGGCAGCGGTGAGGCCGCTGCGCGGATCATCCCTGCCGTCGCGGGATTCTTGACCGTCGTCATGATCCTTGGCCTGCGGAGCACCATTGGGCGGCTGTTTGCCATCATCCTGGCTCTTGTGGTGAGCCTGTCCCCCAGCTGGGTGGCTGTTTCTCGGACGGCCGGCGGGACGAGTCTTGCTGTCGCTGCAATGGTCGCAGCGGCTTTCTTCGCAACGCGGGCGGCCTCCGGGCGCGCATGGGCGGCTCGCGCCGCGATCGGCATCTGTCTGGGACTCGGCTTGGCCTCCGGGCCTGCGTTCCTTTCCGGCGCGCTGGGTTTGTCGGTGGTGTGGATCGTAGGACGGAGGCTGGCGACGTCGAGTGCGAGCAGTCTGCCTCTGCCGTCTTTCTCCCGATCCGAGTGGGGGGATATCGCGCTGTGGTGCGTGGGAAGTGCGGCCGCGTCCGCTTCCGGCCTGGGGATTGTTCCCTCGGGCCTGGCGGTCTTGGCTTCCGGATGGCGTTCCTGGTTGCTGGGATGGGTTCAACCGGGGCTGTTGCCTTTCGGAACCGCCCTGCTGCTCCTCGTGGCGTACGAACCGCTCGCCACCTTGCTCGGGCTCGCGGATGCCCTGCGCGCCTCTCGACGCGGCGACGTCGTGGGTCGGTGGCTTGGGATCTGGGCCGCGGCCGCGGTGATCATCTTCCTGGCGCGCGTGGGCCGGACTTCGGAGGATCTCCTCTGGCCTCTCATCCCCTTGTCCCTCGCCGCGAGTCGATGGGTCCGTCGCGAGCTGATGACGCTGGACCGGGTGGCCTCACCGGTTGTGGCTGCGGCGTTGGCCCTCGTCCTTCTCGTGATCAGCGGGTTCGCATACCTGCAGATGTCGGCCTACGCGGGTGGCATCGGGCCGGCGGTTGATGCGAGTCAGCCCGCGCTTCGTCTGCCGATCGTAGCCGCTGCGATTGGCGTGGGAATGGTCATCGTGATTCTGGTGGGGATGGGATGGGACTGGATGGCGGCTCGAGCCGGCGCGATGACGACGGTGATGCTCGTCCTTCTGGCATCGGTCGTCTCCACCGCGTGGTCCCTGAACGTCTCAGGCGATCCAGACACCGAGGTCGAACTCTGGCGCCCGGGGCAGAGCGCCACGGGCCTTGCGCGGCTGCGGAAGACGCTCCAAAGCCTGGCGTACTTCGAGACCGGAACACGGACCATGCCTCTCGCAACCAGGCCCAACCTGCCTCCGGACGTCGCGTGGGCGCTCAGGGGATTCACGGATTTCATTCCGGCAGATGTCGGACCCGAGAGCGCTCCGCCGGCGATCCTGATCGGCGAGTCGGAGCCCCTACCTGCGTTGCCAGCCGAGTACCTCGGGCAGAGTGTGACCTCCGAACATGTGTGGGGTTGGGAAGGGCCATGGCCGCCGAGCCTCGTGCAGTGGTGGCTGCGCCGGTCGGCGCCTATCCAATCGACGCATTGGGTCCTCTACGTGCGCGAGGACATCGCCACGCTCACTCGGCCGGAGGCGGAGACGCCCTGAGCCCGTCGTGTCTACCCCGAATGTGATCGCGATCGATGGGCCGGCTGCGTCCGGCAAGACGACGCTGGCAAGGCGCCTGGCCGAACGACTCGGCTATCTCTTCTTCGACACGGGAGTCATGTACCGCGCCGTGACCCTGGCCGCGCTGCGGCAGTCCGTCCCGGTGGCGGATCAACCGGCGGTGGAGGCCATCGCCGAGAGTCTCGAAATCGACGTCCGGCCGCCGGGTCTGAGCGACGGACGAATGTACGATGTGATTGTGGACGGGGAAGATGTGACCTGGGCCATTCGTTCGCGCCCGGTGGATGCTCACGTCTCGCAGGTTTCCGCATATCCCGGCGTGCGGCGGGCCATGACCCGGCGCCAGCGGGAGATCGGCCTGCGCGGCAAGGTGGTGATGGCCGGAAGGGATATCGGGACGGTCGTGCTGCCCGAGGCCGACTTGAAGCTGTACGTCGTGGCCAGCCAGGAAGAACGCGCGCGACGACGGTACCGCGAACTGATCGACCGCGGCGAGACGGCGGATCTGGAGGCTATCGGCGAAGCCATGGCGGCGCGCGATCGCTTCGACGCCTCCCGTGAGCTGGCGCCCATGCGCCCGGCCGACGATGCGCACGTGCTCGACACGACGGCACTGACGATCGACGAGGCCGTCGAGTGTGCGCTTGGCCTCATGGAATCGTAGATGGCTTCCCGCGCACAGAATCTGCATGCCCCGCTCCGGGCCTCAGACGAAGAGACCACGCGCTACGACCACGCCCGTCTGGAGGGCAGGCGGCGCGTCCTGCGGTGGATGATCGAGGCGCTGGCCTTCAGACTCCTGGTGAAAGTCGACGGGGTGGAGGGGATCGAGAATCTGCCGGCGCAGGGCGCGGCGCTGGTCATGATCAATCACATCGCCTTCGTCGACCCGGTGGTGGTGATGGGCGTCTTGCCGCGCAACGTGGTTCCGATGGCGAAGATTGAAGCCTTCCGCATTCCCGTCTTCGGCATCTTCCCGTACTTGTGGGATGCCATCCCGGTGCGCCGCGGGGAGGGGGACCGGGCCGCGCTGCGCAGGGCGACGGACGTCTTGCGCGCCGGCGAAGTCGTTCTGGTGGCTCCCGAGGGCACACGCGGCCCCACGCTCGGGCCCGGGAAGGAAGGCGTCGCGTTCCTCGCCAGCCGGGCAGGCGCGTTGGTAGTGCCGACGGCGCTGGAAGGAACGGAGGGTTTCCCTTCGATATCCCCTCGGCGCTGGCGCCAGCCGGGGGCTACGGTCCGCCTGGGTCGACCGTTTCGATTCAAGTCGACCGGGAAGCGTCCGGGGCGTGACGACCTGCGCGCCATGACGGATGAAGCCATGTATGCGTTGGCCAGGATGCTTCCGGAGCGCCGGAGGGGCCAGTATTCGGACCTGAGCAAGGCGACAACCCACTGGCTGGAATTCGCATAGCCACTGGCGGAATACGACGGGCCCGCCGGGGTGCGGTCGCGTATAATCGAGCTGCCGAAAGGTGGCCGGAGGTTTCGAGGGACAGGAGCACGGCAATCACCCAAAGCGCATGGCCCCGTGGACGTGCACGAAGGACGGGGTGACGAGGTAGAGGGTTCCCCGCCGCGAGGCGGGGCCAACCGGACCCCGTTGCGGCTCCCCACCGCAACTCCGGGAAAATCGAAGGATCAGCGGATGCCCTCTGGGCGCGTCACCGCCCATCCCTCCTTGGAGGGCCTCCCGGCCAAATCTGTCCGGCGACGGACGGCGCAACGTCGGGAGGAGTGACCAACTCCTAACCATTCTTGTGGAGGCGACGATGTGCGGCATCGTGGGCTATGTCGGCTCACGCGACGCGACGCCCATCATCTTCAACGGGCTGAAACGTCTCGAATACCGTGGTTACGACTCAGCTGGACTGGCCGTTCTGGAAGACGGGCACATTGAGATTCGGCGCGACGCCGGAAAGTTGGCTCGGCTCGAGGCGCTTCTGCAGCGAGAGCCGGTGCATGGGCATGTCGGCATCGGGCATACGCGCTGGGCGACGCACGGTGAGCCCAACGCGCGCAACGCGCATCCCCACATGGGAAGCTCGGGGGATGTGGTCCTGGTCCACAACGGGATCGTGGAGAACTTCGCTGCGCTGCGTGAGGAGCTCTCCGCCGAGGGTGTGACCTTCCGCTCCGATACCGACTCGGAAGTCATCGTTCACCTCGTGGAACGCTACCTGGCCTCGGGCGAAAGTCTGGCCGAGGCGGCGCGCAAAGCCATCCAGCACATCCGGGGCGCGCACGGGATCGTCCTCCTCTCGGCTCGCGAACCCAATACGATCGTCGCCGCCCGCATCGGGAATGCGGGCGGTGTGGTGATCGGCGTGGGGGAGGGCGAGATGTTTGTCGCCTCCGACAGCCCGGCCATCCTCGAACACACGCGCACCATGGCCTTCCTGGACTCCGGCCAGATCGCCATCGTCAAAGACAATGGTTTCAGCGTTATCGGTCTGGACGGGCAGCCCATTGCCGTGGACGTCCAGAACGTCCCCTGGGATCCGGTGGCGGCGGAGAAGGGCGAATACAAGCACTTCATGCTCAAGGAGATTCACGAGCAGGTGCGGTCTCTGACCGACACCATCGCCGGCCGGGTGGATTTCCACACCGGCCGTGTGCTGCTGCCTCAGCTCGGCCTGAATACCAGGTCGGCGGCGAAGATCGGCCGCATGGTCATCACCGCCTGCGGAACGGCGGCCCATGCCGGCATGGTGGGCAAGATCCTTATCGAGCGGCTGGCGCGGCTCCCGGTCGAGGTCGACATCGCCTCGGAGTTCCGCTACCGCGAGCCGCTGGTCGGCCCCGGGGATATCGTCCTGGCGATCAGCCAGTCGGGCGAGACGGCCGACACCCTGGCGGCGATGGAGGAGGGCCGGGCACGCGGAGCAACGTTGTGGTCGATTGTGAATGCGCTCGGATCACAGGCGATGCGTCTGGCCGACGCTTCGATCAGCATGCAGGTCGGGCCCGAGATCGGAGTCGCCTCGACCAAGGCCTTCACGGCGCCTCTCGTTGATCTGTACATGCTGGCGGTGTTGCTGGGGGAGCTGCGCCAGACTCTGCCCGAAGCCGAACGGCGGCGTCTGGTGGCCGACCTGCGGCTTGTTCCGGATCTCGTGGGTCAGGCCCTGGACCACGCCGGGGAGGTTGAGGCGGTCGCCGATGCTCTGAAGGACAGCTCGCATGCCCTGTACCTGGGCCGCGGCATCCAGATGCCGATCGCCTACGAAGGCGCCCTCAAGTTGAAGGAGATCTCCTACATCCACGCCGAGGCCTATCCCGCCGGCGAGATGAAGCACGGGCCGATCGCTCTCGTCGACCGGTCGATGCCGATCGTGGCGCTGGCGCCGCGCGATCCGTGGTACGAGAAGATGATCAGCCAGGTCGAGCAGGCCAAGGCGCGCGGCGGCGTGGTCGTGGCGGTAGCCACCGAAGGCGATGATTTGCTGCCTCGGTTGGCGGATCACGTGCTGTGGGTTCCGTCCGCGCCGTGGCTGCTGGCGCCGGTCGTTACCTCCATCCCGCTCCAGCTGCTGGCGTACTACATTGCCGTGGCCAGGGGTGCCGACGTCGACCAGCCTCGCAACCTGGCCAAGAGCGTGACGGTGGAGTGACGCCCGAAATCCAAGGCAGTAGGGGCGTCTAGCGGGCGCGCCTGCAGCCGCACGAGTTACCTACACACGAACTACCGTAGGGGCATTCATTGAACGCCCCTACGCCGTCCCGGCTCGGCGAGCGTGTCGTGCGAAGGTTTGTCGGTGGGGGCGGCCTACGAGCCGCCCCTACCGTTTGGGGATCGACACTTCGATCTGCCGGTCTAGATCCTCCGGCGATGTCACCGGAAGCCTGCATGTGAAGTGTTCGCACAGGTAGGCCGTGGGCTGGCCGTCGATCAGGGTCCGGCCGCGCAGGAGCGGCACGCTCGTCGATTCGGACGGAGGCCCGGCGGCAAGCGCCAAGCGAGGTAGAAATCGTTCGCGGACCACCCGCAAGAGGGCCGCGGAGGCCGCGAGATCGCCGACGATGGCGAGCTGCCGTGCGGGGCCACTCAAGGCCTGAACGTTGGCGAGCGCCGCTGCAAATGCGGTCGGGTGTTGACCGGCGGCCCCTTCCACGCTGGACAGGAAGGCCACCGGGACGCGGGAGTATCGCTCGTCGCCCGTAAGGGCCGACAGCCAAAGCAGAAGCTCGGAGGCCATCGCCGCGCCGCTTGGGGTGGGTGAGTCCTGATAGGAGCGTGGTCGAGTCAACAGGGCTTCGTGATCGGTGGGCGTGTCGAACAGGGCGCCGCTCGGATCGGCAAAGCGGGTGAGGATGACGTCCGCCTGATCGACCGCGCCCCGAAACCACCGCTCATCAAAATCCGTCTGGTACAGGCTGAGCAGCCCCAGCCCCACGGCGGCATGGTCTTCGAGGAAGGCCCTCGGCCCTGCGCGGCCCTTGCGCTCTGACCGCAGCAGCTTTCCGCCGGGCGAAAGGTCCTCAAGCAGGAACTCTGCGAGCTGTTGGGCAATGTCCAGATCGGCCGGGCGGTCCCACGCCTGAGCAGCTTCGGACCAGGCGAGGAGCGCCAGCCCGTTCCATGAGGCGACAATCTTGTCGTCGAGGGCGGGTGCTGTGCGGCGGGCGCGCGCCTCGAGCAGGGCGTGTGTCCACGTCTCGCGCTGATCGGGGGCGACCTCCTGAGCGCGGGTGAGGACACTTCGGCCTTCGAGTGGGCCCGATGGAGTGACGCCGAAAGCCGAAGCCGCCTTCTCCGCCGAGCCCGATCCGGCCAACGCCGCGGCGACTTCGTCCGGCGTCCAGGTGTAGTAGCGACCTTCCTCGCCCTGCGTGTCGGCGTCGAGGGACGAGAAGAAGCCGCCCCGCTCGTCGCGCATTTCGCGGCGCAGAAACTCGAAGGTCGCCTCCGCCACCTCGCGGAGCAGCGGGTCGCGCGTCACGCGCCAGGCCGTCAAATAGGCTCGGGCCAGCAGCGCGTTGTCGTAGAGCATCTTCTCGAAGTGGGGCACGACCCAGCGCGCGTCCACCGAGTACCGGTGGAAACCGCCTCCGAGCTGGTCGAAGATGCCGCCGCGGGCCATGGCATTCAGGGCGTGGACGGCCATGTCGAGCGCCAGACGATCCCCCGCGAACGCGTGACGCTCGAGGAGGAATTGGATGACGGGCGCCTGGGGGAACTTGGGCGCGGCTCCCCATCCCCCAAGAGTCCAGTCGTAACTTCGAAGGAGCGACTCCAGCGCCAGCGGCAACACCTTGGGGTCGACGCTTACACCGGAGGGCAGGGCCCGGGCTTCGGTCTCGATCTGATGCGCCAGCGCCGCGCCGGCTTGGGTGATCCGGGCGCGGTCCTCGCGCCAGGACCTGGCCACCGCCTCCAGGACTTCTCGGAACGCAGGCATCTGATGGCGGCGGGCCGGCGGGAAGTAAGTTCCGCCGAAGAAGGGTTTCCCGTCCGGGGTGAGGAAGACGGACAGCGGCCATCCGCCCTGGCCGGTCATGGCCACCACCGCGTCCATGTACACCGCGTCGACGTCCGGGCGCTCCTCTCGATCGACCTTGACCGGGATGAAATCACGATTGAGGAGCGCGGCGATCGACTCGTCTTCGAACGACTCGTGGGCCATCACATGGCACCAGTGGCACGAGGCATAGCCGATGCTGAGGAAGATCGGCTTGTCCTCCTGCCGGGCGCGCTGGAGGGCTTCTTCTCCCCACGGCAGCCATTCCACGGGGTTGTCGGCGTGTTGGAGAAGGTAGGGCGAGCTTTCACCCGCTAGGCGATTGGGCACGCCATCTCCCTACGCGCGTCGTCGTCCGAACGCGGATGGTAGAATGCTCGAGATGCGATCCGGATGGCGATGGGTTCCGGCCGTGGCCATGATGGTGGCGATCTTTCTCTTTTCCTCGCTCCCCGCCAGCCGAATACCGTTCTTCGGTGAGTGGGATCTGCTGGTGAAGAAGGGAGGCCACGTCATCGGCTACGCCATGCTCGGCGTTTCGTACTTCTTCGCTCTGCCGCCGCGCCTGACGCCCTCCTACCGGGCGCTGACGGCCCTGCTGATGGCGATCCTGTTCGGGTTGAGCGACGAATTCCATCAATCGTTCGTCGAGGGCCGCACCTCCACGTTGCGCGACGTCATCATCGACGCCATCGGATCCACGGCGGCCCTCCTGGGCGCGGTGATCTACTCGTCGAACTCCAGCTCCAGCTCGCGTTCGGCTCCCTGATCGGCGCGGAATTCCTCTCCCGGCACAATTTCGATATCGCCGAATAGCTCGGGCTGCACGGCTTGAACCTGCCGCTGCTTGATGAGTTCGAGCACCGCCAGGAAGGTGACGACGATCTCGAGTCGACTCTGGGCTCTGTGGACCAGGGAGCTGAACGTCAGGCGGCCCCGGTCGCGCAGCGCTTCGAAGATCAATCGGATCTTCTGACGTATGCGGACCTTGGGAGCGGTCACCGAAGAGGTGAGCTCGGCCTCCGCCGAGGTTGCCGCCAGGGCGCGCTGCAGGGCGAGGCGCAGGTCCTCCAGGTGGACGTTCCCCATGTCGAGGTGGGGTTCGGCCCGTGGGGGAGGCGAACGGCGGAGGTAGGTCCGCAGCCCGGCCTCGGCGCGAGCGCCCAGGAGCAAAGCCGCTTCCTTGAAGCGCTTGTAAAGCTGGAGCTGCCGGGCCAGAGCATCGCCCGGGTCCTCCTCGCCGGGGGCGCGTTCGGGTGGTCGAGGCAGAAGCGCCTCGGATTTGATCTGAAGCAGCCGGGCGGCCACGACCAGAAACGAGGCCAGATCCCCGGGGTCTTTGACTTCCAGCTGACGCAGATAGGACAGGTACTGATCCGTCACCTGGGCCAGGGCGACCTTGGTGATGTCGAGCTCGGCGCGCTCGATGAGCTCCAAAAGGAGATCGAGCGGTCCTTCGTAGACCGGCAGTCGAACGGTGTAGCTGGTCATCAAGCATTCACGAGGTTGAGCACCGTGACGAGGGCGATCGCGGCCAGGAACAGCACGAAGGCCACCAGCATGAGGCGAATCAGTTTCCGATCCCGCTCGCGCTGCCGATAGACGGCTTCGGCATGAGAAGCTTCACGCCGCCGATCGATGTCGAGCAGGGCTCCCATGCGCTCCTCCGATGGCTTGAGATCCCCGTCTTTGAGACCTTGAGCGCGCTGGCGGGCCTCGTCGAGCCAGAGGGGACGCGTGGGCTTGGCGGCGGTTCCGAAGATGCGCTGGACGGTGGACAGCGGCGCGCCGCACGTGGAGCAAGAATCGACTCCCGCATCATTGCGCGCACCGCACGAGGGACACACAACACCGTCCAAGAGGTCGCCTGGACGGCGATTATAGCATCCGGTGATGGCGAGCTTGCTATACTCCGGTGCGTGACTCAGGAGGGGTGCGAGGAGGAGGAGCCATGGCGACGACACGCCTGATCTGGTCCGGCGGCGGCCTGCATATCGGCATCGACAGCCATCGACATTCGATCGTCGTCTCGACTCAAGACGAGGCCACCAGCGTGGGGATGAAGCCTTCGGATCTGCTGCTGATCGCTCTGGCCTCGTGTACAGCCGTGGATGTGGTCGCCATTCTGGCCAAGAAGCGTCAGCCGTTGTCGGCGATGGAGATCGTGGCCGAGGGTAGACAGGACCCCGAGCCCCCGTGGGCGTTTCGTTCGATCCACCTCGCCTTCCGGTTGCGGGGAGCGCGGGTCACGCGCGAGGCGGCCGAACGGGCCATCGAGTTGGCTGAGGGCAAGTACTGCTCGGTTGCGGCCAGCCTGAGACCTCAGGTGGCGATCACCACGAGCGTCGAGCTCCTCGATGACGAACACGACGCCGCCGTATCTGCCTGAACTCGGACTGGCGGCGTCCCTGTGTGTCCTTGGACGAATGTTTCGGCGCGATGTGGACATTCTTCGTCCAGGTACGGAGGGTGCGTGTGGTATCATGACCGCCAACGATACCGTTGGCCGCGGAGTTGCCGATGATGGATGAACCGATCCATGTGACCGATACAGCGTTCGAGAAGACCGTTCTGCAATCCCCGATTCCGGTGATCGTCGATTTCTGGGCCCCTTGGTGCGGACCGTGCCGGATGGTGGCGCCCATTCTGGAGAAGTTCGCCAAGGAGTTCGCCGGCCGGCTGATCGTCGCCAAGGTGAACACCGATGAGAACCCGGAGTGGGCCGGGCGCTTCGGAGTTCAGGGAATTCCGACCATGCTCTTTGTCTCCGGCGGCAAGGTCGCGCATACGCAGGTCGGCGCCGTTCCGGAGAAACACTTGCGTTCGATGCTGGACGAGTTCCTCTCGATCGTCGAGCCTACGACCCCTGTCTGAACCCGCTCTTCTGCCCGGAATCAAGACGCCGGAGGCACTTGCCTCCGGCGTTGTTGTTCATCCCGGCGCTCGCAGAGGGCCGGCGGCCCGGGAACGTCACCCTGGAGGGGCGCTGTTGCCCTGACTCTCGGTTCCCGCGTCGACAACGAGCCGGGTAGACCCGCCGCCCTCCGAAAGGGAGGGCGCTGAAACCTGACGGCTGATGGCCGATGGCCGAGCGCTGACCGCGCCTTACTTCTCGCCTCGCTCGCGCGCTCCCCACAACAGCCCTTCGACATGCCGCCAAAGCCTGCGGAAGAACGAGCGCACGCGGGCGAAGGCGATGACAATCCAGGTGCGCCGCTGTCGGGCCACCGTGGGCCGGCGCTCGGGCGCGACCCACTGCAGGGCGAGCGCGCCCCAGGTCAGCCCGGCGCCGAAGCCGACCATGATCACATGGTCCCCGGGCCGGATTCGCCCCGCATGGACCGCCTCGCACACGGCGATCGGGATCGAAGCCGTCGAGGTGTTCCCATAGTCGGCGATGTTGATCATGAACCTGTCCAGCGGCAGCCGCAGGCCGCGGGCCGCCGTCTCGATAATCCGCAGGTTTGCCTGATGGGGGATGATCAGCTCGACATCCTCGAGGCGCAAACCCGCTCCAGCGGCGACCTCGCGGGTGGCCGTGACCATGACGCGCGTGGCAAAACGGAACACCTCGCGGCCGTTCATCTGAATGGTGTGCAGTTTGCGCTCGACGGTCTCGATGGTCGTCGGGATGCGGCTGCCTCCGGCCGGCAACGCCAGCAAGCTGGCGCCCGATCCGTCCGATCGCATGACGCACGAAAGCACTCCGCCCGGCCGATCGCTCGCTTCGAGCACAAGGGCTCCCGCGCCGTCACCGAACAGGACGCAGGTCGTCCGGTCTTCCCAGTTGACCAGTCGTGAAAGGGTCTCCGCGCCGATGACCAGCGCGTTGCGAATCGATCCGGTGCGGATGGCCTGCGCCGCCATGTTGAGGGCGAAGATGAAACCGGTGCACGCCGCCGAGAGATCGAAGGCGCCGGCGCGGGAGGCCCCCAAAGCGTCCTGCACGATGCAGGCTGTGGCCGGGAAGATATGTTCCGGGGAGGAGGTGGATACGATGACCAGGTCGAGGTCGCCCGGCACGAGCGTCGTCATGCCGAGCGCTTGGGCCGAAGCGCGTGTGGCCAGGCTGGCCGTGGTTTCATTCGGTTCAGCTACATGACGGCGGGAAATGCCCGTGCGCGAGACGATCCACTCGTCGTCGGTGTCGACGATCTTGGCCAGGTCCTCATTGGTCAGGACCCGTTCGGGGACGGCCATCCCCCAACCGGTCACATGGGCGAAGGGAGACATCAGCTGCGCCCGTCGACCCGGCTCAGGATCAAGCAGGCGTTATGGCCGCCAAAACCGAAGGAATTGGAGAGGGCGTGAGTGATCTCGGCTTTTCGCGCGGTGTTGGGCACGTAGTCGAGATCGCATTCGGGATCCGGAGTGTGGTAGTTGATCGTTGGAGGCAGGATGCCTTCGCGCAGCGCCTGAAGGCAGAAGATGGCCTCGATGGCCCCGGCCGCGCCCAGAAGGTGGCCGGTCATGGACTTGGTGGACGAGACCGGAACGGAATAGGCCGTTTCGCCGAACACGGTCTTGATGGCGGCCGTCTCACTCGAGTCGTTGAGGCGCGTGCTCGTACCGTGGGCATTGATGTAGCCGATAGCCGAGGGTAGAAGGTTGGCGTCGCGGAGGGCGTCATGCATGCAGGCGGCGGCACCGGCGCCGTTGGCCGCGGGGGCCGAGACGTGGTAGGCGTCGTTGGTGGCCGCGTAGCCGCTGACTTCGCCCAGAATCCGGGCCCCGCGTTGGCGCGCGTGCGACTCGGATTCGAGCAGGATGAACGCCGCGCCCTCACCGATGACAAAACCGTCCCGGTCGAGATCGAAGGGGCGTGAGGCCCCCTGCGGGTCATCGTTACGCGAGGAGACCGCGTCCATCACGGAGAACCCGGCGATGGCCACGGGGACGATCCCGGCCTCTGCGCCGCCGGCGAGCATGGCCTCCGCCGCGCCTCGCCGGATCATCTCGGTGGCCTCGCCGATGGCATTCGTGCTCGAGGCGCAGGCCGTCACGACCGTCATGTTCGGGCCCCGCACTCCGTAGGAAATGGCGATCTGCCCCGGAGCCGAATCCGGCAGCATCATGGGAACCATATGCGGGCTGACCCAGCGCGGCCCGCGCTGGTTGAACTTCTCGGCCTCGATCAGCAACGTGCCCACGCCGCCTATGCCGGTTCCCAGCACGACGCCGATGCGATCGCGGTTCGTATCGTCGATCTTCAGCTGCGCGTCCTGGAGGGCCTGGCCCGCGGCCACCACGGCGAATTGCGTGAAGCGGTCCATCCGCCGCGCGTCGCGGCGGCCGACGGCCGCTTCGGGATCGAAGCCTTTCACCTCAGCGGCGAAACGCGTCTTGAAGCCCGTGGCGTCGAAGAGACTGATGGGTCCGACGCCGGAGCGGCCCGCCTTGGCGGCCTCCCATGTCGATGGGACGTCGTTGCCCAGCGGGCTCAAGCATCCCATTCCCGTTACCACGACTCGTTTGCGGCTCAACTCGCCTCCTCGGACCGCGCCGCCGGTCCGCCTGGGACAGTATAACACCCGGAGTTCGAGGGAGGTGCGGGGCGCTATGCTAGAATGACCGGAGGGCCGCGGCGGATCAGGCGCGGCCCGCCTCCCATCTGCCGATGCATGTTCTCGTGACGGGCGCCACCGGATTCATCGGAGGCGCGTTGCTTCCACACCTGGCGCGGGCTGGTCTCCGAGTGCGGATCCTGCTTCGGCCGGCACGCACCTCGCCCCGGCTGCCGCGCGGTCTGCCGGTCGAGGTCGCGTTGGCGGCGCTGACCGATGCGCGCGGGCTTCGGGCGGCGATGGTGGGGATCGACGCCGTCATTCACCTCGCCAGCGGCGAGCGCGCCGGCATCCACTCGAACCTGACCGCCAGCGACATCATCGGCACGCGCAACCTGGCCGAGGCCGCGGCCGACGCCGGCGTGCGCCGCTTCGTCTTTCTGAGTCACCTGGGCGCCGATCGGCTGTCGGCCTATCCGGTGCTCAGGGCCAAAGCCGCCGCCGAAGATCTGCTGCGGCAGAGCCCGCTGCCTTTCACCATCCTTCGCTCGGCCGTCGTCTACGGACCGAACGACCGGTTCACCACATCGATGGCCATGACCCTGTCGGCCTCGCCGATCGTCTACTGGATTCCAGGCGAAGGTACCACTCTGCTCCAGCCGCTGTGGATCGAAGATCTGGTGACCGCCGTCGCCTGGACCCTGGAAGACGACGCTTTGATCGGCCAGACGTATGAAATCGGAGGGCCGGAATACCTCAGCTATCTCGACATCCTTCATCTTGTGATGCAGGCTTCAGGCGTGCGCCGCATCCCGATTTCGGTCGGGCCGCCGTACGTGCGCTTGCTCTTGCGCATCGGCGAGATCGTCCTGCCGAGGCCGATGATGACGACTTACTGGTTGGACTATCTGGCGACGCATCGCACGGCCGAGCTCTCCACGCTGCCGCGCGCTTTCGGCCTTCAGCCCTCGCGCATGGAAACCCGTCTGAAGTTCCTGGGAAGCCGCCGTTGGGGGCGGGAGATGATCGCTCAACAGATGGCCGCGAGGGCCGCGTGACTCCCGGACGAATCTTGATCCGCCCGCTGTCCACCTCCGAGGAGATGCACGCCGTCGAGGATCTCCAACGAAAGGTGTGGCCCGGAGACGAGACGGAGGTCGTTCCGGCACACATGCTCATGGCCGTGGCCCACGGCGGTGGCGTGCTGCTCGGCGCCTACGACGGAGACCGGCTGGTGGGCATGGTGTACGGGTTCCTGGGCACCGACAGCGCCAGCCCCAACCGTGTGGCGATGGCGCGCCTCAAACACGGCTCGCACCTGCTCGCCGTCGATCCGGATCGACGGGACCAGTCGATCGGCTACGCGCTGAAACTGGCGCAGCGTCAGGCCGTCATGGAGCAGGGCATTCGATTGGTGACCTGGACCTACGATCCTCTGGTGGGCCGCAACGCGCACCTCAACATACGCAAGCTCGGAGCCGTCTGCCGGACCTATTTGCGCGAAGTCTACGGCGAAATGCGCGACGGCCTGAATGTGGGTTTGCCCTCGGACCGCTTTCAGGTGGACTGGTGGATCACGTCGAATCGAGTGATCAGCCGCCTGGATTCCCATCGACCGCCCCTCGACCTGGCCCATTTCCTCGAGGCCGGAGCTCAGAAGCTCAACCCGGCGGCTCTCGGACCCGATGACCTGCCGAAGCCCAGCGAGTCGTTCGACCGGCCTTCGGGAACCCTGGCGCTGGTCGAGATCCCTCCCGACTTCCACGCCTTGAAGTCGCGCGATATTGGGCTCGCCATGGCCTGGCGGCACCACGCTCGAGCCATCTTCGAGCAGGTCTTCGCCGCCGGATACATCGTCACCGACTTCGTCCACCTGCGCGGCGAACGCGCCCCGCGGTCTTACTACGTGCTGTCCCAGGGCGACAGCACCCTGGGCTGACGAACGTGCGAATGGAGAGTGTGGACCTCTACCACGTCCGGATGCGCCTTCGCGCCCCGTTCGAGACGTCGTTCGGCGTGGAGCACGACCGCGACGCGATCCTTCTGCGCCTTCGCTCGGATATCGGCGAGGGGTGGGGGGAATGTGTGGCGGGAAACTTCCCCGGATACTCCTACGAGACGGTCGATACGGCCTGGCATATCCTCGAGTCCTTCTTCCTGCCCGCGGTGCTCGGGCAGGACCTTCGCGACGTCGAGGCGTATCGGGCCGCCATCTCTGCCTACAAGGGGCATCCGCTGGCCCGGGCAGGATTGGAATTGGCGCTGTGGGATGTTCTGGCCCGGGCCAAGGGTCTGTCCCTGGCACGCATGTTGGGAGGAAAGGCTGCCAAGGTGCCGGTCGGCGTATCCGTCGGAATTCAGCCAGACACATCAGCCCTGGTGAGGACGGTGGCCGATTTCGTCCAGGCGGGGTATCGACGCGTGAAGTTGAAGATCAAGCCGGGTCGCGATGTGGACGACGTCGCCGCCGTGCGCGCCGCCTTTCCCGACCTGGCTCTTCAGGTTGACGCCAACTCGGCCTATACGCTGGACGATGCTCCGGTCTTTGAAGCGATGGACTCGTTCGGGCTGCTCTTGATCGAGCAGCCGCTGGCGGAGGACGACATTCTCGACCACGCCGAACTCCAGGCTCGCCTGGAGACGCCGATCTGCCTTGACGAGAGCATTCTCTCGGTGCGCCACGCCCGCCAGGCCCTGGATTGCGGAGCCTGCAGGGTCATCAACATCAAGCCGGCGCGTCTGGGCGGATTGCGCGAGGCGGTCGGCGTACACGATCTCTGTCAAGCGAGAGGAATTCCAGTATGGTGCGGGGGAATGCTGGAGACGGGCATCGGCCGTGCTTCGAACCTGGCGCTGGCCTCGCTTCCCGGTTTCGTCCTTCCCGGAGACATCTCCGCCTCCGATCGTTACTACGCCGAGGACATTGCCCGGCCCCGCTTCGTCCTGAATAACGGCAGCACCATCGACGTTCCCCAAGGTCCCGGGCTTGGCGTCGAGGTGGACGAAGACGCTCTTCGGAGATTCACTCTGCGGCACCAGAAGTTCGGAGTGTGAGCTGCGACCCCCCCCCAAGGAGGGCAGGGTCGGGCCAAGTCCCTCTAAACCCAGGCGCTTAGTTTCCCGGCACCCAGAGGACGAACGACAACGGGTTGCCCTGGGGCATGCCCGTGCTACGGGAAGAGAGCCTCCAGCCAGGTGAATGAGGCCGCGCCCGCGTAGGCAAAGGCCAGCATCTTGATCACCTTCCCGGCCCAGGTGGCCAGCAGGAAGGTCGTGAATCGCATTCGCAGCAGTCCGGCCGTGGCGCCGGCGATATCGAAAAACGGATTCGGGATCAGCGCCAGCACAAGAATCGCCCAGACTCCATTGGCGGCCGTCCACTGCCGGAGCTTCTCGTAGAAGGCGGAACCCGTGGCCAGTCCTTGCCCGCTGAAACCGGCCAAGTAGCCTGTGATCTCGCCCAACGCGGCGCCGCTGCCGGCGACGAGCGCGACCAGCGGCGGCGGGAGGACGGCTCCCATGGCGAAGGTGAAAGCCACTCCCGGGGCGGGAAGGATGACCGTGGCGTTGGCCAGCAGCGAGAGGACGAAGATCCCCGGATAGCCGTAGGCCGCCAGGCGTTGGGTCTCGCCTCGCAGCGAAAAGACAAACAGGGTGATCCCGATCGAGGCGGCCAGCGCCAGCACGCGGGCAATCGTCACTCGATTGCGTTGGACGGCGGCCGCCAGACTCACGTCTCGAGAATCTCGATCTTCTGGATGTGCACGGCGGGAGCGTCGCGGCGCGACGGATCGCGCGGTGGGATTTTCATCAGCACGTCCAGCCCCTCGACCACCTTGCCGAACACCGAGTGCTTGTTGTCGAGGTGGGGCGTGGCGACGTGGGTGATGAAGAACTGCGAGCCGTTGGTGTTGGGCCCGGCATTCGCCATCGAGAGCACACCCGGTCCGTCGTGGCGCAGGGAGGGATGGAACTCGTCACGGAAGGAGTAGCCCGGCCCTCCGGTGCCCGTCCCGGTCGGATCGCCGCCCTGAGCCATGAAGTTGGCTATGACCCGATGGAAGATCACGTCGTCATAGAAGCCTTCGCGCGCCAGGAAGACGAAGCTGTTCACGGTCGTCGGGGTTTTGTCGGCGTGAAGTTGGATGAGCATGTCGCCCACGTCGGTCTTGATCCGTGCGCGATAGGACTTCTTGGGATCCAGCTGCATGGCGGGCGGGCTCGAATAGCGTTTGGCGGGCATACGACCTCCTTCAGCGAACGGACAACAGGGATTGAATTCGCGCGACGACCATATCCATGGCCACGGTGTTGAGCCCGCCCTCGGGAATGATGACGTCGGCGTAACGTTTGGAGGGCTCCACGAACTCGAGGTGCATGGGGCGAACCGTCGTCTGATACTGATGGATGACCGAGGCCGCCGTCCGCCCGCGCTCTTCGATGTCGCGCTGGAGGCGTCGGATGAAGCGGATGTCGGCGTCGGTGTCGACGAAGATCTTGACGTCGAAGAGGTTTCTGAGCTCGGGCTCGGCGAAAACCAGAATCCCTTCGGTCAGGATGACCGGCTGAGGGTCCACATGCCGCGTGCGGGTCGTTCGGGCATGCACCGTGAAGTCATAGATGGGGACCTCAATCGCTTCGCCTCGCCGCAGAGCCTGGATTTGCCGGACCAGAAGTTCGCTCTCGAGCGAATCGGGATGATCGAAGTTGATCAGGTCGCGCTGGGCTCGCGGCAGGTCTTCCAGATCGCGGTAGTAGGCGTCGTGGGGCAGAAAGGCGATGCGGTCCGCCCCCACGCGAAGCAGGATCACTTCGGCGACGGTGGTCTTACCGGAACCGGTGCCGCCGGCGATGCCGATGACAATGGGGCTGGGCGGCACGCTCATGGCCGGATTGTACCTGAGCCTAGCGGGCGATCGCCCGATGCCGCTGCCGGAACTGGAGGCCATCGCCTAGGCAACGTCGACAACCTCGGCCCCGGCGTAGCGCAACAGGTCCTGCGGAGCGACTTCGAACACCGCGTTGGGCGTTCCGGCGGCGGCCCAGATCGTCGAATGGGCCATCAGCTCGCGATCGATCAGGGTCCGGATCGGGGCAGGGTGGCCGACCGGCGGAACGCCTCCGATGGCGAATCCGGTCTCGCGCCGCACATAGTCGGCGTCGGCGCGTTCGATCGGCTCGCCTACCTCCTCACGCAGCGTGGCTTCGTCCACGCGATGTGCGCCGCTGGTGAGGACCAGGATCGGCGCCCCACGCGACGTCCGAAAGACCAACGATTTGACGATGCGGGCGACGTCGCAGCCGACCGCCCGGGCGGCGTCGGCCGCGCTGCGGGTCGACTCCTGGAGCTCGAGGATCGAGCCCTGGAATCCTTTGGCTCGCAGGGCTGCCTCGACTCGTTGGGCGGGTGCAGACAGGCTCAT
>DASSGB010000168.1:0-2917 GCA_035693825.1 Anaerolineales bacterium
TAGGGGCACGCCATGGCGTGCCCCTACCGTTCCATCGCGAGAGGAGAGGGTGGGGGCGAAGCACCGTTCGCCTGCGCCGCACAAAGCGCCGCGCAGGTGCAGGCGTGCCGCGAGCACGGCGGCACGCCGGCCGTCTCGCCCCGGCGGGCCCATGCCCTCGGTACGGATCATGGGGCTCGCGGCCCGCCTGCGCCGCAACAAGCGCAGCGCAGGTGCAGGCGAACGGGGTCCGATACGGCATGCTTCGCCCCTACGGCATGCGCGTAGGTGCAGTGTTAGAGGCTCAGCCGCCGGCGCAGACGATCGAGGTGGCGTATGGCCCGGTCGATCTTGCGCCGGTTCGCCTCCACCTGATGCCATCGGCTGGCGCCGGATGGATGAGGGAGCGGAACGTACCAGCGGCCATCCTTCTCCTGCGCGGTTCCGATGATCTGTTCGAAAGGGCCGGCCTCTGGATGGAGCGCGTCGATCGCCAGTCGGCCCACGAGGATGACAACCTCCGGCCGTATCAGTTCGAGCTGCGCGTCAAGAAACGGGCGGCAGAGCGCCTGCTCCGCCTTCGACGGGGCGCGATCGCCACCGCCGGTGGCCGCCTTTCCGGGAAAGCATTTGGTGACCGAGGTGATGTACTGATCCCGGCGGAACGCCGCCTCGTCGAAACCGGCGCGCCGCAGCCAATCGAAAAGGCGAGCGCCGCTTCCGGCATGGAATGGACGATCGGCGGCGACCTCCTTGCTGCCCGGAGCCTGGCCGACGACCATCACTCTGGCCCCGAGTTTCCCTGAGAAGACGGCAGGAGGCTCGATGGCATAGCCTGCCTCGAGGCACCGACGGCAGGCTTTCATGCGCGCATGAAGCGCGGCCAAACGGAGGGAACGCTGGGAGCTCACGCGGGAAGCGAGGCCTGGTACTCCCAGGCCCGCTTCAGCAGGATGGCGTCGATATCTTGCTTGGGACTTTCACACAGGATCCGTCCGCCGCAACCTTCGGACTGAAGCGATCTCAGAAGGGCCACGACATCCATGTCCGATTCGACCAGCATCAGGTGCTCGCGTTCGCCCTTGGGACCGTAAGCGATTCCCGAAAGGTGAATATGCAGACGGCGAAGGGCCGCCGCCCCCAGCGCCTGGCGGTATCGTCGCAGGACGTCGTTCCATTCCTCGCGAGTATTGAAAGTCCCATCGCCGGGCCGGGCGTGTAGGTGGGAGAAATCCAGGCAGGGGAGGACTCCGGGGACTTCGCTGGCCATGGTCAGGACGTCCTCGACCGAACCCAACATGGCCGACTTGCCCATCGTCTCAGGTCGCAGGGTGACGTCGACCCCATCGGTCTTCAACTCCTGCACGCAGGAACGAAGCCGCGGAATGGCTTTCTCCAGCACGATCTTGGGTTCAGCGCCGAAATAGGATCCGGGATGGAAGACGATGTCCGTAGCGCCCGCCAGGGCCCCAAAGCGAGCCGCGTCCATCAGTCGCTTGCGCGCCTTGGGCCATTCCGTTCGATCGGCGTTCAGGTTGATGAAGTAGGGCGCGTGAACGCTGATCGACACGGCCGCGGAAATCGCCGCCTGGCGAATGGCTTCGCACCTCGCCGGTGTGACCCGCACGGATTGGACCCAGGCGAGTTCGAACGCCGTCAGACCCATCGACGAAAGATGCGCGATCGCTCCGACCGAGCCGCCCGGCTTGGGGGGGACGGAAGGCGGAGACCCGACCGTCCCGAAGGCGAAATCGTCTGGGCGTGTCATGTCACGGCTCCACAAGACGCCGTCGTCCGTCAGGCGCGACCGCGGGCGGGGCGGCCCGGTCGGTGCGGCCCCCGTCCATCGACTTGCGACTCGGTCTCGGATCGTTCGATCAACACCCGCCGCAGTACCTTGCCGACGAAAGACTTGGGGAGTTCGTGGACGAACTCGATCTTCCAAGGCACGGCGTAGCTCTCGAGCCTCCGCCGACAAAGGGCGATCAGTTCGGATTCGCTCGCTTCCTCGCCGTGTCGCAATACGACGTAAGCCTTGACCCGCTGGAGGGGAAAGCGCGGCGCCTGGACGCCGACAACGGCAGCCTCCCTGACCTTGGGGTGCTCGTATAGGACCTCTTCCACGTCGCGCGGGAAAACCTGGTAGCGGCCTGCTAGGATCATTTCCTTCTTGCGGGCGATGATCTGGAAATACCCGTCGGCGTCTTGCCGGGCGAGGTCGCCCGTCAGGAGCCATCCGCCCCTGGTCAGGGCCTCGCGCGTGCTCTTCGGATGATTCCAATACCCGAGCATCACCTGCGGCCCGCGCACGGCGAGCTCGCCGATCTTCCCTTCGGGCAGATCGCGACCGGTGGCCAGGTCGACGATCTTGGCTTCGGTGCTGGGGAGGGGGACGCCGATCGAACCCACCTTGCGCAGCCCGCTCAGCGGATTGGCATGTGTGGCCGGGCTGGCCTCGGTCAGTCCGTAGCCTTCGACCAATCGGCCGCGGGTCATGCGCTCGAAGGCTTCCTGAACCTCGATCGGCAGAGGCGCGGCGCCCGAAATGCAGGCGCGGATGGAGCCCACGCCGTAGCGGCGCACGCGGGGGAAGTCGTTGATCGCGGTGTACATCGTGGGCACGCCGGGAAACAAGGTCGGCCGATAGCGGCGGATCGCCTGCAGCACTTCCTCGGTGACAAAGGTAGGAAGGATCACCATGGCCCCGGCCAAGCTGACGGGAACCATCATCGCCGCCGTCAGGCCGTAGATGTGGGAGAACGGCACCACGGAAAGGATGACCTCGCGCCCCTCGCGGGCGTCGGGCAGCCAATGCCGCATCTGGAGGGCATTGGCCACCAGATTGCGGTGCGAGAGCATGACGCCCTTGGGCGCGGCGGTCGTGCCTCCGGTGTACTGAACGACGGCCGGATCTTCCGTCCGCCGCGGGACTTCGGGC
>DASSGB010000169.1:0-3903 GCA_035693825.1 Anaerolineales bacterium
TTGCTGTATATCGGTGCGTACCTGCTCGTTGGAATCCCGTTGGTCTTCGCATTCTTGAAGCTGGGAACAGGCAGCGCCGGGCCCGACGAGGCCGCCGCCGGAGAACCGATGGCCGCGCGCTAGGCATGCGGC
This sequence comes from Anaerolineales bacterium, assembly GCA_035693825.1. Lineage (GTDB taxonomy): Bacteria > Chloroflexota > Anaerolineae > Anaerolineales > E44-bin32 > MGOM01. The sequence continues at coordinate 133 of DASSGB010000169.1, forward strand.
AGACGCCAACATGTGGCGCGCGTGGTTCCGCGAGGAGGGTCGATCCTGATGGATCTCCCACAACTGTTGCGCAAACTTGGCTGGCTGGCCTTCGGGCTGATGTGGGTTCCGTTCGCCGGGATCTTTATCGGCATGATCGGGCTGCCCTCCGGCGACTACGCATGGTCGGAGCTCCCCATCCTGACCAGAACCTCCATGGTGCTGGTCGGCTTCTTCACGGTAGCCTCGATGGGTCTGCTCTTCGGCGCGCCGGTGGTCAGTGGTCTGGCCAATCGCTCCGTCCTGTCTCAAGGAGTTCCGGCCAAGGCCAAGGTCGTCTCGATTTCCGACACCGGTTTGACGGTCAACAACAACCCGGTTGTCCGGCTTGCGCTGGAAGTTCATCCGCCGGGAGGCAGCATCTTTCAAGCCGAAACGGAGAAGCTGATCTCCCGCCTGCAGGTTCCACAGTTCCAGCCCGATCAATGGGTGGACGTGAAGTATCACCCGCAAACCCGCGCCGTCGCGATCGCTGACGAGGCGGGCCAGTAAGTCCATACAACAAACCAGGGGCGGCTCGCGAGCCGCCCCTGGTTTCTGCGAACTCTCAGCACATCTCTTCAGGGTGAGGCGGTGGCGCCGCTTCCCTTCTTCTCGCGCTGAGTTCGCGCCAGGTCGTACGACATGCGCAGCAGCTCGATCGCCCGAGAAACATCCGCGTCGGACCGGATGAAGAAGCTGATCCAGCCCGAGTCGGGCAGCACGTGATGCGGGAGGGCCCTGCCCTCGGCGACGAGCTTTTCGCGAATCCTTCGAGGGAACGGCACGTCGACCAGTTCGTCGCCGTGCACGTGGCCGATCTCGCGCCGGCCCAGGCGATACTCGGTTCCGCCAAAACGGTGCGGATGGCCTTCCACGCCGGGCCAGGTCAGCGCCGCGTTGCGGATGCGATCGCCGGCCCTAGCTTCCCTCGCGGCCGCGCGGCGAGCCGTCATGTCTAGATCCGCGCCTCGCGGGCGAAGGCCTCGACGATGTGGATCGGAATCGCCACTCCGACTTCCGGTCCGGTCATCATCGTGTTGATCCCGACCAGTCGGCCGGCGGAGTCGATGACCGCTCCACCGGAATGGCCCGGCCGAAGATGGAGCCCCAGGGCCAGCCACTCACGGCCTCGCACAGGCATTTCAGGCAGGTCGGCTCCCATGCCGATGACGACGCCCCCCGTAGCGGCGCCAATCACGCCCCACGGATTTCCGAGGGCGTACACCCACTCGCCTGCTCGCAGCCGATGGGCATCGCCGCGCGGCAGAGGTACACCTTCCCCGCTCCAACGCAGAGCGGCCAGATCGAGGTCAGGATTGATGGCGGCGATCCGCGCCTCACCTTCCGTTCCTTCCTGGGTGCGCACATGCAGGCGGCCCCTGGCGACCACATGCGCGTTGGTGATAACCGTTCCGCGATCGTCCCAAATCACACCGGCCCCTGCGCCGCGACGGCCGTTGTGCACTACGACAACACTCTTCATCGCACGGCTGACCATCTCGGCCGAGTCGACCGAAAGCTGGTCGAGCCACTCGCCGTTGGCGCGCTCGTCACTCCGGGCGTGGACCGTCATGCGATCGCTCTCCAATCTCCACCTCAAGCGTCTTGGGCTGGCCCCCGCGAAGCACATCGACGCTGACTTTCTTGCCAACTCGCTCAGGTGTCAGCGCGTTCAGCAGGCTTTCCATTCTCTCCAATGCCACGCCGTCCAGGCGGAGCAGGACGTCGCCCAGGACAAGACCGGCTCGGTCGGCCGGGCTTCCGGATTCGACCGAAGCCAGCATCAGGCCCGTCTCCTGTCCGCGGGCCGCGGATTCGGGAAGGCGGACGGTTTGCGCGCCGACGCCGAGATAGCCGCGCCGCATGCGGCCGTGCGTCACCAGCATCTCGACCGTGCGTCGAATGGTCGTTGCGGGCACCGTCAGGCTCAATCCACGAGCCAGGCCGGAAGTGTTCAGGCCGAGAGTTCTGCCCCCGGCGTCGATCAGGGGGCCGCCCGAGAACCCCGGATACATGACGACATCTGTCTGGAAGAATCGGTCGATGGCACCGCCCGCGGGCGTTCGCCATGCGTCCCCCAAGGCGCTGATCACCCCCAACGTCGCCAACGGGCGCGCACCCGGCCGCCCGAGAGCCAGCACCAGGTGACCGACGCGCGCCGAACCCTCTTCGACCCACTCGGGCGACTGGAGACGCTTGCCCGAGACGCGCAGGACGGCGAGATCGGTGCTCGGATCTCGGCCCACCATGGCCGCTTCGGCCTGGTCGCCATCGGGAAGACCGATGCCGATCTCCTCGTCTCGTTCCACAACATGGTTGGCGGTCACGATCAGCCCGTCCTCGGACCAGACGATGCCGCTTGCGGGAAGCCGGCGTCGGCCTTCGACCCGGACCAGGCTCTTCCCACCCCGCTCCACCGCCTCGGCGGTAGCCTTCGAAAGATCTTCGAGCATCGACATGAGTCTCCTCCAGTAGGTCCTTGGGACCCTACCTCCAGACTAGCCTGATCGGCGATGGTCCGCCTCCTCCGTCCGATCAGGTTTCCACCTGAACCTAGGGGCAGGCCGGTGAGCGAGGGCCGTCGGGCTTCGCCATGGGGCGAAAGGGACGAAGCGGAACTAGAAGAAGATCAGGCCCTGGCGCGCCGCGCGGGCGACGGCCTCGGTGCGGCTTTGCGCGCCCAGTTTTGCCAGGATCGAGTTGACATGGAACTTGACCGTTGTCTCGCGGATCCCGAGCCGGAGCGCGATGGCCTTGTTGGCCATGCCTTCTGCCAGAAGCTGCAACACCTCGGCTTCCCGGGCGGTCAGTGCCTCGCCGTCTTCCAGCGGCCCGCGTCGCGGCGCCGTCTCGTGCTCGAAAGAAGGGTCACGCACATCGAGGCCAACGCCGGCTGCCAGGAGCGCCACTTCCAGCACATCCGCCGGCGAGGAACGAGGCAGAACCGACACCGCCCCGGCATCTCTCGCCGCCGCGGCCTGGTCTGCATCCGTCGCCAGCGCCACAACCGGCGGACTTCCTTCGGTGAGGCGGCGAAGCGCATCGAGAGCTTCGTCCGAGTGCAATCCGACGTCCCACAGCAGGACCTGAGCGCGGTCGCCGATTTCAACGGCATCGGAGATGGCGTCAGGGTCGATCGAACCCGACACCTCGACGAGAGGCATACCCTCCAGCATGGACGCAAGACCGTCCCGCGTCAGTCGATCGGAGGAAACGATCAGAACCCGTGGCCGAACGAGGGGAGCGTCAGCCTGCATCCGAGGTCCAGTGCTTCACATGCTTCTCTATCTTCCGGCGGGCCTTCGAGGCCGAGCTTCGGCGGGAGCCCGTCTGCGATTTGGAGCGAAGGCGCCTGGACCACTCCGCGCACCAAGCGGAGTCGAGCCGCAGCAGGCGTTTCTTGGCGAGATTCTGGGCCATCAACCATCGCACGTCCACATCCGAAGATCGCAACCAGGCTTCCATGGCCGGTTTTCCGAGCTCGGGATTCGCCACGACCAGAACGCTCCACGCGTAACCCAGGGCCTGCCGGAGAACCCGCGCCTTTTCGTCCAATGGCTTCGGCAACTGAGTCAGGCTGCGAGTCGTCTTGTCGAGAATCCGGAGCCCGCGCCGAACGGCCTCCGCGCTGGCCAGCAAGCGCGGCTCGGCCACGGCCGCGACCGCCGCCCTCTGTTCGAGCGGGCTTCCCGCGGCCAGCTTTGCCACCAGTCGGTCGTAGCCACCGGAGTCCGCGTCGCCCACCATCTG
>DASSGB010000170.1:0-6338 GCA_035693825.1 Anaerolineales bacterium
CGTTCGAGTAGGTTGCGGCAGTACTCGAGGACCACACTCAAGCAAGGGGGGTAAGACACCTGCAAGGTAGGCCGGGTCCGCCTCCGCGTATAATGTCAGTTGTGGGACAACCGCGTAGACCCCCACTGGGCCCATTGAGGCCGGGCCCGTTGGATACCTCGCCTCTGTACGTATCGGGCGCGCCCTCGGAACACGATTCGCCGATCGGGCTGGCCCTGATCGCCGACGACGACCACGACTTTCGTCAGATGCTGGTGCGCCGGGCCCGCAAGATGGGCCTGACCGTGGTCGAGGCCGAGGACGGCGATCAGGCCATCGCCTGCCTCCAGGAATATCCGTTCGACATCATCGTCCTGGACGTCTACATGCCCGGGGCCACCGGGCTTGAGGTCTTCGCCGCCGCTCGACAGACCGATCCCGATATCCAGGCCATTGTCCTCACGGGCAGCGCCAGCCTCGAAAACGCCATCGAGGCCTTGCGGGGCGGTGTCTTCGATTTCCTCACCAAACCCATCGAATCTCTGGCGGCGTTTGAGATCGCCGTGGGACGCGCTCTGCAATACCGGCACTTGCTTCGAGAGAACGCGCGCCTGTTCCTGGAGGTCCAGCGGCTGGCGGTGACCGACTCCCTCACGGGGCTCTTCAACCGCCATAAGCTGGGAGAGACCATCGAAGTCGAGGTCGAGCGCGCTCACCGTTATGGACGGCCGCTGTCGATCATCATGATCGACATGGACGGCTTGAAAGGGATCAACGATACGCACGGCCACCAGGCCGGGGACCTCGTCCTTCAGCAGGCGGCTGCGGCCGTGCGCAGTCAGGTGCGCCGGGTGGACTGTCCGACGCGCTTCGGTGGGGACGAGTTCGTCATCTTGCTTCCGGAGGCGACCGGGGAAGAAGCCGAGCGAGTGGCGAACAGGATCGCCTCCCGTATCCTCGCCATCCGCCTCGAAGGCACAGCCGTCTCAGCAAGCCTGGGCGTCGCCCAGTGGCAGCAGCGCTTCGAGAGCGGCAAGGACTTTCTGGCGGCCGCGGATGCCGCCCTGTACAAGGCCAAGCGCAACGGTCGCGGTCGCGTGGCGGTCTGGTCGGCCGAGGAGAAGTAAACTGGCGCAGGAGGGCAAGGATCAAAAGGGCCCGGGCTGCCCCGGGCCCTTTCGCGTGATTCGCGTGTCTAAGCCGGGCCCCGGAACCAGCGGCGCCATTCACGGTTTTCCCAGACGACCAATATCGGCGCAGCGTTGAAGATGGAGGAGTAGGTGCCGCTGAAGACGCCGATCAAGAGCACCGTCACGAAGTGCTGCGTGGTGACGCCTCCGAACAGCAGCAGCGCCAGGAGGGTCAGCATGACGGTGAGCTGGGTGTTGACCGAGCGCGCCAGGGTTTGCACGATGGAGTGGTTGACGAGCTTTTCGTAGGGCAGGCGCCGATGGATCCGCTGGTTCTCGCGGATCCGATCGAACACGACGATGGTGTCGTGGACGGAAAAGCCGATGACCGTCAGCAGCGCGGTCAGGAACAGCGAATCCACCTCCCATCCCAGGAAATGCCCCAGGAGGGATTCGATGCTGATCACGACGGCGACGTCGTGGAGCATAGCCAGGATGGCCGCCACTCCGTAGCGGAAGGCGTGCGTCACGCCGCGGAAAGCGTACGTGATGTAGCCCAGAATCCCCACAACCGCCAGAGCGACGGCGCCGGCGGCCCGCTGCGCCACCTCCGCCCCTACCGACGGCCCGACCAACTCGTTGCGAAGCTCGGTGATCGACCCGAAACGATCTTCGATCTCCGCCAACACGCTGGCCTCGAGGGCGTCGTCCATGGGGCGGGCGCGAATGATGATGTCGCTGGTCCCGGCGCTCTGCACGACGGGGTCGTCGACGCCCAGTTCCTCCAGCAGCGCCACCATCTCGGCCGGCTGCGGCGGGCTGCCGGACTCAAAGCGGACTTCGAGCAGGCTGCCTCCGGTGAAGTCGATGGCCAGCGGCAAGCCCCACAACGCCAGACCAACCAAACCCGGGATGATCACCAGGGCGGAAATGGCGAAGAACCAGTATCGACGTGCGACGATGTTGAACATGCCGCCTCCTAGACGCCGAACCAGCCGGGGTGCTCGGGCACGCGCAGGCTGTCCAGCGCCACATGGAGGAAGGTGCGCGTGGCCGTGATGGCCGTGAAGAGACTGACCATCACGCCCAGGGCCAGAGTCAGGGAGAAGCCCTTGACGATGCTGGCTCCGAAAGTGCTCCCGAACCAAAACAGGATCCCGCAGGTGATCAGGGTGGACAGGTTGGAGTCCCGAATCGACGGCCAGGCGCGCTGGAACCCGAGATCGATCGCCTGGCGGAGCGTCCGGCCGCCGCGCAATTCCTCACGCAGCCGTTCGAAGATGAGCACGTTGGCATCGACGGCGACCCCCAGGGAAAGGACAAAGCCGGCCACGCCCGGCAGGGTCAGCGTGATCGGGATCAACTTGAACAGCGCGAAGGTGATCGTGGCGTAGGCCAGCAGGGCCAGATCGGCGATCAGTCCGGGAAGCCGGTAGTACAGGGCCATGAAGGCCATGACGACCGCCAGCCCGATGACGCCGGCCGTCGTGCTCTTGCGCAGCGAATCCTGGCCCAGCGTCGGGCCCACGGTCTTGCTCTCCACGACCGCCAAAGGGATCGGAAGGGAACCGTAGCGCAGCTGCACGGCCAGTTGGTTGGCTTCCTCTGCTGTGAAGTTGCCGGTGATGACGCCCTGGCCCTGGGTTATGGCGTCCTGGATCGTGGGCGCGGACAAGACCAAATGGTCCAGCACGATCGCCAGGGGTTGGCCGATGTGGCTGGAGGTGAACTCGGCGAAAACGGCCGACCCGGTGTCCGTCAGGCTGAACTCGACCACGTATTGACCGGCCTGGTTCCGTGCCGCCACCGCGGTTTTCAGCTCGGCTCCGGTCATGACGGTATGGAAGACCGGTGCCTCGGCCGTCGGCGTGGGCGCGAGTGCTGAAGGGATGGCCTCGACCGTGGGCGTGGTCTGGGGTGCCGTCGCCGGCCGACCGAAGTCGGTCTGGATGGCCTGGCCCTCCAGGGCCAAGATTTCCGTCGCGCTCAAACCGCTGAAATCGACGAATTCGAGCAGGCCCGTTTCGCGGATGGTGTCGATGGCCTGCTGGGGATCCTCGACGCCTGGCAGCTCCACCAGGATGCGCCGGCTGCCGGCCACCTGAATCAGCGGCTCGCTCAATCCCAGGGCGTTCACGCGGTTCTCGACGATGTCTCGGGCGGCCTGCATCTGTTCGCTGGTAACTTCGGTCTCCGCAGGCAGGTCGGCCTCGAGCAAGACCCGCAGGCCGCCTTGCAGATCCAGGCCGCGAACGATCTCCAGATCCCGGTCGATGCCGGCGACATGAATGCCAGGATTGTTGGGCAGATCGATCCAGACCGCGGCGGCGATCACGAGGAGGGTGACGATCAGCAGACGGCGGTAGCGGTCACTCATGCGGGCGGGCGCCTCCGGCCTTCAACAAAAACCAGCCCCTCGCGCTCGAGGGCTGGGAAGGGCATTATAGCGCGTCGCGGCGGTGCAGTGGAAACCCAAACCCGGTCTGGCTGAACCCCAAACCAGGTTTGGCCGAGGCAGGTCTCGGCCTGAGGCATGTTGACCGGCCGAACCTGGTTTGGTGTCTTGACTACCCAGCCAAACCGGGTTTGGTATCTGGCCTACGTCCCTTCTGGACGCACGCGCCTCAGACCATCCAGCGCTTCGGCCAGGACCTCCTCCGGCGTCAGCGAGTCAGAGTTGATGTAGATGTGACAGTGCTCGCGGGCATCGGCCAGGCGACGCAGTTGCTCGAGGTATTCAGAACGACTCCAGCTCAGGCGCTTCCGTTCGGTACAGCGCTCGAACGAGGCCTCCAGGAAGATCAGCACGTCCGGGCGGCTCAGTCTTCGCCACATGTTGGGGACGTAAGAGTGCTCCTGGGCAATCTGGCGGGCTTGGATCCCGCGTGCCTTCAGACCGTTGACCAGGGTTGTCTTGCCCGCGGCGCACGGGCCGACAATCACGATGCCTCCCGTGGAGGCCGGGGTTCGAGCGGGGCGGGTGTACAATCCGGCTTGGCGGGTCCAGGCGTCGTCTACAACGGCATTCGAACGAACAAGCGCCGAGAGTCGTCGGGGCGGCGAGGCATGACGACCCCGACCAGGACGCTGATGTCATCGGCGGGCCGTCCGTCGTCGAGGGCGACGGCGCGGCCGAGCAGTTCGTCCGCCCAACGCTGGGGATCCCACGGTTCCAGGGCGGCCATCTCGACCACGACCTCCGCCACGTCGAGGACCTGCCCCTTTCTCGAGCCGGCATGCGCCAGCCCGTCGGTATAGGCGATGACCGCCAGGCCCGGCTCGAGAGGGAACTCGGTGATCTCGGGCCTCACATCCCGCCGCGATCCCACCGCGTCGACCCGTGCCTCCAGGCGGTGAACGGCTCCCCGGCGCAGGACCAGGATGGGCACCGGATTGTTGCGCGTGATCACCAGGCTCTGGGACTGCAGATCGAATGAGATGATGTTGAGCGAGGCCAGGACTTTGCCAGAGCGGTGCGTGTAGAGGTAGTCGGAAGCGGCCCGGGCGGCGGCTCCGTCGCGGACGCCGTCGGCCAAAAGGCTCACCGCCTTGCGCACAACGACATTGGCGATTGCTTTGGCGGAACGGCCGGACAGCTGACCGTCGACCAGGACGAAGGACAGGCCCCCTGAGGGCCGCTCGATCATCTCGAGGGTGTCGCCGCTGACCGATGTGGCGTACTTGGCGACTTTGGCGACGGCCACCTGGGCTTCCACAATCGGCATTCTACATCGCAGGATGGAGGATGTCGACTCTGCGGGCCGCGTCCGAGCCGGCCGGACCGCCCAAGACGGGGCCGTAGGGCATTCTGTAAGCCGATGGCAAGTAGCGCACGCCGGCGGTTAGACTAGAGTAGGTATGATTTCCCAGGCCAGCCTGGCGGGGTGGCCGGTGGATGTCGTCTGCCGTATGCCTGGCGAGTCGGCGGGCGCAGAAAGGTCGCCCTGAAGAACGCGTCCGACCGGACTCTGGGGCACGACGCCCAGCTGTGCGGTCCAGAGTGAAAGCGGAGGCCCGTTTGGGAACCAACCTCCCAGAAGCCGTGGATCTGCCGCGGGTGATTGAGCAGGCCATCGGCGAAGTATCCGGGATCGTCGGCGATCGACCGGTATCGGTGGTGGCCGAATACCCGGCTCATCTGCCCGCCGTCCACAGCGATCCGGGCGAGCTGGCGCGTGTCCTGTCAAGCCTGATCGCCCTGACGATGCATCGCAGCGATCACGGCGAGATCGTCGTTCGGGCGCATATCGTTTCGGCGGAGACCGCCGAGCCCGGGGAGCTTCCATCGGACGTTCCGTCCGGCCCGTGGGCGATGGTCACGATCGCCATGCGCGGCAACGGCCTGACGGCACGCAAGCTGGGCGAGATCCTGGAAAACGGGGGAGGCTTCGTCAGCGAGGGTCCCGGCCAACTGCTGTCGCCGACGGTGTGCCGGCAGGTCCTCGAGCGGCATGGCGGACGCCTGTGGGCCGACACACGAACCGAGTCCGACAGCTGCATTCGGGTCATCCTTCCGCTGCGCGCAGCGCCTCTGGCCCCGACCGACGTTTCAGCTCTTCGGCGCGCCCTGGGAGATCATCTGACGCGCCGCGCGGATGACGCGCGGCGTCTGCTCCTGATGGTGGAAGAGCCTGGCCTGCGTGAACTGCTGGCGCAGGACCTGCGTGCCGCCGGGTATGAGGTCGTTGCCGCGAGCAGCGGCGGTGAGGTCATGCCCCTGGCGATGGAGGACAAGCCGTCGCTGATCCTGCTCGATATTCTGGCCCGAGATCCGACAGCCTTCGACATCGCCATGGTTCTCCAACACGACCGGCGAACGGCGTCCATCCCCGTCCTGTTCATGACTTCGGTCGACGATCCCCAAGCCGGCGTGCGCATGGGTGCGGTCAACTTCGTCGTGCGCCGCACGGGCACCGGGGCGCTGGTGAGCGCCATCGAGGCCGCGCTGCACGCCGTGGGTCAGCCTGTCTCGCGCGTCCTGGTCGTCGAGCCGCAGGACTCCTTGCGCGAGACGATGATCGTGATGATTCAGTCGCACGGGTACCGCGTGAGCGAGGCCTCCGGCCCGGAGGAGGCGGTGGTCCTGGCCGAACGGGTGCGGCCCGACCTGGTGCTGGTGAACGCCCGCCTGGCGCAGGAGCGAGACTATTGGCTGCTGCGAGGCCTGAGGCAGCAATCAGGGAACATGGCCATCTTCGTTTTGGCCGAGGCCTTGTCGGATGCGGAGGG
>DASSGB010000171.1:0-2832 GCA_035693825.1 Anaerolineales bacterium
CCCGCCCCCGCGGCGAGCGATCGCAGCCGGACCTGCCTCGCGCCCAGGTGGTTCGAACCGGCGAAGATCACCACCGGAGCAAAGGCGACGATGAGAGCGAGACTGATGTTCTTGGCGAACGCGCCGGCTGCCACCGCCAGAGCCGCGCCCCCCAACGCGAGCCCATGGACGATGCCTCGTGTTCTCAATGCACAAGCCCAGGCGAAAAATGCGAGTGAGGCCGCGAGCATGGCCAGGACATCTCGATAGTAGGTGGTCGAGTAGGGCCAAGCCATCGTGCCCAGCCCGAAGAGCGCCGCACACCACAATCCGGTGCCTCGGCGCCACCCGAGGCGCATGACGGTCGCGAAGACAGCCGCGCCCGTCGCGGCAGTCGCCAACAGATTCATCACGAACAGCGCCTGGGCGGCTCCGCCTCCCACATGCGTACCCAGCGTGTAGAGCGCGGCCCCAAGCACAGCCTGCCCCGGCTCGATCTGTATGGCCGCGTCGCCATAAGCTGTCAGCTCGCGGACACGCAGGTTGCCTTCGACTTGAGGCTGGTCCAGCGTCCCCCACAAGGCAAGGCTCTGTGCCCTTGCGGCCAGGATATGTTCATCGTCGACCCGAAAGACGCCGCCGAAGCTGAAGAGATAGAAGAAGGATAGCGCGGCGAAGATCAGGGCTCCGTCCGGCAGGGCGCCGGCCCCCCGCCCTGACTCAGTGTGGGTTGTCGGGCACAAGGTCCAGACCGCCTTCGGACGGAGCGGTTGCGGCCGGCCGCGAGCGCAGCCAGGGATCGCGCGAGCGCGCCGCCAGAAAGACGCTTCTGAGCCACAGGATCAGGTAGGCCGGGCATGACAGCATCGCCAGAAGGGTTTTCCGACGTTCACTTACGAATCGCAGCCCGTACAACACCCCGCCAACGTCCAGCCCGAGCCAGATCACCCCGCCGATGGCAATCGGAACTGCAGCCCCACCGGACTGGGCTGCAAGAAGAGCGGCCAGGAGGGTGATGACAGTCTTGAGAGGCATCACGAGCGCCTTTGGCTTGAGCAACACGGAAGACAGGACGGCCAAACCCCGAGGTCCCTGGAGCAGCAGCCGGCCCACCAGGTCAGGATGCGTGCGCAGAGTCTGGAGCTGCCCCTTGAACCACCGCGCACGCTGGCCTTCCGCACCCTCCAGAGTGCGCGGCTTGGGGTCGGCCACGGACACTTCGTTCGCGAACGTGATCCCGATCCGCTCAGCGGCGAGAACGAGGGTCATCTCAAGGTCCTCGGCGGACGTCTGCAGTCTCGCCGTGGCTCGCTCCAGCGCCCAGCGGCGGAAGGCGGTTCCCGTGCCTCGGATCCGCACCGGCCAGCCCATGCGCGCGTTCCAGGCGTCGTATACCTGTTGCTCGACGATGTCGGAGAACGCCGCCAGCCGGATCAGTGGATCTCCGTTCCTCACTTCAGGCTCGAGGCGTGCCTGGATGACCGGCTCGCCTCGGGCCAGGCGTCGGCGGATTGCCGGCACAAACCCCGGGCCCAGGCGAGTGTCGGCGTCCAACAGCACGATCGCATCCATCGGAGTTGAAGAGCAGCGCGTCTGCGCCAACCACCACCGAAGCGCGACGCCTTTGCCCCTCACGCCCGTGTCCTTTCGCACATGGACGACAGCCCCGCGGCCTGCAGCCACCTCCGCCGTCGCATCCCGGCACCCGTCGGCCACTACATGAATCCGATCCTCGCGGCTCACCGCACCCGTCAGCGAAGTGAGTGTCTCCCCCAGGACGCAGGCTTCATCCCGGGCGAGAATCAAGAATGTGATGCCCTCAGGCACCTGGGGCATGGGCCAAGGTGCATCGTGACGTCCGCCCTTCGCGTGACGGAAACTCATTGGGTGTCCGCCAGGCCGTCTTCAACGGAGTATGCCGGGGCTGGCGAGAACGTGCTCCTGCGACTCGCTGCTTCGCTTGACGGTCGGACCAAGTCGGCCATCACTCGTACAAGTGCCGGAATCGCGCGATCCGGAGAGTGGCGGGCCAGGATGGCTTCGCGAGCCCTGCGTCCGCAATCGACCCTCAGGGTGGAGTCCGTGATCAGCTCCTCGATCTGCCGCTCCGCCATCACCGTTGAGCCTGGCGGGTACAGGAAGCCGGTCTTGCCCTGGGTGACGAATTCGCCGAAAGGCCCGAGCTCTGGAACGACGACGGCGCAGCCGCGGGCCATGGCCTCGGCCACCGTCATCCCAAATGATTCGAAACGCGAGGTCGAAACCACGACTCCGCCGGAGTCGCGCACCGCGTCCAACAGGCGCGGCATCTGCTCGTGGGGGAAGTCCCGAAACCACCTGAGACGTCCCAGCAGACCGAGGCGTTGGGCGCGGTGGAGAAATCGACGCTCGACATCCGCGTGGTCCGCCTTGCCTGCCACCCACACTTCGATCCCCGGCATCCGCTCGGCCACCGCGGCCGCGATCTTCAGGAACTCGGGCCAGTTCTTCACCCGATCCAGTCGACCGATCCAGGCCACGACCGGCTTGGGCGGCCTGGGGATGAAATCGTCGGGGTCCGCGGCGAATCGTGCGCGAAGCGGGTTCGGCACAACCAGGATGGGCGCCCGCGGCCCCAGACGGGCCCGTGCTACCGAGGCCTGAAAGAAAGATGGAACGAGAAAGGCGGCGATCTCGAGCCTGTCGAGCCATCGCAGGTAGACGACGTTCTCCCGATACGGCGAATGGATTTCCAGGACGAGTCTTCCACCCGGGGGCAGGCGATGCATCGCCGGGAACGCTTCCTCGGTGTCGATCGAACTTACGATGTCGTACGCCGCCCCTTGCAGATGCTTGGTGAGCGCCGTCACGTCT
>DASSGB010000172.1:0-9393 GCA_035693825.1 Anaerolineales bacterium
GAACGGTGGCGTGCCCCTACTACGGAAACCGGACGCGCTGCCTCAGGCCCCGCGATCCGGTGCCGCCTCGGTATCCTGAATGGGCTTGGGTGCTCCCACGCCCACGCCGAGAGCGATGAGCTCTCCAGCCTCCTCTCGGCCGAGGACGATAGCCCTCATCCCGACCTCGAGATCATCGAAACTGTCCACGCTTCCGTCCCGCGACTTGAACCGTGTGGCGTCCGTCACCTGGAAGACGAGGACCCGCCCGTCGCGAGCCTCCACGGTGAGAGATGACGACTCCACGCGGGTAATGCGTCCGGCGGCGCGCACGTCGATCCGCGGCCTGTCATCCGGATTGCCGGCGGCCACCACCCGGGCGAACCACTCGCCGCCCTCTAGGCGGAAGGCCAGCACGGCCGCCTTCATGCCCTTCTTCAGGTCGTGGATATCTTCGATCGACCCATCCCGGCTGACAAAGCGAGTCCTCTCACCGGTCTGGAACTCGTAGGTTACGCCGCGGCGCGTCTCCAGCGTGAACGATCCCTGGCCCGGCACGACGCCCGTGATCTCGCCGGCGACGCGCAGCAGGTCGCCCTTGTTAACCGCGACGACTCTGATCGCCAGGAGCGAGCCATCGTCTTGCCTTTCTGCGGCGATGGCCGCGAGCATCCCGGGCTCGAGAGCCTCCAGTCCTTCCAGTTCGCCTTGAGGCCCTTCGAACTTGGTTTCCGAGTCAACCTCGAACGTCAAGTCCTCGCCACGCAGAGTATGAAGACTGAACGTCGAGGCGCTCACGTCCACGGAGGTGACCTCCCCCTTGGCGTGGAGGGCCTGGGGCCTCTCTTCTTGGGCGGCTGCGGTGCCGGTCAGCGTCAGGCTGGCCGCCAGGGCGAGGATCACGGCTCGGTTGGCTATGCTGCTCATGACATTCCTCCAAGTCCAGTTGTCTGGAGGAATCGTGGGGCAATGCCGCGATGAGGCTGTGGCCGGAGTGTAAGAACCGTGTAAATTGCGGGCTTGTGGGGCCTGCCCCGCCGTTCAGTCGCTCGGGAAGGCTACTTCTTCCCGGCCGGCTAGCTTCTCGTACATGCGTTCGATCACGATCTCGAGATGTCTGGGTTTGTGGACGAAATCCAGATCGTCCGTGCGGAGCGTCAATACCGGGCACAGGTCGAAGCGGCTCAGCCACTCCTCGTAGTAGCGATCCAACAGAGTGAGGTAATCCGCGCTGACGCCCCGCTCGATGTCGCGGGCGCGTTCGCGAATTCGCCGCATCAGCACCGGCACCGGCGCCTTGAGGAACAGCAACAGGTCCGGAGGGGGGAGCGAATCGATGACCAGCTGGTAGACCGTTCGGTAAGCCTGGTAGTCGCGTTCGCTCACGTTGCCCAGCTCGAGCGAAGCCCGGGCGAAGATCTCGGCATCCTCATAGATGGATCGATCGACGATGGCCGATTCGGTTCCGCGAGCCAGCGCCAGGTGCATGCGCGCCCGGTGGCCGAGGAAGAAGATTTGCAGATGGAAGGCCCAGGCCCTCATGTCCGTGTAGAAGTCGGCCAGGTAGGGGTTGTCCTGGACCGACTCGTAAGCCGTCTTCCAGCCCAGCCGTTGTCCCAGGCGTTCCGTGAGGGAGGTCTTGCCCGAGCCGATGTTGCCCGCCACGAGCACGAAGCGCTTGGTGGATCCGGACATGGGTGACCCGAGGACTATCCGAACAGGTTGTCGACCGAGCCGTCGGTCAGCATTTGCAGGCGGGACATCATTCGGTCGGCCTGATCCTGGGCCGTCCGCAGCCGCTTGAAGTTGTCGGCCGTGCCGACCTCCAGGGCGTCGCGCACGCCCATCAGTTGAGGAAGGACGACACGATCGATGTAGTCGCGCACCTCTTGCGTTCCCGGAGCCTGGCGTGCGCGCGGCGACTCGAGCATCGACCGCAGGTCGGCCAGGCCGTGGAGGGCGCGCTGAACCGCTTCTTCGACATCGGGGACGGTGCGCAGCAGCTCGTTGAGCCGCTGCAGGCCATCCATGGTTTCTCGAAACGTGATCATGCTAAGCACCCCCGGGGCTTCCTTCGGGTTGCCGGAGAATCTTACACGAAACGCGGGCGGAGCGGATGGGCGGAGGTGACCCTCACCCCTGCCCCTCTCCCGCGGAGCGGGATAGGGGACGATTGTCGGAATTTCAATTCTGCCCCGCGCTGACTAGAAAGGACCATGGTCTAGCTCTCAACCCTGCCCCCCGCGAGAGAGAGGAACCACGGTCTGACTTCATCCAGGTGCTCGCGGAACGGGAACGGATGGAGACGAGAGGAGGCGGGCTCCCTGAGCCCGCCTCCATCCCGTTTGCGATTGGGCTGCGAATGCGCAGGCTGGCTAGCACTCGCTGTAGCCGCAGGTGTAGCACTTGCGGCAGCCTTCCTCCGCCACGAGCGTCGCCGAGCCGCATTCGGGGCACAGATCGCCGATGGCCATCGGGAGTTGACTCGCAGCCGGGAAGCCCATGTCCATGGGGACGGCCTCCGGGGTTTCACCTAGGTACTCGGCCAACGCCCGCGCCAGCCCGTCCGGCAGAGAAAGGACACGGTTGGGTCCGAAACCGAGGGGGCGGCCTCCGCCGATCCCCGCCAACTGGCGGACGACTTCGGCCATGCGTTCGCGCGGCGATACCGGCGAGGCGACTCGCAAAACGTAGGAGATCAACCGGCCGATGGCTTCGGAGACCGCCGCGGTTTCGGAGCCGGCTTTGGCCGTCGTGATGAACACTTCGAAGGGTTGGCCCTCGCTATTCTGGTTGATGGTGATGAACGCTTTGCCGAGAGGCGTGCTGGTCTGATAGGTGCAGCCGTCGAGGCGTGGCGGTCTCGGCTTCTTGCCCTCGTACCAGAAGGGCAGCTGCGCCGGCGCCGCTTCCAGGGCCGCGCCTTTCTTGGCGGCGGTGGCCTTGGTTTCCAGGACCACTTTCTGCCGCGACCCGGTGACGTAGACCGTGAGGCCCTTGCAGCCCAACTCCCAGGCCAGGAGGTAAGCCCGAGCGACGTCTTCCGAAGAGGCCGTCTCGGGGAAATTGCAGGTCTTGCTGAGGCTGTTGTCGACAAAGGCCTGCAGCGCGGCCTGGATCCGAACGTGCTCCTCGGCGGTGATGTCCTGGGAAACGACAAAGACCTGGCGGATCTCCTCCGGCAGACCCTCGACCTCCTGGCACGATCCCTTGTCCATGATCTGCTGGACCAGGGTCTGACGTTCGGCTTCGTCCACGCCGGCCTCGATCAACGCCTGCTCAAACAGCGGACTGGTGTACGTGAGGCGCAGGTCCTGGCCGCGGTCGTCGACGTGACGGTAATAGGCCAGGGCAAAGACCGGCTCGCAGCCGTAGCTTTCGCATCCGGCCACGGTGGCGATCGTCCCGGTTGGAGCAATGGTCGTCTGGGCCGCATTGCGAATGCCGTGCCGGCGAATGCCTTGAACGACGACGTCCCAATCCAGTGGCGGCCGGCCGAAATCCGCGCGATACGGCTCGATCGGCGTGGGCGGAACCCAGTGCAGGTCCTCAGGATCGTAGATGCTGCCGCGGATGGCAATGAAGGGCCCGCGGTCGGCGGCCAATTCAACGCTGGTCTGCATGCAGTGAAAGCGGACGAATTCCATCACCTGCGCCGCGAATTCCAGCGACTCCTGCGATCCGTAGCGGACGCCGACGTGGTACATGAGGTCGCCCAGCCCCATGATCCCCAGGCCGATGCGCCGCGCCCGCAGCGCGGCTTCACGAAGCTGGGGCACGGCCGGAACATAGGCGTTGGCGGTGACGACGTCATCCAGGAATCGTGTGCTCAATACGGTCGATTGGCGCAGGCCCTCCCAATCGACTCCCCCTCCGGGCGCGAAGTGCTCGGCCAGATTGATCGATCCGAGGCAGCAGTTCTCATACGGGCCCAGCCACTGTTCCCCGCACGGGTTGGTCGCTTCCAGGTCGTACAGGTGCGGCACGGGATTCGCCCGGTTGGCCGCATCGAGGAAGAGCATGCCCGGCTCGCCATTGTGGTGGGCCTGGCGCACGATGAGATCGAGGATCTCCCGGGCGCGAACCGTCTCCACCACTTCGCCGGTGTGCGGAGCCACCAGATCATAGTTGCCGTCGTCGCGCACGGCCTGCATGAAAGCATCCGTGACTCCGACGGAGATGTTGAAGTTCGTGATCTGGTTTTCGTCGGTCTTGCAGGTGATGAACTGCCGGATGTCTGGATGATCGACGCGCAAGACCGCCATGTTGGCGCCGCGGCGCGTCCCGCCCTGCGCGACCTCCCCGAAGGCCTTGTCGTAAACCCTCAGGAAGCCCACCGGTCCGGTGGCCACACCCGCGGACGACTTGACTACGGCCCCCTGCTGTCGCAGGCGGCTGAAGGAGAAGCCGTTGCCGCCGCCGGTCTGCTGGATCAGGGCCGCGTCCCGCAGAGTCTGGAAGATGCCGGCGGAATCGCGGCCCATGTCGTCGGTGATGGGCAGGACGAAGCACGCCGCCAGTTGGCCCAGCGGCGTGCCAGCCCCCGTGAACGTCGGTGAATTGGGAAAGAACGACTTGGAAGCCAGCAGATCGTAGAACTGCAGGGCCACCGCCAACACGTCGCCGCCCCACTCGTTCTCGGCTTCGGCCACGTGCCAGGCGACGCGCCAGAACATGTCTTCGATCGACTCGATCGGCGATCCGTCGGGGCCACGACGAAGGTAGCGTTTGGTCAGGACGGTGCGGGCGTTTTCGCTCAGGTCCACCTGTCGCAGACCCTCAGGACGCGGAGGTCGTGCGCCTCGCACGCTGGTGTCCGGGGAACGAACCTCCGTGTGCGTGCTCTCGAACATCGCAAACCTCCGTCGCTACCTCAGTGGACTTCCCCGGAGCGCGCCTCGTGCGCCGCACCGCCCGGCCGGCCGCCAGAAGGTTCCCGGCCGTCGAACGACACGCGCCGCCATGGAGGCTCGGCCTCCGAGCGGCGCGGAAGCGGAATCAGCTTTCGAGGAGCGCGTCGATCTCGGTCTGGATCGCCCGCAGATCATCCAGCCCGAGGTACACGATGGCGTACCGAACGTAGGCGATGTGATCGAGTTCCTTCAAACCCGCCATGACCATGTCGCCGATCACGCGTGATGACACTTCGGACTTCCCCAGCGTCTGCAGCGTGGCCTCGATCTCGCCCACCATGCGATCGATGTCGGCCGCTGGAACCGGCCGTTTGGCGCAGGAAATGCGGATTCCTCGCGCCAGCTTGTCCCGATCGAACTCCTCACGCGTGCCGTCCTGCTTGACGACGAGCGGCGTGGCCAGGATGGCGCGCTCGTACGTGCTGAATCGATTCCGGCATTCCTGGCACACGCGCCTCCGCCGAACCCCGCCCCGGGCGTCGTGGGAGGTGTCGATCACGCGGGTTCGATGGCTGCGACAGTAGGGGCACCGCATAGACGACCCCTCCCCAGCGAACGACTGTTCGGGCGCCAGATCTGCGCGCCGGCGACGGGCTTCCCCCGATATCTTCGGGTCTGGGGCCCAAATCATAGCACGCCATTCCGCCAGGGCGCAAGTCCACGGGAGGGGGAACCTTAAGGAGAACGAGGTAGTGATACGTGATTGGTGATTTGTTCGGCGGCGGGGCACTGGGCACTGGGGAATGAACACTTGGACCAAGCGCGGTCGGCCGGCGTCGGGAGGAGGCAAGACAACGCCGGCCGACCTGAGGGACCGGGCAGCCTCCGGTCCCCGTGACGGGCGAGGTGGAGGTCGGTGATCCGTCGGGCAACACGGCACCAGGGCACCAGGGCACCAGGGCACCGGGCCATCGGATCACCGAGTCACGGATCCCTCATCCCTCATCACTAATCACTAATTACCACTCACCACTCACCACTGACCACCGACCACTGACCACTTCTCTCACCGCCGGCGCAGGAAGGAGGGAATGTCCAGGTCGTTGACGTCGAAGGCGCGCGGCTGGAACTCCTCGACCGGAACTTCGATCGGCCGCTGCGTCGCCTGGGCCTCGGTTCGGCTCGCGGCGCGACGCACCGGTCGGCGCGCGGTGGCGGCCGTCCGCTCGAATCCGGTGGCGATGACCGTGATGCGCAGTTCGTCGCCGATGTTCGGATCGATCACGGCCCCGAAGATCAGGTTCACGTCGGGGTGCGCGGTTTCCTTGATGATGGCCGCCGCCTGGTTGACCTCGAACAGGCTCAGTCCCGGGCCGCCGGTCACGTTGAACAGAATGCCTCGAGCGCCGTCGATGGTGATGTCGAGCAGCTGACTGGAGATCGCCTGCTCGGCCGCGGCTCGGGCTCGATCTTCTCCGGTGGCGTGACCCACCGCCATCAGGGCCGCCCCGCCCTCGGACATGATCGTTCGCACGTCGGCGAAATCGAGGTTGATCAGCCCCGGGACGGTGATCAATTCGCTGATGCCCTGGATGCCTTGCCTCAGCACATCGTCCGCCATGCGAAATGCGTCCTGCAGGCTGGCGCGCTTGTCGGCGATCTGGAGCAGGCGGTCGTTGGGGATCACGATCAAGGTATCGACGTGCTCCTTGAGTCCGCCGATGCCGGTTTCCGCGGCTGCGGCGCGCTTGCCGCCCTCGAAGGTGAAGGGCCGCGTCACGACGCCGATGGTCAGCGCGCCGACTTCTTTGGCGATCTGGGCGATGACCGGTGCCGCGCCCGTGCCCGTGCCGCCGCCGATGCCGGCGGCGATGAACACCATGTCGGCGCCCTTGATGGCCTCGTACAGGTCCTCAGCCGATTCCTCGGCCGCCTTCTGTCCGACCTCCGGATTGCCTCCGGCGCCCAGGCCGCGCGTCAGCTTGTCGCCGATGCGCACCCGGGTTGGGGCGTTCGACAGCAGCAAGGCCTGGGCATCGGTGTTGACGGCGATGAATTCAATGCCCGCCAGTCCTTCCTCGATCATCCGGTTGACGGCGTTGCTGCCTCCACCGCCCACCCCGATGACCATGATCCTGGCAAACGACTCGGTCTTCGATTGCGGATACATCTCGTCCCTCCTCCTGGCTGCTGAGTTTGTCGGAAGCGCCGGGTCGGCGGCCGCATGCGCCCGCGGCGCGCGCCTGGCGATCATGGGTTTCGTCTCGTCTTGCGCCGGATCCGGCGCCCGGGTGTCCATGGTAATGAAGCCTCCTCGTGCATTCTTCGGGCCGCAGCCGGCGCTTTCATCCCGGCAGCAGCCGCTTGAAAAAGTCCGCGGCGCGAGCAAGATCCAGTTTGGGCAGAGTCAATCCGGCCAATCCGCGGCCGTCCAGCCGCGACTGTTCGTCCTGCAAGCGGGCCCACTCCAGCAATCCCAGGCTGGTCGAGAAGGACGGTGAGCGAAGCTGGTCCACCAGGCCCCGCAACTCCTCCGCCTCTCCGACTCGAACCGGGAAGCGCAGGACCTCTCCGGCGACGTCGCGAATCCCCGGCAGCAGGCTGGTGCCCCCGGTCAGGACCATGCCGGCCGGCAACAGGCCGTCGTAACCGGAGCGCTTGATTTCCTGGCGCACCAGCGAAAACAGCTCTTCGACTCGCGGCTCGATGACCGCCGCCAGGTCCGTCCGCCGATACTGGATCGATTTGTCCTGCCCGAAAGGCCGGACGGCGAACATCTCGGCCGGGTCGATGGCCGACAGGCGCGCATGACCGTGCCGCTGCTTCACGGCTTCGGCCGTTTCGGGAGGCAGATGCAGTCCCTGAGCGATGTCGCTCGTCAGGTGGTCGCCTCCGACGGGAATCACGGCCGTGTGCCAGACGGCGCCTTCGATATAGACGGCGAGATCGCACGTTCCGCCGCCGACATCGCACAGCACGACGCCCATCTCGCGTTCGGTTTCGGTCAACACGACCTCGGCCGAAGCCAGCGGTCCAAGCACCCAGCCGTCCACTCCGAGCCCGGAGGCCTCGAAGGCTTTCTCCATGTTGCGCAGCGCCGTCGTGGCGGCGGTCACGATATGCGCCTCGACTTCCAGCCGGTAGCCGTGCATGCCGATGGGCGACTTGATGCCATCCTGGCCGTCGACGACGTAGCCCCGCGGAATGACGTGGATGACCTGGCGGTTGTACGGCAGCGCGATCGAGCGCGCGGCTTCGAGCGCCCGCGCCACATCGTCCGTCCCGATGATCCGCCCCGACACTCCGGCCATGCCCTTGCTGTTGAGCGAAGCGATCTGCGCTCCCGACAGGCTGACGAGGGCGGAGGTGATCTCGTAACCCGAAGAACGCTCGGCCTTGTCTTTGGCGGCTTCCACGGCCCGGGCGACACCCTCCAGGCTGACGACGCCGCCCTTGCGCATGCCCTGCGACGGCGCGATGCCCACGCCGATGACCCGGACCTGCCCGTCCTCGTTGAGGTTTCCCACCAATGCGCACACCTTCGTCGTGCCGACGTCCATGCCGACGAAGATGATTTCTTCCGGAGCCATCATGGCTGCCGACACGTCAGTCTCTCTTGACCCGGTAGTAGGGCGTGGCCGGATCCTCCACACTCACCCACTCGGCCTCGACGCCCTTCGCCTGCAGCCCCTGGGCAATCGTGCGGTACAGCTTCACCTTCAACACCATGTCTCCTGAATGTCCGAAGTAGACCGTCCATCCAAGCGGATCTTCGAATCCCAGACCGTGCTCAGCGTCGAAGCGAAGGACCTCCGCCTCGGGGACCTGCAATTTCAGTGCCGCCGCCGCCCAGAGAATCTCGGGTTCGATGGCCGGGGCCAGCGGATCAGGTTGAATGTCCAGCACGGGCTGCTTCGTTTCGACTCGCACCAGGCCCTCGCGTTCCCCGTGCTGCAGGAAGGCAATGCCGTCGTCGCTCAGCCACCAAACGCGCCCGCCGTCGTTCCACTCCACCATGGGCTGGCGCTCGACGATGTCGATCGCGACGCGATTCGGCCAACGCACGCTCACCTCGGCCTGTTGGATTTCGGGCTGCTGCATCAGCCGCGTTTCGACTTCCCGCGCATCCACCAGAAAGACCATCATCCCGTCCACACCGGCGATGGAGCGGACGCGATCGGCGTCGAACAGCTGAGTCTCGCCCACCTCAGCCTCGGCCACCTGGAAGTCGGCGCTGCGGAAGGCGCTCCCGAGCGTCCACACCGTGGCAACGACCAAGCCGAGCGAGAGCAGCCGGGCGCCCGTGCGCATGGCCGGCAGGGCCGGCAGACGCAAACGAGCGCCGACCTCGAGCGGCCAGGCCAGCTCCCACAGGCGGCGCGGACGCGACTTTCGGCCCGGCTCCGGATGGCGCCGCCTCGACGACTCGCGCCGGGGCAGGCCCACGCGCCGGGCTCGAACTCGCTCCGAGCGGGTCCTCGGAAGATCGACCGTCGGATCCGCCAAACTCACGACGCTTCTCCATACCGGCGTTCCAGCCGGTCCTTCTGCTGCTGGCGCT
>DASSGB010000173.1:0-2758 GCA_035693825.1 Anaerolineales bacterium
CGCTGCAAACCGGGTTTGGGTTTGACGCAGGATGATCAGGTCAAGCGGCGGCGGTGGCAGGCACCGCGGCCGCAGGCGCGGACTGGCGAATCACTTGCGGTTGAGTGAACAGGAAATGGTCGTGGTAATAGTGGATCCACAGGAAGCTCAGGATGGCGATGTAGTAGGCCCGGTCGAAAGCAAAGTCGAACGTCGTTCCGAACACATAGCGCATCACGAAGAAGACCACCACGGCCAGCGCGCCGTCGGCGATGGTCAGGAAGATGTTGAAGACGTAATAGGAGCGCGCCGAGCCATCGGTCGACATCCGTTTCACGAACGGCGACCTCTCGAGCTCGCCCCGCTGCCAGCGCAGGTGGTTGATCATCCAGGTGAGCGCCAGGTACTGAAACGAATGCCAGAGGTTCATGCCCTGGAAGGCCGTATCCAGATTCCCCAGGGCGGGCACGAAGAACGAGGCGACCACGGTCAGGCCGATGAAGATCGTCTTGGGCCAGTGGATCGTCCCCTGGCGAGCCTCCATGACCGTTTTGCCCAGCCACACCAAGAGCGCCAAACCGAAGGCCGCGCTCGCCGCCCATACCATCCAGGGTCCCAAAGGAACGATCGACCCCACCACCGCGCTCAAGTCGTTCAAGCCGATCTTGAAGTCGCCCGTCGAGATCTTCCACGCCGCCAGTGGATACAGGCAGGTCAGGATGACCCCGTAGTCCGCGGCGCGGCTGATGAGCGAAAGAGTCTTAGGCTGGCGCTGGTTGTAGAGCTCGGTGATATAGACGATCTGATGAAGGACGTGGATCGAGGCCCAGAAGAAGAAGACCGTCAGCAGGAGCGGCAGATTGACCACGGCCAAGGTCACGACGATGACCGGGATGAGCAGCGAGGCCCGAAGGAACCATGGGTTGCGGCGGGCGAAGTCGGTGTCCATGGCGGTGCGCGAAAAGGTGGCATACATGTGAGGCCCGCCCACCGAAAGCGCCACGATTCCGTTGATCACATTGCGGCTCAAGTCTCCCACCGTGGTCCCCAGGCGGGCGGCAAACGGCGCCAGACTGGTCTCGATGGAGAGCAGGCCAAGATAGGTCAGGTAAGGGATACCGACCATGAGGACGGACAGCGAAATGAACATGAGATCCCAGCGGCGGTTCCAAAGCCAAAGGTGGTCTTGCCGCGGGCCGGCTGCGGCTGAGGCCATTACTGCCATCGGTTCCTCCCTCTCGGCGGTCGCTTCCAGACCGGAAGCGGCAATCGAGACAATCTTACCCCGATTAAGCACCGACAGCCGACATTGGGTGACGGCCAGTTCTGGGGAAGGCAGACTCAGCCCCAGCGGCGGGGGCGATACTGCAGGGCTTCGGCCAGATGAGCCGGGGCGATCTCGGCCTCGCCCGCCAGGTCGGCAATCGTCCGGGCGACCTTGAGCACCCGGTGGTAGGCGCGGGCGGTCAGCTGCAGCTGGGCCATCGCCTGACGCACCAGGGCCCGCCCGGCGTCGTCCAGGCGGCACAGGTGGCGAATCTCCGCCGGTCCCATGTCGGCGTTGGTCACACGGCCATACGGGCTCAAGCGCTCCCTCTGGCGCGCCCGGGCCGACCCGACGCGCGATCGGATGACTTCCGACGGCTCGCCCAGACGATCATCGGTCAGCTTTTCGAACTCGACGCGCGGCACGTCGACATGCAGGTCGATCCTGTCCAGCAGCGGGCCTGAAACGCGTTTCTGATAACGCAGGATGGTCGACGGCGAACAGCTGCAGTCGCGCACAAGGTCCCCGGCGTATCCACATGGACAAGGATTCATGGCCGCGATCAGCATGAAGTTGGCCGGGAAGGACAGCGAACCACGCGCGCGGCTGATCGTCACGACCTTGTCTTCGAGCGGCTGCCGAAGCACTTCGAGGACGCGCATGCCGAACTCGGGCAATTCATCCAGGAAGAGAACGCCGCGGTGCGCCAGCGAGATCTCGCCCGGCCGGGGCCAGTTGCCTCCGCCCACCAGGCCGGCGTGCGAAATGGTGTGGTGCGGCGCGCGAAACGGACGGACCTGGAGCAGCGGCGTGTCGGAAGGCAATTGGTCGGCGACGGAGTAGACGCGGGTGACATCCAGGGCCTCGTCGGCCGATAGAGGCGGCAGGATGGAGGGCAGCGCACGCGCCAGGAGCGTCTTGCCCGCGCCCGGCGGGCCGATCATCAGCAGATTGTGCCCGCCGGCTGCGGCCACCTCCATGGCGCGCTTGGCGTGCTCCTGGCCCCGGATCTCGCGGAAGTCGGTCAGGCCGAGCATCGTCGGTTCCGCGAGTTCGGGAGGACGGGCCGGCGCGATCGGCACGACGCCGCTCAGATGATTGGCGAGCGCCGTCAGCGATTCGACCGGGATGACTTCGAGACCCTCGACCAGTGCAGCCTCCCCGGCGTCCGAAGCCGGCACGAAGAGACGATGGAAGCCTTCGCTTTTGCCGAGGGCTGCCATCGGCAAAACGCCCGCTACGTGGCGGACCGATCCATCCAGCGACAGCTCGCCGACCACCAGAGCGCCCTCCAGACCGTCCGGTGAAATCTGCTCGGAGGCCACCAGCGCGCCTAAAGCGATCGGCAGATCGTAGGCCGGACCTTCCTTGCGCAGCGCGGCCGGCGCCAGGTTGACCGTGAGCCGCTGGCGCGGGAAGACCAGGCCGGCGTTCTTGATCGCCGCCTGGACCCGTTCGCGGCTTTCCTGCACAGCCGCGTCCGGGAGACCCACAATCGCGAAGGAGGGGAGC
>DASSGB010000174.1:0-7795 GCA_035693825.1 Anaerolineales bacterium
CGCGCGCGAGATTCCTTTCACGGTCGAGGCCGCATCCGGCGCCGAAGGTGACTCAGGATGAATTGGGCAATTGTGGGACCAGCCTTGCTCGCATACCTGATTGGATCGCTACCGATCGGGGTCATCGTCGTTCGACTCACCACTGGCAAAGAGGTCCTCGACGAGCACAGCGGTCGGACGGGCGGCACCAATGTGATGCGGACGGCTGGAATCTGGGCGGGCGCGCTGACGGCGATCGGAGATGTCGCCAAGGGGGCGGCGGCCGTGCTGTTGGCGCAGCGAGTGGCCCCTGAAGAGCCATGGGTTCATGCCGTGGCCGGCGCCATGGCCGTGCTGGGCCACAACCATTCGATCTTCCTCCCGGACTTGCGCGATGGCAGGCTCCGGCTTCGAGGGGGTGCGGGAGGCGCATCCTCTGTGGGCGCGGGCATCCCGATGGCCCCGGTCGTAGCTCTGCTGGTGCCCCTTGGGCCCATATTGATGTTCGGAATCGGGTATGCCTCGGTCGCCACGTTGAGCGTGGGACTTCTGGCTATGGCCGTCTTCACATACCGGGCCTTGGCCGGCCTGGGCCCATGGGCATACGCGGCTTACGGGCTTGCGGCCGAAATCCTGATGGTGCTTGCCTTGAGGCCGAACCTGATTCGCCTGAGTCGAGGTGAGGAGAGGCTCGTGGGTTGGAGGGCGCGAAAGGCTCGTCCGGCCAAGGAGGAATGACGGACGGGCTCTACGTCAGAAGGATGGTGGCGATCGCCCCGGCGCCGGCCAGGCCGGCGTACTCGATCGCCAGCCTGCCGGTCAACCGGCCGACGGAATGAGCCTGCGCCGCGCCCAGCGCGGCATACCCGGCGAGCGCCAGGAAGATAGCCCCTTGAAGCGGCTTCACGGGCCAATAGTGCAGGGCCCAGGCCAGTTCGGAAATCACGCTCCCGACGAATACGGCATACAGCAACACGCGGCCCTCGGCCCCGCGCAGGCGCAGCGCGCGCCACGCGATGGCGGTTCCGGCGATGAGCGAGGCAGGTACGGCAAAGATGGCGCGCGTGCCGTGTCCGAGAATCCCGGTGAGGCTGATGGCCAGCGAGGCCATTCCCAAGGCCTGGAGGCCCATGGAGGCAGCCTCGGCTCGAGGATCCTGAGGATCGACGACGATGAACTCGGCCACGAGCACGCCGATCAACAGAGCCGCCGCCGCAGGCAGCCCGAGCCATAGTCCCGGCCCTTCGGGAATTCCCGTGAGGACGACTCCCACCGCCAGCGTCGACAGGCCCGGAAGAACCAGATGATCGAGGCGCCGCCCGATACCTTTGAGCAGCGGATGTGATCGAACCATCCAGTCCGCCCCGGTGATGGTCACGGCCGAGGCCAGCACGATCAACACCGACCCGGTGCTCAGACTCACCCTCACGATCAAGCCGAAGGCTTGCGCCTGAGCCTCCAACTCGGGAAGCGACACGATCCGCACGAGGGTGATCGCCAGCAGCACCAAAGCCGCCAGCGCGCTCAATCGATCCCGGTCGGGTTGAGGCAAGGCATCGGGCACAGGGGGCATTCTACACTGCCAGGTGGATGCCAGCGGGTCCTGCCGGGCTCAGCAGACAATGACGCCCTCAGTTCCCCTCTCCCGCTCCGCGGGAGAAGGGTAGGGTGAGGGTCAGCCGGGCCCACCCACGCACCCGCACTATAATCCTCGATCCATGGCCGTCATCTTTGCCCTGCTCGGCCTTCTTCTGGGCGCGCTCATCAACCTGCTGGCCGACATCCTGCCGCGCGCCCGCAGGCCGGAGGTCCCCAGATGCCGTGCGTGTGGCGCACCGCGGCCCCCGAGGACATGGTTGTCGATCGTGGCCCTGGTCCTGGGCGAGATGCGCTGCTCCTACTGCGGTGCGAGCCAGGGCGTGCGTCGGCTGGTTGCCGAGCTGGTGGCGACGATTGGGGCCGTCCTCCTGTCTTTGCGTTACGCGGAGGCCTGGCCCCTTACCACCGGCATCCTCGCCGGATTCGTCTTCCTGCTGATCACCGTCATCGATCTCGAACACCGCCTGATCCTTCACATGGTGAGCATCCCATCCGCGATCGCGCTTGGAGTCCTGCGCTCCCTGGATCCAGGGCAAGGGCCGGCCAAGACCCTGGCGGGTGGAGCCGCCGGTTTCCTGATCCTTCTTGCAATGTACGGCCTGGGGATCGTCTTCAGCCGGGTGTTGTCTTCAGCTCGAGGCCGGCCCCTGGACGACGTGGCTTTCGGATTTGGAGATGTCATGCTCGGCGGGGTCCTTGGGCTGACGCTCGGGTGGCCGGGCGTCATCGTCGCCATCGTTCTGGGGATCCTGGCCGCGGGAGCGTTCAGTTTCGGGATGATCCTCTTCCGCCTGTACCGGCGAACCTACACCGCC
This sequence comes from Anaerolineales bacterium, assembly GCA_035693825.1. GTDB lineage: Bacteria > Chloroflexota > Anaerolineae > Anaerolineales > E44-bin32 > MGOM01. Next base: position 2,394 of record DASSGB010000174.1, read on the forward strand.
TTTCTGGCCATTCCGTACGGGCCATTTCTGATCCTCGGGGCGGCGTTCGTCCTGTACGCCGGCCGGGAGACCCTGCGCGGCCTCTTCTCAGGCTGATCTGTATCGATTTCGTGCCAGTCGCGTGTCAGTCAGGAAACAGCAAGGTCGTTCCCGAACTTCGGTACTAGCCAAGGGGATATTCCGCACCCTATAATGTAGGAGACCGCCCCGACTTCCGCGGGCTGAGGCTTGTTTCTCATGGCCTGGAGACGCTTCAAGCAGTTCCTGACGAGGCATGTTCGGCGTCATCCCGGACAGAGTCTGGTGGAGTTCACCATTCTCTTGCCGGTGTTGCTGATCATGATCTCGGGCCTCATCGAGTTCGGCTTCATGCTGAACTACTACCTCGACCTGATCGACGCTGCCCGCGAGGCGGCCCGATGGGGGGCAAGCGCCGATCCGTTCAGCGACTTGACCGGCAATTACGTCGGCGACAGCGGGAACAATCCCTTCTACGGGCAGGTAGCCAGCGTCGCGGTCGACTCGATCAACATCGGTTCGGGGGGCCAGATCTCCCTGGATGTGAGCAGGGACGACATTGTGATCTCCGTGTTCTCGGTCGTCGGCGGTTCGGTGGATCAGCGCTTTCCGGCCGCCCAAGGCGAGAACGGGCGGTGCGTGATCGACTGGGTGACGGGCTGCAACCACACCTCCGATTTCACCTCGGCCGAAATCAACACGTTGCTCGATCCCGCCGCGCCGGACACCGGCGCGGTGCTGGTCGAGATTTGGTACGACTACGACATGATCCTCGGCCTGCCGTGGATCACCGCCTTCGTGCCCAATCCGGTGACCTTGTATGCCTACAGCATCATGCCCAACCCGATAGCCCAGGTGCCGACACCACCACCATGAGACACAATAGATCGCTCCGTCAGCGGGGACAGGCGCTGGTCCTGATTGCCCTGGCCTTCATCGGCCTGGCCGCGTTTATCGGCCTGGCCGTGGATGCCGGCATTGTCTTCACCGCCATCGGGCACCTGCGCCGAGCGGTGGACTCAGCGGCGTTGTCCGCCGCCAATCAGTATCGCTCGGGCATGTCGGTGACGGACATGACCAAAGCCGCCACCGAGTTCATCAGCCTCAACATGGTGGATCCGGCGACGGCTCAAGTCTTCATTTGTGAGACGGGATTCCCTGGGACGCCACCCTATTCCTCGGGCCACGACACCAACCTCTGCCCTGGAGGCGTGGACGATAACCCCGTCCCCGGCACCGCCCATGCGGAAGACCCCGCTCTGTGTCCCGGGCGGATCCTGATCCCGGCCGGAGAGCCGCACCGCAAGTTCGTCTGCGTCGAGGCTGTGCTCGACGTCAATCTTGCCTTCTTGCCTATCATCGGATGGGACAGTGTTTCCATTCAGGCCGAGGCGACGGCCGAGGCGGCCTCGGTCGACCTGGTGCTCGTGCTCGATACTTCGTCTTCGATGGCGTACGATCTGTGCACCGATGGGCTCGACAACGACGGGGACGGACATATTGACGATTGCGACGGCGTGGGTGCGGTGCCCATGTACGGCGCCGAGCAGGAGAATGATTCGACGACGGGCAATACGGCACCCGGCGATCCCGAGTACCCCAATGACACCAACTGCAACGCCAATCGTTGGCTTTCCGACGATGACCCCGGCGACGACCACACGGTGCTGGGCCAGCCGATTCCCGACGGTGACCGGGAAGACGACTGCCATCCGTTCGAAGAAGTGCGCTTTGCCGCACGGCAGCTCCTGGAGCAGATGTACCGCCCCGATCCTTTGGCCAACCTCATGTACGACCGCATGGCCGTGGTGACCTATGCCAGGACGGGCGCCATCCAGATCGACCTCGCAGACGGCGACAACTACACTGCCGTGGAGGATGTCTTCGGCATCCGCGCCAACGGAAGCAATCTGCCGAATGACGGAGACGACATCGCCGTGTCCCCCGATCCCACGTTGCTCCAGGGGTGCGACAAGGCCAGCGGCGACATGCACGCCTGCACCAACACCAACACCGCCGAGGGACTCTATATTGCGGGCGGTCTGTTCGGAGATCCCGACAACGACGGCGCGGCGGGACCGGTTCGCCAGGAAGCGCTCTGGATCACCATTGTCTTGTCGGACGGCGGGGCCAACGCTTTCCGATCGCCGCTGACCGCCAATGCGAACGACCCGACCAGTTGGGTCTGCCCGGGTGGGCCGGCAACGTTCCCGACCTGGGTCAACCCCGCCTGCCGCGACCCCTACAGCGATCCGACGCGTGCCGGAGGCTATACGCGCCCGGGAAACTACGGCTTCGACCCGGATGACGCTGCCCGAGATGCGGCTGACTTCGTCGGATGCCCGGATGCCTTGTCGCCGCAACCTGCAGGCTGCCCCGTGGGCGGGGGTCAGGGCGCCATCATCTTCAGCATCGGGCTGGGCGATCTCGTCACCGATGCCGGCGGTTGCTGGGCCGGCTACGCGCCCGGCTGCCACGACAATGCCGGCGAGCAGCTCCTGCGTTACATCGCCGGCGTCGGCATCGACAACAATCCGGCATGGCCGTCCGCGGCCGACCCCTGCAATGGCGTCGGCGAGGGCCTGGATTGCGGCAACTACTACTTCTCGCCCACCGGCGCCGGACTTCAAGAAGTCTTTGAGGACATTGCTTCGAGGATCTTCACCCGAATCACACACTGACGAAAGCAGGCCTTTATGCAGCGGTTGCCAGCCATCTTCTCCCGGCCGGGAGAGCGAAAGCGATATCGCGGCCAGGGCATGGTCGAGTTTGCCCTGATCCTCCCCCTCATCCTTCTGGTGATCTTCGTCATTATTGAATTGGCCCGCTTGCTGGCCGCCTATCTGTCGGTCGAGAATGGCGCCAGGTTTGGCGTTCGCTACGGTGCCACCGGGGAGTTCGACGAGGCGCACTGTCCTATGGGGACGTGCACTACCGCGGCCGAAGAGGACGTTGCACGGGCGCTCTCGATTCGGGATGCCGCCCAGGCCGGGGCCGTGGCCCTGCTTCGCGATCCCGTAGCGCTGCCTCCCGATCCAGGCTTCTTCAAGGTGACCGTCTGCTCCAGCCGCGACAGCACACCGCCCCTTGCCCCGGGGGACTTCATCCTGCACAACCCGGTCTTGGGGCCTCCCCTGGTTCCCGCCTGGTGTGAAGACAGAGCCTCTGGCGTGGAGGTCAGCGACCCCGGCGGCCCTGGCGACTACGTGTACGTGACCGTCGAGTTCAACCATCCGCTGATCGTCCCGCTGCTCAGCACCATCTGGCCGCATCTCCACGTCTGGGCGCGGCGCCAGGGAGTCGTCGAACAATTCCGGGTCGCACGCATCCTGAACGTGCCGAATCCAGTTGCCCTCGATTCGTGGACGCCGACGATGACCTCCAGTCCGACCCGGACGCCGACGCCGACGCAGACCTTCACGCCTTCGGATACGCCGACCGCTACCGAAACCTTCACGCCCAGCAATACACAGACACCCACCGACACCCCGACGATCTCGCCGACTCCCGACTGCGCCCAGATCTATGTGGTCAACACCTCCATCGTGGGCGATGTAGTGCAGATGGTCGTCCGCAACGACAATCCGAACACGATCCATCTGAACGGATCCAGCCTTTCGTGGACGGAATACCCCGGCATGTATCTCAACAGCTTCTCGTGGAACGGCTCCGCCTACTACCCCGGCGACGACTTCTCCTCGCCCACGATTTACAATCCCCTCCCGCAGCCGGCCTTCCCTGCGGGGAGCACCGCCACCTGGCGGGCTGATTTCAACAACGTGCCTGCCGGAATCCTGACAGGCTCCTTCACCATCTCTCTGGCGTTCGAGAACGGGAAGTGCGGCGTCGGCGACTCGGTGAGCGCGGCCACCCTTACGCCCAGCAATACGCCGACGAACACGCGCACCCCCTCGCGCACCCCGACTCCGACCATTACCCTCACCCCCTCCAATACCTTCACGCCGACGATGACTCGGACGCCCTCCAACACCTTCACGCCGTCTCGCACGCCAACGCCGAGCAACACGCCGACGATCACCGACACCCACACGGCCACACGCACTCCGACAGACACCCGGACGCCCACGGATACGTTCACGCCCTCGATGACACCGACCCCGAGCAACACGCGGACCCCCAGCAGGACGCCGACGCCCGGGCCGACCCGGACGCCGACGCCCACGCGCAGCCCGACGGCCACCAATACGACAGTCTGCGGAGACTGCTAGCCGGACGGTTGTTTCGTGCCCCGCCCTCCTGGACCTTCAGGAGGGCGGGGTGCTTGTCGACTGGCCCCGTTTCCTGCTGGCGGGGAGACGGCCGTGGGTAATCTTGCGAGGCGCACGGCCGCCGCATACAATCCCAATCGTGCGATCGACGTCGGAACGCAACCTCCTCCCGGTCCTGGCGCTTCCTGCGGCCGTGCTGCTGGCGGTGGGACACCTCGTTTGGATCATCGTCGGCGGGGAAGCCTATCAGCGGGCCGCCTACGCATTGGTGGTGATCCTGATCGAGCAGGGTCTGGCCGGCATGGCCGCCCTGCTGTCAGCGCGCAAATTGCAGGGTACGCCGGCCTCGCGCTCCTGGCGCATTCTCGCCGCGGCCTGGCTCTTGTGGGGCGCGGCCTCGTCCCTCAATTGGGGAACCTGGATGCTGCAAGGACGGATGCCCGGCACCCCTTCGATGGTGGACCTGCTCCACCTGGCAGGCTCCCTGCCGTTTGTATGGGCCCTGGCCACCTATCCCGTCAATCCGCCGGAAAGGTTTGGAAGACTCCGGGAGCTGCTGGATGTCCTCGTCCTGACTCTGGCCGTCCTTACTCTCGCCTGGCTGTCACTCCTTCGCCCGGTTCTTCGGGTTCTATCGACGGAATCGGCCCTGGTCTTCTGGGCTGGAGTTCGACCCGTTGTGGCCGCCGTTGGACCCGTGCTGGCCCTGCGCGTCATCCTTCTTGCGGGCCCAAGGCGCGAAACACGGCCGCTCCTGTTGCTGGGGGCCTCCGCCGGGATGTCTTTGGCGGCATCGCTTGCCTGGGCCTACTGGAGCATGACCGACGGGTACGTTCCGGGTGGTTTCGCTGATCTCTTGCCGGTAGGGGCGGGTATCCTGGCGACCACTGCGGCGTTCTTGGTCCGTGCGCCTGACCACTCGTCAACCGAAGAAACCGGCAGCTTCCGCAGCCATCGTCTGGAGGCCCTGCTGCCTATTGCTTTCACGTACGCCGTCGTAGGCTTCACGATTCTGGACGCCTCCCTGACCGGCTCCGTCGATGCCGGTGGCCTGACGAGCTCCGTCGCCCTCTCCGTCCTCCTGGTGGCGCGCCAGGGAGTCGTGGCCGGGCAAAACGAGATGCGCCAGTACGCCTCCTTGCTGAATGCCTCCGG
>DASSGB010000175.1:0-10465 GCA_035693825.1 Anaerolineales bacterium
TTCCCCGCCGCATAGGCTCAGGTAATCCTCCGTCCACGTGATGTTGAACGGCCCTCCCGGAGGCCCGCCAACGACGAGGCTCATGTCGCTTCCATCCGCGGGATCGATCGCTTGCCAGCGGCCGATGAGGGACGAGAGCAACGGGGAGTAGCCTGTGGTAGTGACCGCAGAAAGCACCAGCGCTAGGACGACCAGTGCGTTGACACTCCGATGGGGTTTCATGTGAGCCTCCTCGACCAGGCAGCCGTCCGGCGACGGCCGCGCGATGCGCAGCACGCTCTGGATCGCGACACAGGGCCGCGATTTGGCTTGAGGAGCGAAATCGCCTAGAGGTTGATGGCCCCCGAGGCCGCAATACTTCGAACGGATACGAGGAAAGTCCAGCGAGGTTGTCTAGACCAATCTACACCTCGGCACGGCGGCGCCGCCAGTGAGAAACGTCATGCCCAACAATTATGACAACAGGGTGCAGATGCCTCACAGCTAACAGTTATCAAGAGTGGGCGGCAGGCAAGTCGCTGTCGAGGACGCTGATCCGCAGCGCCGTGCAGCGTGCCTCCGCCCGGTGGCGATGGGGCTTGGGACGAGAACCTGTCCGCTTGCATCAATAGAACGTTTGTGCTATCATTGGGACATGGACCTGACCGCCCGGTTAGCCCAATCCGCGAACGCCATGCGCTGGGAGGCGGATTCTCGGGCCGTGCCTGCCGGCCGCCCTCCCTGCGGCGTGGGGCCCTTCCGGGCCCGCAACGGCCGCGAGTCGTCGATCACCGACGCCAAGGGACGAGAGCTTCCCATCTACGAGGCGGCCGGCCCAGGCGGTCGCCGCTTCCCTCTTCTGAAAGCCATGCTGACGACCGCCTGCGAGCGAGATTGCCTCTACTGCGCTTTTCGCGCCGGGCGCAACATGCGCCGGGCGAGCTTCAAGCCCGAGGAGATGGCGCGGGCCTTCGACGACCTGCAGCGCAAGGGGATAGTCCAGGGCCTGTTCCTATCCACCGGGATCTTCGCCGGCGGAGCGAACTCACAGAACAAACTCCTCCACACGGCCAAGATTCTTCGCCGTCGATTGGGCTTCCGGGGCTATCTGCACCTCAAGATCATGCCCGGCGTTGAACGGGGCCAGGTGGAGCGGGCGATGCAGCTCGCCAATCGAGTGTCGATCAACCTCGAGGCGCCGAATCCATCCCGGCTGGAGCAGCTCGCGCCCAACAAGGATTTCGACGGCGAACTCCTGGCCCCGCTGCAGTGGATGGAGTCCTTCCGAGCGCAGACTCCTCCCGGCGGGAGGAGGCTCGCATCCAGTGCCACACAGTTCGTCGTGGGAGCCGCCGGCGAAAGCGATCTCGAGCTCCTGGCGACGACGGAACGCCTGTACCGCCGCGCCGGTCTGAGCCGGACTTACTTCTCCGCGTTCGACCCCCTGCCCGATACGCCCCTCGAGAACCTGCCCGCGGAGAGTCCGCGCCGCGAACATCGCCTCTACCAGGCCTCCTACCTGTTGCGCGACTATGGATTCGATCTGGAGGACATGCCCTTCGACGCCAGCGGCCGACTGCCCCTCGATCGCGATCCGAAGTCGGCCTTGGCTGAAGAGGCTCTGGGCCCACGCCCGGTCGAGGTGAATCTGGCCACACCCGAGGAGCTCCGCCGCGTGCCGGGGATAGGCCCACGCTCCATCGAAAAGATCATTCGGGCACGGCGGGTGACGCGCTTGAGGGACTTGCGGCAGCTCGACGCCCTGGGTGTCTCCTCCAGACGGGCCGCGCCGTATGTGCTTCTCGACGGCAGGCGGCCCGACTACCAGACGCGCATGTTCTCGGACAGCGGGTCGGTCTCACGCCAGAAGAGTTTGGGCGTACGATAGGTTCAGCCGGCCCGGCCGGAAGCAGGAGGCAGGCCATGAAGGACAGCACCTACAAAGACGTCCGCGATTCACTCCTCGAAAGACGGTCGGCCCTCTCGGATTGGATGACCGAGGCTCCGCCCGAAGAAAAGGCGATCGTCCTGGGCCCCGCCGAAGAACCGGCGGTCGCGGCGCATCTGGCCTCCCTCGACGAGTCCATCGCCAAGTCGGAGGCCGGTACCCTCGGCCTGTGCACGGTCTGTCATGACTACGTCGACTCCTCGCGTCTCGAGGTTGACTACACCGCCTCTGTATGTCTCGACCACCTGTCCCCCGAGGAAGCGATCGGCCTGGAACGAGAGCTCAGCCTCGCCCAGACCGTCCAGCGATCGTTCATGCCGCAGGTCGAGCCCCGCATCCCCGGGCTCGAGGTGGCGGCCTTCACTCGCCCGGCGCAGTTCCTGGGCGGAGACTACTTCGACTTCGTCAACTTCGCCTCCGGCGCATACGGCCTGGTCGTGGGCGACGTCGCCGGTCACGGCGTCTCGGCCAGCCTGCACATGGCCAGCCTGCAGGCCCTCCTGCACGCCATCGTCCCCACCCTGGATTCGCCGAGGGAGGCGGTCAGCCAGATCCATCGGCTGTTCGTCCACAACTCACACTACCCGACCTTCGTCACCTTCTTCCTGGCTGCCTATGTCGCCTCGACCCGCAACCTGCGATACTGCAACGCCGGCCATAACCCGCCCTTGCTGGTGCGCGGCGAGGGGAATCGCCGGCCGCGCATCGAATGGTTGGTGCCGACCGGCGCGGCCATCGGCCTGGTGGAAAAGGGCGAGTTCGGTGAGGGGAATCTGATCCTCACTCCTGGCGATGTCCTGGTGCTGTATACCGACGGCGTTGTCGAAGCGGCCGACCCGCGAGGCGATCTTTTCGGGATCGATCGCCTCGAGGAGTTGGTTGTATCGGTCAGCACTTCGTCGCCGCGGGAGGTCGTCCGGGCGGTCACGCATGGTCTGGAGGCTTTCGTCGGCGGCGAGGCACTGTCCGACGACACCACGCTGGTCGTCGCCCACGTCACGTAGGCTCCCGAGCGGAACAAACTCACTTGCGCGCGGGGTGCGGACCTCCTACGCTTCAGGGCAGACGGAGGAACGCGTGCCCCTGGTCACGACGATCGACTTCCACATAACCGACCAGTGCAACCAGGATTGCCCGTACTGCTGGGGACCGAAGGGCTTTCCCCACGAGGTTGGTACCCGCCGGGCCGAGGCCATTCTGCGACGGGTTGCGGAGCTTGGAATCCGTCGCATCGTCTTCACCGGTGGCGACCCCGTCTTGAGGCCCGATCTTGGTCACCTGATGGCCCGGGCGAAGCGCCTGGGCCTCGAAGTAGCCCTTTCGACCTCAGGTGACGCGTTGAAGCTCAGTGCCCTACGAGCCTGGGGCTCGTGTGTGGATCTGATTTCGCTGCCCCTGGACGGGCCCACGGAAAGAGTCTCCCGCCGCACGAAGAAACCGGGCCACCGGGCCGCCATCCTGCGGGACCTGCGCTGGCTGGCGCGTTTCCCCTCGATCGATGTGAAGGTCTGCACGCCGGTGACGCGCCGCAACCTTGTCCATATCCCGCAGCTCGTGGATCAACTCGAGCGCCTCGCCCGCCGGATGCCCAATCGCTTCTTCTACAATGTCTTCCAGGCTTACCCCAGGGCGATGGAAGCCCAGGACTGGGGCGACCTGATCGTCGACCAGCTGGAATTCGCTGAGCTGCGCGAGAAAGTGATGAGCCGCCCGCGTTCGATCCCCATCCGCTGGCTCGACCACACGACGCTCGATCGGCTCTACGTCATGATCCTGCCCGACGGAACCCTCACGGTTCCTTACGGTCCTGATTACCTGTCGTTTGGGCCCTTCCTCGAGCTGTCCGATCTGGACACCGTCCTGCGGGCCTCCCCCTTCGACTCTGAAAAGCACGCCCACCACGCCCACGGCTGGTCGAAGTCGAGCTAGACCGCGACAGCATCCCAAGGGCAGCTGTGGCGTGCCCCTACCGTCACCAGGTGAGGCCGAAGGCTCAGCCGGCGGCCTGCACGCCCCCGGCGTGCGGGTCGCCCCGTCGCGCGAGGTACTGTTCAACGAGCAGCAAGCCGTCTTTCCCCGCGCGGCGAATGACGGCGTGGAGCTCGTTCATCGTGTTGACTTCCTCCAGCTGCTCGTTGGCGAACCATTCGAGGAAGCCGTGGGCGATGTGGTCTTTCTCCTGGACGGCGATGTCCATGAGGGCGTTGATCTCCCGGGTCACCTCGAGCTCCCAATCCAGGGCGAGCTTGGCCGCCGTTTCGGCCGAATCGATGTCGCTCTTGGGCGCGGGGACAGCGGGAATTACCACCTTCCCTCCGGCATCCGCCACGTAGTGCAGGAACTTCATGGCGTGCATCCGTTCCTCGTCGGACTGCCGATAGAAGAAGGTGGCCAGCTCGTCCAGGGCTTCGGCGTCGAAGTAGGCTCCCAGGGCGGCGTACTGGTTCGAGGCCCCGAGCTCGCGCCCTACCTGCTCGCTCATCGCTGCGGCAAGTCTCTCGCTGATCAACATGGCTTTTCTCCTTTGGCGTTGGGGAGGCTTCCGCCCCTCACGGACTTGCCCCTACAAACTGCAAAGCATACTGCGCGTCCACGTAATTGGGGTTCAGGCGCAATGCTTCCCGGAAGTCCTCGATGGCCGGATACAGCTGACCCAGACGGTAGCGAGCCCATCCGCGCCACAAGTAGGACTCCTCGGCCTTCTCGGTGCGGAACAAAGTGTAGTCGGCCAGCTCGATCAGGTCTTCGAAGCGGCCCTGGTTGAAGTAGGCAATGTACGGACCGAACTGGTAGCGGGTGAAGCGCCACGGCAATCCGATGTCCAGCGCAGTATCGAAGGCCGCGGCCGCGTCGCCGTAGCGTTCGAAGTAGACCAGGTTGGTGCCCAGGTTGAACCAGGCGAACGCGTCCTCCGGGTCGCGGTCGAGCTCGGCCTGCGCCGCGTCCAGGGCGCGCCGCCGATTCTCGTCGGGGTCGGCGTCCTCACCCAGAAGCGAGTCGATCTGTGCCTGCTGCGCCGGATCGTACAGGAAAAGGAAGACACGATTGAAGGCTTGCCATCCCGCGTCCAGCTCCTCATAACTCACGGCCCGGTCGGCACCCTTGTTGCTGTCCTGGGTGATGAAGATTCCGCGCGCCTCGTCGTAGCCCGTCAGCAGAAGATAGTGGCCGGCCCAGCCCCCGCCGCCGTCGGTGGGGTCGAGCTCGAAGCCCTTTTCCACGATGACCGGGTAGCCGGCGGCCAGAAAGTCTTTCAGCCGGTCGATGGTTCCACCGACGCGAAAATCGGCCTGGAGCCAGCCGGCGCGCGTGCGCACGTAGTACACCAACTCTTCGATGTTGACGTTCTTGTCGCCGCGATCGGGTTTGAGCAGATCGGAGATGTCGAACTGATCCCCCTCCCAGCCGAACATTCGCAATCCCAGCGCGAGCGTAGCTGGCCCGCAGTTGTTCCAATCCTGCTTCTCCCACTCGGGAGGCGTGAGCGCCACGCGGTCCGGCCGCGGCGTGGGAGTGATGGTCGGGGTGGCGGCGGTGGCGGGCCGCGGCGAGGACGTTGGCTGACGCGTGGGCGCGGCTCGACTCGCGACGGGCGAGGCGTGCGGCGTTGGCAGGCGGTCGCCGGGCCGCAGCCATCCGCGCACAATGCCCGACGCGGCATCGAGGCGCCACTCCAGACGGTTCTTGACCGGCGGGATCTGGTACACGAGCAGGACCAGGCCGGCCGTCAGGGCGGCTCCGAGAAGGAACCAGGCCGCCTGCGTTCGCATGGCGGCGCATTGTAACAGAGCCCCTCTCCTGCCCGTCCCCTGCTACAATCCCATCCGCTGCCCATGCCCAACGAACCCGGCACGACCCTCGTCATCTTCGGCGCCTCAGGGGACCTGACTCGGCGCAAGCTGGTGCCCTCCCTTTTCGGCCTGTTCGGCAAGGGACGACTTCCTGATTCGTTCCAGCTTCTCGGGGTGGCGCGGTCCGAAGCCACCGACGACGCCTTTCGCTCCGACATGCGCCGGGCGGTTCTCGGCGAGGAAGCCAAGTCGAATTCCTCGTGGGAATCCTTCGCCTCACGGCTCCACTACCTCCAGGCGGACCTGTCGCAGTCGGGCTCCATCGAGGAGCTCCGGCGCAAGCTGCAAACCCTCCAGGGCGAGAAGATCGGCAACGTCTTGTTCTACCTGGCCATCCCCCCGCAGGCGTACGCGGAGGTCGTCGCCTCGCTGGCCTCCGCCGGGCTGACGTCGACCCAGGACGGTTGGCGTCGCGTCGTCATCGAGAAACCCTTCGGCCGGGATCTGGACTCCGCCCACGCCCTGAACGAGGCCGTTCATCGACATCTCAAGGAAGACCAGATCTATCGCATCGATCACTACCTGGGCAAAGAAACCGTTCAGAACATCCTGGTCTTCCGCTTCGCCAACAGCATCTTCGAGCCCATCTGGAACCGGCGCTACATCGACCACGTCCAGATCACCGTCGCCGAATCCGTGGGCGTCGAACACCGCGGCCCGTTCTACGATTCGGTCGGCGTCCTGCGAGACGTCTTCCAGAACCACATGCTCCAGCTTCTCAGCCTGGCGGCGATGGAGCCCCCGGCCTCCTTTCAGGCGGACGCCCTGCGAAACGAAAGGGTGAAGGTCCTGAGCGCCGTGAGGCCTCTCTCCCAGGCCGACGTCGAGCGTAACTCCTTGCGGGCTCAGTATGAGGGCTACCTCCAGGAATCCGGCGTGGCCCCGGACTCGCAGACGGCGACCTACGCCGCGCTGCGTCTGTTCATCGACAACTGGCGCTGGAACGGCGTACCGTTCTATCTGCGTTCGGGCAAGTGCCTGGCCGACAAGACGACGCAGATCTCGATCCAGTTCAAGTCGGTTCCGCACCTGATGTTCCCGCTCGCCCCCGGCCAGTCCATCCGGCCCAATGCAATCTTCCTGTGCCTCCAGCCGGACGAAGGCATCCACCTGCGATTCGAGGCCAAAGTGCCCGATACGGTGTCGGACATGCGCACGGTGGACATGGATTTCCACTACGCCGAGGATTTCGGCCCCGGGTCGATTCCCGAGGCCTACGAGCGCTTGCTGCTCGACGCCCTGAACGGCGACGCCTCGCTGTACACCCGGGCCGACTCGATCGAACTCGCCTGGTCGATCATCGATCCCATCACCCACGTCTGGGAGCGCGGCGCGCCGCCGCTGGCGATCTACCCCCGCGGCACCTGGGGGCCGGCCGAAGCCGATCTGTTCATCGCTGCCGACGATCGCACGTGGAGCATGGGCTGCGGCGAACACGCCGCGTAGTTCAGTGGTCAGTGGTGAGTGGTCAGTCTATGGTCTTTCCTGGCCACTGACCACTGACAACTGGTACTAGGAGTCGCCATGCCCCTCCAGGACCTACGCGAGTTCCTAACGCTGCTCGAGAGTCAGGGCGAGCTGGTTCGCATCCGCCGTCCGATCTCGCCTGAGCTCGAAATCACCGAGATCACGGATCGGATCTCCAAAGGGCCGGCCGAGAACAACCGGGCGTTGCTGTTCGAGTCCGTCGCGGGTTCGGACATGCCCGTGGCGATCAATCTGTTCGGCTCCGCCCGGCGCATGGCTCTGGCACTCGGCGTGGAAGAACTCGATGAATTGAGGCGCAGGCTGGCGGGGTTGCTCGATCTCCGCCTACCGGAGGGCCTGGGCGGAGCCCTCAGTCGCGGCCAGGAGCTGCTGGGAGCCTTACGCTCCGTCGGCCTTGGGCCGGCCAAGGTTCGCCGCGCGCCGGTCCAGGAAGTCGTTGAGCGCGAGAACCCGTCTTTGGCGGGATTGCCGATTCTGAAATGCTGGCCCAAAGACGGCGGTCGGTTCATCACCCTGCCGCAGGTCATCACGCGCGATCCGCGCACGGGCATTCGCAACGTCGGCCTGTATCGGCTGCAAGTGGTCGACGACCGGCGGCTATTGGTCCACTGGCAGAGGCACAAGGGAGGCGCCGAACACGAGCGTGTGGCGCGGCAGGATCGGCGCGAAGCCATCCCGGCCGCCATCGTCTTGGGCGGCGACCCGGCTTCGATGTGGTGTGCATCGGCGCCTCTGCCCCCGGATATCGACGAGTATCTGCTCGCCGGCTGGGTCCGCGGGCGACCGGTGGAGTTTGTCGATTGTGTGACCCAGCCCCTGGAGGCCCCGGCCCACGCCGAGATCGTGCTCGAAGGATGGATCGATCCCAACGAGCATCTGCCCGAAGGACCCTTCGGGGATCATACGGGCTACTACACGCCCGTCGAGCCCTTCCCGGTCTTCCATTTGACCGCGGTCACCCGCCGTTCCGACGCCATCTACCCCACGACCATCGTCGGTATTCCCCCCATGGAAGACGTGTGGATGGGCAAGGCCACCGAGCGATTGTTCCTTCCCTTGATGCGGCTGTTCCTTCCAGAGATCGTCGACGTATGCATGCCGGCGCAGGGCATCTTTCACAATCTGGTGTTGGTCTCGATTCGCAAACGCTATCCGGGGCAGGCCCGCAAGGTGATCCACGGCTTATGGGGGTTGGGATTGTTGATGCTGGCCAAGGCCATCGTCGTCTTCGACGAGTGGGTGGACGTCCAGAATCTGGGTCAGGCGGCCTGGCAGGCCCTCGGGAACACCGATTGGGGCCGTGACGTGGTGTTCAGCCAGGGACCGGTCGACCATCTCGACCACGCCGCGGGAAGTCATTCCTTCGGCGGCAAGATCGGCATCGACGCCACGGCCAAGCTGCCCGAGGAAGGCTACACGCGGGGCTGGCCCGAGCGAATCGAGATGGAACCCGACGTCAGACGCCGCATCGACGAGATATGGGAAGAGCTCCTCTCCTAGCGCAAGCGTTCGCAACACTGGAACAACTCTGTGCTCGCGGGCGTCTGGTTGAGTAAGCCGCGGGTCGCAGCACGGAGTCGACAGCATGAAGAACATTCAAGCTCGATGGGGCGGTGTCCTGATGCTCGCCGGCCTGGCCGCCGTCCTCGGTTCCTGCCGGGGCTGGCCCCCGTCTTTGGCCGCGGCGACCGGGACGCCTGCGCCGCGTGCCTTCACCGGGATCGTTCGTTCGGGCTCAGACCTGGGCGAAGTCAAAGCCTTCTGTGCCGAAGGTCTGTATCTGGTGGCCGAAGAAGGCTACCTCGCCGGCCAGACAACGATGCTGCTGCTCCGCGCCCCCGACGCCTCAGGACAGGCGCAGATGCTTTCGGATGCGAGCCTGATCGGCCGGCGCGTCGAGGTCGTCGGAAGGTACCCGGCGCAGGACGGTTTCTGCGAAGCGCTCATCTGCGCTTGCGAAGACTACATCCTGGTTGACCGGATCGATTTCCGGCGGTAGCGCCGCGGGCTTCAACCTCACGGTGGGATCCAGCGCCGGGCAACTGTTGACCACAGACTACTCAGGTGACGAATCGGCCCGGTCGGTGATCCAGACTCTATTGCTCGACGGATCGCGAACCAGAAGCCCATCGTCGGAGCGCAGCAGTGAATCCCCTGCGCGGTCCAGGCGATCGCCGATTCGATCCAACTCCCCGCGGGTCGGGACGACGATGGTGTAGTAGAGCAGGCCCAGCACCCCGGGCGGCGGCGTGGGCGCGCCCTCACCAAGCCAGGTGTTGAGGCCCAGATGATGGTGATAGCCACCGGCTGAGACGAAGGCCGCCCCGGCCTCGGGCAGCGACGACATCACCTGGAAGCCTACGACCTCATGGTAGAAACGGACGGCTGGTGCCAGTCGGGACACATGAAGATGCACGTGGCCGATCTTCGTCTGCGCGGGCATAGGTACATCGATACGGTCCTCCGCGCCGAGAAGGCTCAATAGACTCTCGACATCGAGAGGATCGCGGCCCGACGTGATCGCGCCATCCGATGTGCGGGCGCCAAAGGTGCCGTTGAATACGCCCCAGGTGCCGCGCTCCGGGGTATCGGCGTAAATCTCGATGCCGTTGCCTTCCGGATCGGACAGATAGGTGGTTTCCGTCATCACGTGGTCGGTGGGATGGTGGCGGTAACCGGAGGAGTACAGTCGGGCTAGAACGCGGGCCAATTCCTTCCGGTCGGGGACGAGGACTGCGAAGTGGTACAGCCCTGTTGCTCCGCGCAGTCGTGGAGCGTTCGGATTCTCGGTCAGCCGCAGCAAGTCCTCGCCCCCTGCGCCCACCGCCGCCGTTGGTCCAACCCGGCGATGAAGCCTCAGCCCGAGCACTTCCTGGTAGAAGCGAAGTTGTCGCTCGAGGTTCGCAACCGTCAAGGCGACGGCCCCCATGCGTGTGCCGGGATGGATTTCCGCCGGCGCGGGGTTGCGGGCCGAAGGCTGAACATCCATATCTGTCATGCAGTCACCAGGGCCAGGCGTCGCGCTGCCGCACGACAAGTGTCGTGTAGAATGCCAATGATAAGGGTCTTCGGAGGGCCGTCAATCGCCGACTTGGCGGATCGTCCATCACCCTGGCCGGCTGCCCGGCCGGCGTCCATTCGCCGACCAGGCCACCTTCCCCCGCGCGGCGGACCCATGACCCATCCAAGAATCCCCCCA
>DASSGB010000176.1:0-13771 GCA_035693825.1 Anaerolineales bacterium
AGCAGCTGTTCACGCCTTTCTTCACCACCAAGGCGCCGGGGAAGGGCACCGGGCTGGGCCTGTCGATCGTGTACGGAATTGTCAAGATGCACCGCGGCCAGATCAGCGCCACCAGCCGCGTCGGCAAAGGGTCAACGTTCACCGTGACTCTGCCGGCGCGGCTCTTCGCTTCGCCGGGACAGAAGGGCAACGGAGGCGCGTAAGCCGTGGAAAAGGCGCGTCTGCTGGTCGTCGACGATGAGCAGGGGATTCGCGAAGGCTGCCGGCGAGTGCTCGAACCCGAGGGGTACCAGGTCGACGTCGCCAGCAATCTGACCGAAGCCACGCGCCGTCTGGCGGACGAACGCTATGAGCTGGTCCTGCTGGACGTGATGCTCCCCGATGGCCGCGGCGTGGATCTGATCGAGACCATTCGCAGCATCGATCCCGACACCGTGGTGGCGATCATCACCGGCTACGCCACCGTCGAGCTGGCGGTCGAAGCCATTCAGCAAGGCGCCTACGATTTTCTGTCGAAACCCTTCAAAGGCGAGGTGCTCCTTCTCACGGTACGCCAGGGACTCGAGCGCCGGCATCTGACGATCGAGGCCCGGCGGACGACCGAAGCCGAATGCCAGGCGAAGCAGCTGGCGCGCGACAAAGAGGAGATGGAGCGCCTCGACAAGTTCAAGTCGGCGTTCATGCTGACCGTGGCGCACGAGCTGCGCGCGCCGGTGGCCGCGGCGCAGTCGCTCGTGCGAACCCTTTTGCGAGGCATGGCCGGCGATTTGACCGACTCGCAAAAGCAGATCCTGGCCCGGATGGAAGCCAGGCACTCGGAACTGCTCGAGCTGGTCAACGATCTGCTGGATCTGGCCGCCAGCAAAACCTACAACCTGGAGATAGCCCCCGACCGTGTAGAGCTGGCGCCGGTCCTGGAGCGGATCGTCGAGCGAGCGCGGGACGAAGCCGGAGCCAAGGGAGTCGAGATCATCTATCGGGGGGGCGAGAACGCGGGAGAGGTGACCGCCACGAAAAACGGGCTGTCGATGATCTTCGCCAATATCGTCGGCAACGCGGTCAAGTACACGCCCAGCGGCGGCCGGGTTGAGGTCGAGGTCAACTCCCAGGACGGCGAGGCTGTCGTGCGAGTGTCCGATACTGGCATCGGCATTCCCAAGGAAGCCCTCGAGCGCCTCGGTGAGGAGTTCTTCCGTGCCGAGAACGCCAAACAATCGTCCATCACCGGCACGGGATTGGGCATGAGCATCGCTCGTCTCAATCTGGACAGGCTTGGGGGAAAAATGGCCGTCCAAAGCGAAGTCGGCCACGGCACGACGGTCACGGTCAGCATCCCTCGATCTGCCTCCATTACCCAGTAGGGTCATTCCTCAGCGCTCCGGCCGGCCGAATCTCGCCCGGCCGGCTACCCATTCGTGCCCCATCGGGTAGGGCGAACGCCCTAAGGGAATGGACTTCGCCCCCATATGTGAAAAAGGTCACTTGAGCCTATTGTGACATAGTTCACATAGTAGAGGCACGACTGCCAGGTCGGACTGCTCGTCCTACTCGGCGGTTGTGGGCCACCGCGAGGTGCAGCATGACACGACCGATTTCGGGCAACGCCTTCCTGGAGGAAGTGATCGCCGACACGCCGGGCGGGGAGAGTTTGGTCACCTGCCTCATGTGCGGCACCTGTGGGGGATCATGCCCCTCCGGCGCGGATATGGATCACACCCCCCGGAATCTGTTCGCCATGATCCACGCCGGCTTGCGGCAGGAAGTCCTCGGCAGCAACGCTCCCTGGTACTGCGTGGCCTGCTACTACTGCATGGCCCGCTGCCCGAAGGAGATCCCCATCACCGACCTCATGTACACCCTCAAACGCATGGCGGTCCGCGAGAAGCTGTACGACGACCGCGACGCTCCCGATTGGTCGCAGAGTTTCATCGGCTTCGTCGAGACCTACGGGCGGAGCTTCGAGTTCGGCCTGGCGACCCGCTATCACCTGACCCACCGCCCCCTCAAGAAAGTCGGCGTCGGGCCGCTGGCGCTCGATATGCTGTCCAAAGAACGCATGTCGCTGAGGCCGGATCGAATTCGCGGCATCGATCAGCTGCACGCCATCTTGGACAAGGCCAGGGCGCAGGAGGTGGTGTGATGCGTTACGGATACTACCCCGGCTGTTCGCTGACCCATTCGGCCGCGCCCTACGACCTCTCAACCCGGGCCGTGGCCGCCGCGCTTGGGATGCAGCTCGAAGAAGTGGATGACTGGAACTGCTGCGGCGCGACCGAGTACATCACCCTCCACCAGGCCGCGGCCTACGCCCTGATCGGCCGCAACCTGGCCCTGGCAGGCCAGGACGGCCAGAGCGAGCTGGTGGCCCCGTGCAGCGCGTGCTACCTCAACCTGCGCAAAGTGGATCACAACATGGCGCTCCACCCGCGCCTCGCCCAGCGCACCAACGAGGCCCTGGCCGCCGGCGGATTGCACTACGAACCCGGTTCGCTGCACATCCGGCATCTGCTTGACGTCATCGTCGACGACGTACCGGAGGCGGACATCGCCTCCCGCGTCACCCATCCTCTGCACGGGCTGCGCGTGGCGCCGTACTACGGATGCCTGATCGTCCGGCCGAAGCTCAACGGCGGCCGGCAGGATCCGGAATTCCCGACCCACATGGATCATCTCCTGGCCGGCCTGGGCGCCGACGTCATCGACTACCCGCTCAAGACTCACTGCTGCGGCGGGCACATGACTCAGATCAGCGCCGACACGGCGTACGAACTGATCCATCGCCTGCTCAAGTCCGCACAGGATCATGACGCCGACGTCATCGTTGCCGCCTGCCCCATGTGCCAGCTCAACCTGGACGCCTACCAGTCTCAGGTCAACCGGCATTTCAGGACGGACTTCCACCTCCCGGTGTTGTATTTCACTCAGCTCATGGGGCTGGCGTTCGGGATGAGGCCGGCGGCCCTGGGCCTGGGGCGCGAGATCGTAACTGCCGCGCCCGCGCTGGCCAAGATCGGCGCCGTTCCCGAAGGTATTCCCGACCCGGAGGCGGCCGCCCCGCGTCGCAAACGCGCCGAAACCGGACTGCCGATGCCGCGCCGGCGAGGAGAGAGCTGACATGAGCGAACGAGTCGGCGTCTACGTCTGTCACTGTGGCACCAACATCGCCGGCATGGTCGACGTGGCGGGGGTGGCCAAGTGGGCCCAGGAGAACCTGCCGGGTGTGGTCGTGGGCCGCGAGTACAAGTTCATGTGTTCCTCGCTTGGCCAGGAGCTCATCCAGGAAGACATTCGCAAGGAAGGTCTGACGCGCGTGGTGGTCGCGGCCTGCTCGCCGCATCTGCACGAGCGCACCTTCCGCACGGCGTGCGCCAACGCCGGCCTGAATCCCTACCTGTGTCAGATGGCCAGCCTGCGCGAGCAGGTGTCGTGGGTGACCAGGGACAAGGAGCAGGCGGATGCCAAGGCGCGCGCCCTGATCGCCGGGGCGGTGCGACGCGTCCAGCTTCAGGAGCCGCTGGAGCCCACCGAGGTGCCGGTCAATCCCACCACGCTCGTCGTCGGGGCGGGCATCGCCGGCATTCAGGCCTCCCTGGAAATGGCCGAGGCCGGCCATCAGGTCGTCCTGGTGGAACGCGAGCCGTCGATCGGCGGCCACATGGCGCAGTTCGACAAGACCTTCCCCACGCTCGACTGCTCCGCCTGCATCCTGACGCCCAAGATGTCGGACGTCGGTTTGCACCCCAACATCCGCCTCTTGAGTTACAGCGAGGTGGAGAACGTCTCGGGTTACGTCGGCAACTTCGACGTGCGAGTGCGCAAGAAAGCCCGCTCGGTGCGGGAAGACGCCTGCACCGGATGCGGGATCTGCATCGAGAAGTGCCCGAAGAAAGTGATCGACGACGTCTTCGAAGTCGGCATCGGCTATCGCAAGGCCATCTACCGACCGTTCCCGCAGGCCGTCCCCAAGTTCCCGGTCATCGACCGCGAATCGTGCATCTATTTCGAGCGCGGCACGTGCAAGGCGTGTGAGAAATTCTGCCCGACCAACGCCGTCGACTTCGAGCAGGTCGACGAATACCTCGACCTGACGGTCGGGAACATCATCCTGGCCACGGGTTACGACCTGTTCGACTGCGGCCAGCTGCCGCAGTACGGCTACGGTCGCCTGACGAACGTCTTCACCAGCCTGGAATTCGAGCGGATGTGCAACGCCGCCGGGCCGACCGAAGGCAAGATCGTCCTGCGCGACGGCGTCACCACGCCCAAGACGGTGGCCCTGATCCACTGCGTGGGAAGCCGCGACAAGCGACATCACCCGTACTGTTCGGCGGTGTGCTGCATGAGCGCTTTGAAGTTCGGGCACCTGGTGATGGAAAAGACCGGGGCCGAGGTCTACTCCTTCTACATCGACATGCGGCCCCTGCACAAGAACTACGAGGAGTTCTACGACCGCCTGCAGCAGGAGGGCATGCATTTCGTCCGGGGCCGCGCGGCCGAGGTCACCGACGTGGCCCGCCGGCCGGAGGAAGACGGCAAGCTGATCATCCAGGCCGAGGACACGCTTATCGGAAAGCAGCGGCGCGTTCCGGTGGACATGGTCATCCTGCTGGGGGCGCTGCAGCCTCGCGCCGACGCCAAGGAGATCGCCCTGCGTTTCGGAATCTCGACCAGCATCGACGGCTGGTTCACCGAGCGCCACCCCAAGCTCGACCCGGTGGCGACGATGACCGAAGGGCTGTTCATCGCCGGAACCTGCCAGGGGCCCAAGGACATTCCCGATTCGGTGGCCCAAGGCGCGGCGGCCGCCGCCCGGGTGCAGGGCATGATCACCACCGGGACGGTGCTCATCGAACCGATCGTGGCCGAAATCGACGAGGCGCGCTGCTCCGGCTGCCGCATCTGCAACAACCTGTGTCCTTTCAACGCGATCGACTACCTGGAAGATGAGACCGTCAGCCGGATCAACGCCGCCCTGTGCAAGGGCTGCGGCACGTGCGTCGCCGCGTGCCCGGCGCAGGCGATCGGCGGCAAGCATTTCACCTACGAGCAGATCAGCGCCGAGATCGAAGGCGTCCTGTACGACGTCGTGCGGACGAACGGCGGTCACGCGCTCGAAAGGGTTGACCTGCTGGAGCCCGCCGGAGGTGTGCGATGACCGAAGCAACCTTCGAGCCCAAGATCGTCGGTTTCCTGTGCAACTGGTGCTCGTACCGGGCGGCGGACCTGGCGGGCACCGCCCGCATCAAATACGAGCCCAACGTGCGCATCATCCGGGTCATGTGCAGCGGTCGCATCGAACCGTCCTTCGTGCTGAAGGCCTTCGCCCTGGGCGCCGACGGGGTCATGATCGCCGGCTGCCATCCCGGGGAATGCCACTACCTCGAACAGAACTACAAGACGATGCGCCGATTCGAGATGTTGCGCCATACCCTGCGCGCCATGGGCATGGAAGACGACCGCCTGCGGCTGCAATGGGCTTCGGCCGCCGAGGGTGCGGCGCTGGCCAGAGCCATCGACGAAATGGTCGAAGGCGTCCGGAAACTGGGTCCGCTCAACTGGTCCCGGGGCTGGTCGGAAGACGGCGGCCGAGTGGAGGCCGTTCGGCGTTTGGCGCATGAACACGCCGAGGCCGTGGAGGTGCCGGCATGATCCCGAAACCGAAGCTGGCGCTCTATTGGGCGGCCTCCTGCGGCGGGTGCGAGATCGCCGTGCTCGCCGTCGACGACAAGATTCTCAAAGTGGCCGAGGCCTTCGACATCGTCCTTTGGCCCGTGGCCATCGATGCCAAGGTCCGCGACATCGAACAGCTTGCGGACAAAGGCATCGACGTCTGCCTGTTCAACGGCGCCATCCGCACCAGCGAGCAGGAGTACATGGCGCACCTGCTGCGCCGGAAGTCGAAGATCCTGGTGGCTTTCGGCGCCTGCGCGCAAGAGGGCGGCATCCCGGGGCTGGCCAACCAGTACGGCCGCGAGCAGATTCTCGATTACGTGTATCGACAAGCGCCGTCCGTCGACAACGCCGCGGGCATCTTGCCTCAGCCCGAGACCGCCGTGCCGGAAGGCACGCTCCACATTCCTGTTTTCTACAACACGGTGAAGGCCCTCGACCAGACTGTCGATGTGGACTACTACGTTCCCGGCTGTCCGCCCGAGGCCGAGAACATCTGGGCCATTGTCGAAGCCGTCGTGGCCGGGTTGGGTGGAGCCCCGCTGCCGCCTGCCGGGACGGTTCTGGGCAAGACGACCACGGTCTGCGATGAGTGCACCCGAGTGCGAACCGAGAAGAAGATCAAAGAGTTCAAGCGCGTCTGGCAGGTGATGCCCGACGAAACGGCCTGCCTGCTCGAGCAGGGGCTGGTCTGCTGCGGGCTGGCGACGCGCGCCGGCTGCGGGGCGCTTTGCCCCAAGGTCAACTCGCCTTGCATCGGCTGCCACGGCCCCAACGACGGCGTCGAAGACTTCGGGGCGCGGATGATGGGCGCCCTGGCCTCGGTCATCGATTCGAACGAGCCGAAAGAGATCGCCCGGATCATCGAGCAGGGCATCCCCGATCCGGTGGGCACGTTCTATCGCTTCAGCCTGGCTCACAGCCTGCTGCGGCGGGCGAGAGGTGACGGAAACGGCAAGGGAATGGCCATCTCCATTTCCGAGCCGCTGCCTGCGGGGAAGTAGCAGGATCATGTACTCCGCCTTCTCGATTACGCTCTTCTGCCAGCGAGTCCCAGGTCGTTGATGGAACGTCGGGCTCGCCTCGGACGATCGTCGTTTCTTACTCCACCGACCTGGGACTCGCGCAGATGCTGCGCCCAGCCGAGAAGGCGGAGTTCAGAATGATGTGGCCGGATGGTGAGACGGACCGGCCGCAGGGAGGGTTCGATGCAGCGAATCTCGATTGACCCCATCACCCGGCTGGAAGGCCACGGCAAGATCGACATCTTCCTGGACGAGGCGGGCGAGGTGGCCAACGCCTACCTGCAAATCCCCGAGCTGCGGGGCTTCGAGACGTTCTGCGTCGGGCGCCAGGCCGAGGACATGCCCAACCTGACCGACCGCATCTGCGGCGTCTGCCCCGAGGCGCACCACATGGCCTCCAGCAAGGCGCTGGATGCTCTGTTCCACGTCGAGCCGCCGCCCACGGGCAAGAAGTTGCGCGAGCTGATGTACAGCATCTTCTACGCCACCGATCACACCACGCACTTCTACGCGCTGGGGGCTCCGGACTTCATCGTCGGGCCGGAGGCGCCGGTGGCGGAACGCAACATCCTGGGCGTCATCCAGAAAGTCGGGATGGACATCGCCGGCAAGGTGCTCAAGATGCGCCACGACGGCCACTACCTGATTCAAATGATGGCCGCCCGGCGGGTCCAGCCCAACTGGGGAGTGCCCGGCGGGGTCAGCCGGGGGATCACCGAAGAGCAGCGCCAGGAGATCGAGCGCCTCGGTTTGGACGCCATCCAGTTCGCGCTGTTCTCGCTCCAGGCCTTCAAGGACATCGTCCTGTCCAACAAGACCTACCTGGATCTGATCCTGAGCGACACCTACACCCATCGCACGTACTCCATGGGCATGGTGGACGCGCACCATCAGGTGAACTTCTACGATGGACAGATCCGGGTCGTCGATCCCGACGGGAAGGAGTTCGTTAAGTACTCTCCGCACGAGTACCTGGAGAACGTCGCCGAACATGTCGAGCCCTGGACCTATCTGAAGTTCCCCTACCTCAAGAAGGTCGGTTGGAAGGGTTTCGTCGACGGAAAGGACTCGGGCGTCTACAAGTGCACGCCGCTCTCACGGCTCAACGCCGCCGACGGCATGGCCACGCCGATGGCTCAGGAAGCCTACGCCGAGTTCTACAAGACGCTGGGCGGCAAGCCGGTGCATCAGACGCTGGCCACCCATTGGGCGCGATTGATCGAACTGCTGTACGCGGCCGAGCGCTGGGTGGAGCTGGCGCGCGATCCGGAGATCACCGGGCCCGAGTTTCGGAGGCTGCCCACGGCCACGCCCGACGAAGGCATCGGCATCGTGGAAGCCCCGCGCGGCACTCTGACCCACCACTACAAAACGGATTCGCGCGGCATCCTGACCCGGGTCAATCTCATCGTGGGCACGACCAACAACTACGCCCCGATTTCCATGTCGATCAAGAAAGCGGCCCAGGGCCTGATCCACAAGGGTCAGGTGACTCAGGGCAAGCTCAACATGGTGGAGATGGCCTTCCGGGCGTATGACCCATGCTTCGGTTGTGCCACGCACAGTCTGCCGGGACGCATGCCGCTGGAGGTCCTGGTGCGTGCGCCGGACGGCGAGGTCCTGGAGCGGTTGACGCAGAATCTCGATTGACGAATAGAAGGCACCAACCCATCGCAGACTTGCGTAGGGGCACGCCATAGCGTGCCCCTACCGGTTCCCTGCGGAGGAATCCCCTTGGTAGGGGCGGCTCGCGAGCCTCCTGCCAGTTTCAGCGGGGGGACTGGACACCTGTCACTGGATGCGTGCTTCCGTCCAGACTACGATAAACGGGATGGACGCCGGAACGCGCAGATCGCCACGGGCCCTGGAACCCGATCTTGCCCGAGGAAAAGATCCGGCGACGCGTCGCAATCACTGCGGCCGCATACCACGCCGGCGCCACCACCCAAGAGCTGAAGCCCCTCAGGGGCTCGCGGCAAGGGGTCGGGCCATGGATCGGATGTGAGAGCGGAGTAACGCCATGGGCAACGAGACCTTTGCACACTTCCTCCATTTCACCATCAAGGTCATCCTCGTCCATTTGGTGACCTATCTCGTCTTTGGCTTGGTCATGTCCAACTTGCTCAACTACGAGGAGCTCTTTCAGCAAGAGGTCATCCGAGACTTTATGCACCCGCTGGGTTCGCGCTCCTTGCTGGGCGTCCTGTTCCAGCCGGTGCGGGGGCTGCTGTTCGCCGTTGCTGTGTGGCCCATCCGGAGCGCCATCCTGGAGACACGACATGGATGGCTCCGCCTCTGGTCGATCTTCATGGTCTTTGCGATTCTTTCGACAGCCAGCGCGGCGCCAAGTTCCATCGAGGGAATGCTGTACAGCAAGCTTCCCCTTGGGTATCACCTCATCGGTCTGCCTGAGATTGCCTTGCAGACGCTGGCCTTTTCCTACTTGCTGGTGTGGTGGGACAGGCGGCAATCGATTCCGACCGGGGTTCCGCGAGGTAAGCGACAGGGCTTTCTGTCTGAGCTCCTGATGGCCGTCGTTGTGGGTTGCTTTGCGTACATCGGCTATGCCCTTGGCTCGCTCGCGGTGTTCTTCCTCTCCGGCAGCGACCTGAGCTTCGATGCAGCGGCTGGCGATGTAAGAACTCATCTCATGTTTGTCGTGGCGTTCGTCTGCAACGTCGTGTATGTTCTATTCGTTTCGAGGAAGTGGCTGAGGAATGAAATCTCGTTCTGGGTGGTGGGGGCGCTTGCCTGGGCTCTGGACGGCCTCGTGTTGTTCTTCTACCAATGGCTCGTCTTTGGCGGCTCCTCGTTGACGGTGACGATGTTGATTGGCTTGCTGCCGGCCGGAATCATCGCGTTGAGCATCCGGCAGAACTACAAGAGGCTCCGGGTTTCGTGAGGGCCGGCGCCTGAGACCACCGGCTTGCAGGACCAGGTTCCCGTTTCCGGGACTTGGGCTTCCCATGGCTGGTGGGGGCGGCTCGCGAGCCGCGCCCACCGAAAACCCACGAAGGGCCTAAGATGGTACCGATGGCTCCGCGCCCCCGCATCCTCGTCATCGGCCTCGGGAATCCGATCCTGCGCGACGACAGCGTGGGGCTGCGCGTCCTGCGCGCCTTGCGCGAGCAGCTCCCGCCGACGGACGAGATCGAGCTGGCGGAGGACTACCACGGCGGGCTGCGTCTGATGGAGCGGATGGCCGGCTTCCAGCGGGCGATCGTGATCGACGCCATCGTCACCGGCGCCGCGACCGGCACGCTGCACTGGTTGAGGGTCGAAGACCGTCCGACTCAACGCACGGCCTCGGCTCACGATGTGGATCTTCCGACGGCCCTGGACGTAGGGCGCCGTGCGGGCGCGCATCTTCCCGATCCGGAGGACATCGTGATCCTCGGGATCGAAGCGGAGGATGTTCTCGAATTCGGCGAGACCCTCAGTCCGGCTGTCGAGGCGGCCATCCCCGTGGCCGTCAAGCTGGTCATGACGCGTCTGCGTGGGATGTGATGTCGCCGGAGCCGTCCGAGCCCAGTCGTCCCAAGGTGATCCTGCACAACGCCGTCAGCCTCGATGGCTGGCTGGACGGCTTTCCGATCGACGTCGGCCTGTACTACGAGACCGCGGGCCAGATCGGTGCGGACGCCATCCTATCCGGCAGCAGCACCATTCTGGCGGCGTTTGCCGAGTCCTACGAAGACCCGCCTGGCGAAGCCGCGCCTCCACCCGAGCCGGACACACGGCCGCTGCTGGCGGTCGTCGACAGCCGGGGGCGTGTCACGCAGTGGCGCCAACTGATCGCGGCTGGATTCTGGCGGGGCGTCTTGAGGCTGTGCTCCGAGACAACCCCCCAGGAGCACCGGCGCGTGGCGCAGGCGGCCGGAGTGGAGACGCTGGTGGCGGGGCGGGAACGGGTCGACCTGGGACGCGGGCTCCAAATGCTGCGGGAACGATTCGGCGTTGACACGGTGCGCACCGACAGCGGCGGGATTCTGAACATGGCGCTGCTTCGCCAGGGCCTTCTGGATGAGGTCAGCCTGTTGTTCCACCCGGTGTTCGCCGGGCCGGGGAAACTGCCGCTGCTCGCCCGCACGGAGATGGCTCCCCCTCCGGCGCCTACCCAGCTCGAGATCACTTCCATCGAGAATCTGCGCGGTGGGATCCTTTGGCTCCGCGCCCGCCTGGCCGCGAGACTGGCGGCTCACCCTTGACACGCGGGCGAATGTCCCTAGAATGCTAACGGTGCCCCGATGACCGGATCCAAAGCGCGATCGAAGGAATCCTGCGAACCCGCCGCCCGGCGGGTTCTTCTTGAAAGCGTTGAGAGAGCCGCAAGGCTCTCTTTTTTTGCCTGTCGGCGGGCGGAGCCCCGACCGTGATCCGCTTGCCGGGCCTGATCGATGTGCACGTCCACCTGCGCGAGCCCGGAGGCGAGCACAAGGAGGACTTCGACTCGGGCACGGCGGCCGCGCTCGCCGGCGGCTTCACCGCCGTCCTGGCCATGCCCAACACGCGGCCACCGCTGACGGACGCGCCCACTCTGGATCGTGCCCTGGCCGCGGCCCGGAAGAAGAGTCGCTGCGACTACGGTGTATACCTCGGCGCGGGCGCCGACAACGTCTCGAATGCATCGACGTTGGCGCGGCGCGCCTGCGGCCTCAAGCTCTATCTGGATCAGACCTACGGCCCCCTGCGTCTGGATGACCTGGGAACGCTCCACGCGCACGTGCGTTCATGGCCGAAGGATCGGCCCCTTGCGGCTCACGCCGAAGGGCGGAGCCTGGCGGCCGTCCTGCTGTTGGGGGCCGTCGTCGATCGACCCGTCCACATCTGCCATGTAAGCCGGCGAGATGAAATCGCGCTCATCCGGGCGGCCAAAGAGCGCGGGCTGGCCGTGACTTGCGAAGTGGCGCCGCATCATCTCCTCTTCACGGCCGCGGACCTGAGCCATCTTCCGCCCGGGCGCCGAGAGGTGCGACCGCAACTGAACGACGAAGCCGACCGCCAGGCGCTGTGGGACCATCTGGGCGTGATCGACTGCTTCGCCTCCGATCATGCGCCGCATACCGCAGCGGAGAAGGACAGCGATCAACCGCCGCCAGGTTTCCCCGGTCTGGAGACCTTTCTGGGGCTGTTGTGGCTGGCCGTCGCCGACGGGCGGCTGGGCGTGGATGATCTCGTGCAGAAGCTGGACGCGAATCCGCGCCGGATCTTCGGGCTCGGCGTTCCTGGGGATACCTACGTGGAGGTCGATCCAGATTCGGCTTGGGATGTTCACGCCGGAGACCTGCATTCACGCTGCGGGTGGACTCCCTATGAGGGAATGCGCCTGAGGGCGCGCGTCCGGCGGGTGACGCTGCGAGGGAAGATCGCCTATGAGGATGGCACCGTGCTCTCCGCCCCTGGTTCGGGCCGCGAGTTGTCGCCGGGCTCCACCGGTAGGGAAGCCTTTGAAGCGATTTGACTGCGCCCTCACCCCCTTGCCCCCTCTCCGCCATGGTGCCGGATCTTCCTCGACAAACCCTTTGGCGGAGAGGGGTGAGGGAATTGGGAGAGTGGGGTGGCCTTGCCGCCCCACTCTCCCACAACCTCTCTCCCCTCCCCGGCATCGATCGGTCTCGAGCATGTCCCTCTTATGCCGGGGAGGGGCTGGGGGTGGGGTGGAGGAACCGTGTCCGAGTTCCTGAGGAGGTGAGCATGGCAACCTTTGTTCCCGCGAATGAGCGCCGGACGCCCAGCCCACATCTGCCCTTCGGGGATATGCGCCACGCGCCCTTCTACGGGAAGGACATTCTGTCCGTCCTGCAGTTCACGCGCGCCGATCTTGATTACATCTTCGGCGTGGCCAAGGAGATGCGGGCCATGGTCGAGCGGGTGGGAACGTTCGACCTGCTCAAAGGAAAGATCCTGGCCAACCTGTTCTACGAGCCTTCGACGCGCACCTCTTCGTCTTTCACCTCGGCCATGGAACGCCTCGGCGGCAGCGTGATCCCCATCAACGAAGTGCGCTACTCATCCGTCTCGAAGGGTGAGTCGCTGCCCGACACGGTCCGAACGCTCGAGTGCTACGCGGATGTCATCGTCCTGCGGCACCCCGAGGTAGGCGCCTCGGCCCTGGCCGCGCGCTATGCCCGCAAGCCGATCATCAACGCCGGTGACGGCGTGGGCGAGCATCCCACGCAGGCCTTGCTCGATCTGTTCACGATCGAGGAAGAGCTGGGCCGCGTGGATGGCCTGACGGTCACCATGCTCGGGGATCTGAAGTACGGCCGGACGGTCCATTCGCTGGCGCGCCTGCTCTCGCTTTTCGAATCTCGGCTCAACTTCGTCTCGCCCGAGATTCTGCGCATGCCGTCCGAGCTGGTCGAAGAGCTCAAGGCGCGCAAGGTGCCTCAAACCGAGCACGCCCGGCTCGAGCCTGTGCTGGCAGACACCGACGTGCTCTACGTGACGCGGGTCCAGAAAGAGCGCTTCGACTCTCAGGAGGACTACGAGAAGGTCAAAGGGGTCTACGTCATTACCCCCGACACGCTGGCGGCCGCCAAGGACGAGATGATCGTGATGCACCCCTTGCCCAGAGTGGGCGAGATCGCCATGGAGGTCGACGACGACCCTCGGGCGGCCTACTTTCGGCAGATGGAATACGGCCTGTACATCCGCATGGCCCTGCTGGCGATGGTGCTGGGAAAGGCCTGACGGGCGGGGCGGTTGGCCCGAGAGGAGCGAGGCGTGATCCAATTCAAGGGCCGATTCGGACGGCGAGCGCGGCGTCGACTTAAGAAGGAGAAGATCATCTGGCTGACCACGGTCGGTCCGGATGGGACGCCCCAGCCGAGGCCGGTCTGGTTCGTGTGGGACGAAGCGAAAAGGTCGGTCCTGATCTACAGCCAGCCGGAAGGCCACAAACTGCAGCACCTGGAGCGCAACCCGCGCGTGGCGCTGCATTTCAACTCCGATGACGAAGGCGGCGACGTGGTCGTCTTCACCGGCAAGGCCAGGATCGATCGCGCCTCGCCTCCGGTCCACCGCCGCCCGAATTACGTGCGGAAGTATCGATCGGGCATCCGCGATCTGGAACT
>DASSGB010000177.1:0-6855 GCA_035693825.1 Anaerolineales bacterium
CAAGGCGCCATGGTACTTCGTCGGCCTTCAGGAGCTCGTCAGCTATTCGGCCGTGTGGGGCGGGGTCATCGTCCCGGTGGCGATTCTCGGATTGAGCTTCCTGCTTCCGTATCTGGACCGCGATCCGCGCGGCATCGGAACTTGGTTTTCACGCCATCGACGAACTGTGGTGTGGATCGGCGTGGCCATCGCCGCGGCCTGGCTCGTGCTGACGCTCGTCGGGCAGTTCGCCCGAGGTCCCAACTGGCAGCTCATCTGGCCGGGGCAACCATGGATGATGGCCCACTGATCCGCAGGCAAGTCTTCTGGCAGAGCCTGGCGATCGGCCTCGGCCTGGCGCTATCCGCCGTCCTCGTCGTTCTGTCGGGCGTCGAACAGAAGTCGGAGTGGGCCTGGTATCAGCGCGTGTACGCGGAGTGGACCGGAACGGAGGCGGATCCTGCGCGCCGATTCGCCGGCCTGGAGCTTACGCAGCTGAACCTTCCCGATCTGCAGCGTGTTGACCGGTGCACGAGCTGCCACGCCGGGGTGACGAATCCCGACATGGCCTCCGCTCCCCTTCCGCTGACGCAGCATTCGGCCCTGCTCGATTCCCATCCGCCCGAGACCTTCGGCTGCAGCGTGTGCCACGCAGGTGAGGGGCGCGCCGTGACCGTCGCCGAGGGTCACGGTGAAACACCCGGCCAGCACGGGCGTCTCCTTCCAGCGCGCCTCGTCGCGTCGCGGTGTTTCTTGTGTCACGGCCTGGAGGGCCTCCCGTCTGCCGACACGGCCGTCGTCGCCGAAGGGATGAAACTCTTCAACACCTACAAGTGCTTGCGCTGTCATCAGATCGACGGAGCCGGAGGGAGCATCGGCCCGGATCTGAGTGCCGTGGCCTCGCAACGCAACTGGATCGAAATCTACGCGCATCTGCTGAAGCCCGATGCTCTGGTGCCGGGCTCCACCATGCCGGACTTCGGCCTGCCGCGTCTCGAAGCCGCGGCTCTCACCGCTTTCTTGCTGACGCGGCTGGACAGTCGCGAAGGCGTGCGTGCCGCCGGCCATCTGGCGCTGGACGAGCGGGTTTCGCAGACTCCCTCCCCGACAGCACCTCCCGCCGCTCCGCCCGGTTCGCTCCTGCGCGATTACGACGGCCGACGATTGTTCGAAGGCCTGGAGTGCCTGGTTTGCCACCGCGTCGGTCTGCGCGGCGGGGGCGTCGGACCGGTTCTCACCCACATCGGGCTGGCGCGGTCGGCGGATTGGCTCCGCGATCTGCTGCTCGAACCTGGGAGCAAGTTCCCCGACGGACAGATGCCGGACTACGAGCTCAGCCCTGGGCAGGTCGATGCCCTGGTCGGCTACCTGGGTTCGTTGAGGTAGATATGCAACTTCTGTTTCAGAGCCTCGGATTGCTGCCGTACTCGTGGCGATGGCCGTTCATCCTTGTGGGGGCGCTGGCGCTGGCGCTGGCGATAGGCGGCACGTGGGCCCGCGTTCGGATATGGGGACTCGGCAAGGCGGAGTCCTGGGATCTCCCCGGCCGGCCGAGCATGGGGCGATTGTTGTGGTTGAGTCTCACGAAACTCTTCTCGGCCGATTGCCTCTTCGCTCGCCGCGTCTTTGCGCGCAGCCGGTGGCGCGGCTGGATGGTCGTCGGTTTCGTGTGGGGATCTCTGGCGCTGCTGCTGGCGGTGGTGCTTTCCGCAGTCTACTTCGCAGTCGGGCGGGCGTTTCCGACCGGCCTCGATGCGTGGATCTCGCCCGTGCTCGACGTCGCCGGATTGATTCTCCTGGTGGGCCTCCTGGCGGCGCTGGTGCGGCGATACGTGCTGCCTCCTCAACGCTGGATTTCGGTCAGCTCGGACGGAGTGATGCTTGCTCTCTTCGTGATTTCTGTGGCCTCCGGGCTATTGCTCGAGGGGATTCGCCTGGCCGGCTCGGAGTGGCAAGCCGTCGCTCGCTGGCCCGTGGGGGCGCTGCTGGCTCAGGGTCTGGATTGGCTCCGCTGGACGCCGGCAACAAGCGGGCGCGTGTACCTGGCGATGTATCTGGCGCACGCCGGTTCCGGGCTGGCGCTGGTGGCTTACCTTCCTTTCTCCAAGATGGTGCACGTCCTGGCTTCACAGATCACGACCTTTGCCGCCAAACGATCGCCCTCCGCGGCAGCCCTGCAGGTTGACAGCCAATGAATCGGCGCCTCGACCTCTCCCTGGTCGACAACCTGACCCCGCTGCAACTCGTCTCGCTCGACGCCTGTACGCGGTGCAACGAATGCCTCAACTGGTGCCCGGTGCTCGACGTCACCCAGGACGAAAGCCTGACCACGCCGGAGAAGATCCGAATCTACGGGGACCTGGTACGCAGCCGGCACAGCCTGCGATCGGCCGTTTTCGGCCCGCCGCAAGTGCAGCCGGCGCTGCTCGAGAAACTCAAGGAAGCCCTGTACACGTGCACCACCTGCGGCCGCTGTGGTGAGGTGTGTGAGGTCGGAATCAACACTCAGCGGCTGTGGCCGGCATTGCGAGAGAAGTTGGTCCAGATGGGCGTTGGCCCGATGGGCGCCCAGGATCAGACAGCTCCACTGATCGCCGAGCATCGCAACCCCTACGGCCGGCCGCACGCGGAGCGATATGCCTGGCTGCCTCCGGACGTGACGGTCGCCGAACACGCCGAGATCGGTTTCTTCTTCGGATGTTCGGGCGCGTACGTGGCCCAGCCCATGATCGTCGGGGCGCTGCGCGCCTTTTCCGCCATCGGCATCCCCTTCACTCTGCACGCCGACGAGTGGTGCTGCGGATTCCCGCTCTTCATCATCGGCGACAACGCGCCGGTGGCGGAGCTGGTGCGGCACAACGTTGACGGGCTGGCGGCGCGAGGTGTGAAGAAGCTCCTCGTCTCATGTCCATGCTGCACCTTCATGCTGCGGGAGCACTGGCCGGAGTTTTATGGCGGGCAGCTGCCGTTCGAGATCGTTCACACGACGCAGTTCCTCGCCGAATGGATCGAGGCCGGGAAGTTCCCTGCACTGAAAGAAGCTCAGGGGCGGTTCACCTATCACGACCCGTGTTACCTGAGCCGAGGCCTGGGCGTGACCGAGGAACCGCGGGCGCTGATCCAACAAATCCCGAATGTCGACTTCGTCGAACTGTCCGAGAACCGGAAGCTCTCGCGTTGCTGCGGAGCGGGAGGCGGTCTGCGGCGCTGCAATCCAACGCTCTCCGTGGAAATGGCGCGGCGCCTGATGACGGACGCTCAGGCCGCCGGCGCCGACACGCTGGTCATCGATTGTCCGGCGTGCTTCGAACGCATGCACCTTGCCCAGGGCGGCATGGTGACCGACCTGAAGATCGTCGATCTGATGGAGCTCATTTCGAGCTCACTCTGAGATGCGACGTCACGCGGGCGCCTGGTCCTGGAAGGAAACGGCTGTCGGCCTGTTTGCCTCATCCTTCCTGGCGGCAGGGGCATGGCTGGCGTTCGCCGCCGCCCCTCTGCCCGCCTCCTCCGAACCGCTGGCCGGCCAGGGCAGCCGTATCTTCCGCCGCGAACGATGCGCGTTCTGCCACAGCCTGAACGGCGAATCGACCCGCGCAGAAGACCCGGCGCAAAACGGCCCGGACCTGCGGGAACCCGGACGCCGTCGGTCGGACGATTGGCATCTGGCCCATCTCCTTCACCCCGATCTGGTCGTCGCCGGCTCGACGATGCCCTCCTATGCGCGGCTTGCACCCGACGAACTGCGCGCCCTGATAGCCTATTTGCAGAGCTTCGCCCCGCCTGCCCCATCGCCGTCCTTGGTGGAGGAGATGCCGAGCCTCGAATTCTCAATCGAGGCATACCGGCAAGGCCGCCATCTGTACGACCTTCACTGCTCGGGCTGTCACGGCCCCCAGGGCAAGGGCAACGGCGTGGTCGGGGCGGTGCTCGATCCCGAGCCGCGCGATCTGACCGACGTGGCCTGGCTTTCAAAGCAGTCCGACGCACGGTTGTTCGCGGTGCTGGCGGAAGGCCTTCCGGGGACGGCCATGCCGGGCTACCGCGAGGCGCTGACGCCCGAGGAGCGGATGCTGGTCGTGTACTACATGCGGGCCTTCGGCGACCCGCTGGCGCGGCAGTACCTGGAGCAGGGTTTCTTCTACCCGCTCACTTCGCCCTGAGGTGCCCATGACGGTGGTCAACGTTCACGCAGGCGCGTGCGGGCACACAGCCCGCATCACCGTCGAACCGATCGACGATCGGCATGTGCGCGTGCGCATCGAAAGCGAATGCGATCAGATCACGGCTATGAACGACGACCTGGCGCATCTCCGCTGGAAGGGCAAGGGCCATGAGGTCTTCCGGCCGATGAACGAAAGTGCGATCTACCGCTCGGCCAACCTTCGCATCCGGCACACCGCCTGCCCGATCCCGTCCGCCATTCTCAAGGCCATCGAGGTCGAGGTGGGCGCCGCTCTCCCCAAGGATGTCACGCTGACCTTCCCGGCTGAGGACGAGGGGAACTGAGGCCACCCGGCGACACGCGCCCGTGTAGGCCCCCTCCCTGTGGCCCTGGGGACGGGAGAAGCCCCTCGGGTCGCCTGTCGATCGATGACCATGGACGTTTCGTAGATGTCATTCTTGCCCATGCCATGGTGGCCATGGGCCGTTCGGCTGGTTGCGCCGGAACCTTGGGGTCGCTATACTCTGCGTCGACGAAGGCCCGGGGGCTCTTCGTCGGGGGCAGGGGCAGCGGCAATGGCGATGCGCCGCCACGCGCGCGCGGCAGGAATGCCGCGCCGTGAGGGGGGATCGCCTCAGGCGTCAGAAGGACGGCGAGGCAAACTCGAGATCCGCCTTCTGGGAAGTCCTGAGGTCCTTTGGCGCGGACAACCTCTCGCCATCCCTCGACGAGCCGTCCGCGCCCTGCTGTATCTGCTCGCCACCACCCTCGAAGCCGTCCCCAGGGACCAGCTTCACTTCCTCTTCTGGCCCAATGAGCCGGACACGTTGGCCCGGCGCCGACTCACCCATCTGCTGACCCATCTGCGCCGTTCCCTTCCCACCGCCTCGGCCCTCGCCTGCCAGGACGATCACGTCATGCTCCGTCCGGAGGACACCTGGTCCGACGTCTGCGCCTTCCGACGTGGGTGCGATGGTCGGGAAGACGGGGATGCGGTCGACGCACTCGAGGCCACCGTTCGACTCTATCGAGCCCCATTCCTGGAAGGCTTTGGCCTGAGGGCGGCCAACGAGTTCGAGGGATGGATCCGCGATCAGCGGTCGGATCTCGAACATCGTTACCGGAACCTACTTCAGCGCTTGATGGAGACCTGGTCCGATCGAGGCAGGCCGGATCGAGCTCTGGAGTACGGGCTTCGCTATCTGCGCTCGGACGATCTAGCCGAAGGGATCCACGCCCGGGTGATCGCCCTTCGCGCCTTGATGGGCGATCGCCTTGGGGCGGTCCGACACTTCGAGGAATTGACGGCGCTGCTCGACCGCGAATTGGGCGTGAGTCCGCTACCCGAGACGAGAGCCGCGCTCCAGGAGTCCTTGGGCGCCATCCGAACTTCGGAACACGAACCTACATCCCCTCCCCAATGGACGACCCTACCCACCCTGGAGGCGCCTCTTGTTGGGCGTGATGGGCCGCTGGCTCGCATGACCAGTAGCCTTGAGCGAGCTCAGGCAGGGATTGGCTCTGTCGTGTGGCTGATCGGGGAGGCCGGTGTCGGCAAGTCGAGACTGCTGGAGGAGTTTGCCGCCGGATTGCCACGCGGGGCCCCTTTGCTCAACGGCTCATCGTTGCGTGGAGGGGAGGAAGTCCCCTACTACGCCCTCGCCGAAGCTCTGCGGAGCGGGTTCCGCAGGCAGGGGCTGCCATCCGACATTCCCGCCAGGTATCTCGCCGCCGCCTCGCGTGTACTGCCCGAGTTGATGGACGAGCCCGGGCACCCGCCTTCAGCGACCCCAGAACCCGGGGAGGCCAGGGCTTTCGTGCTCGAGGCCCTTGAGGAGCTGGTGAGGAGGCTGGTGGGAAGTGGCACGCCCGGGGTCCTATGCCTCGACGATCTGCAGTGGGCTGACGCTGAGACCCTCGAGTGGTTGGCGGTTTTCGGCCGCGGCCTGAAGCGGCTGCCGACGCTGTTGATCCTGGCTTCCAGAAGCGAAGACGCCTCGATCCTTGAGGGCCTCCGACGAAGTCTGGCCCGGGCTGTGGAGGTCGTGGAGATCCAGCTGCAGGGGCTGGATCCTGAGGCCGCCCACCGGCTCGTGTGCCACGTCCTCGCGAATCCCTCTGGGTCGCCAAGCCTGTCCGCGAGGCTGCACGCCTCCACCGCCGGTCATCCCTTCTTTCTGCTGGAGACCCTCAGGACGCTGATCGAGGAGGGCAAGCTCGACGGCGCCGCGGCGGGCTCGGACGAATTGCCCCTCCCCGACACGGTCCGAAGGGTCATCGAGGGACGGGTGGGCCGGCTCGGGCCCGTCGCCCGCCAGATGCTGGAGGCCGGCTCCGTCATCGGGGAGAGATTCGCGTTCGCCGCAGTGCGGCGAACGGCGGGCCGAAGCGAGATTCAGGCCTTGGAAGGACTCGAGGAAGCCGTCGCCCGGCAGCTCCTCCATGCCGATGAGTCAGGCTACCGCTTCACCCACGATCTTGTCCGGCGCACGGTCGAAGCCGCAATCAGCCCGCCGCGGCGGCAGATCCTGCATCGCCGCGCCGGCGAGGCCTTGGAAACCACCGAGCCCGGAGCGTGGACCGTCCTAGCGAACCACTTCCACCTTGGAGGCGTGCCGGAAAAGGCCGTCGTGTACCTCGATCGTGCTGTCGTGCAGGCTTCGGCGGTGTTCGCCTGGCCCGAGGTCGAAGGGCTGTGCGCGCGCATGTTG
>DASSGB010000178.1:0-8713 GCA_035693825.1 Anaerolineales bacterium
CAGGCCTACTTCCCACCCGCCGGCTCGGCTCCCGCCAGCATCGGCTCGGTGCCGCGATAGCGGATGAGCTGCGGGTAGCGCAGGCGCACCCACAGCACGGCCAGCAGGCAGCCGATCCCGCCGGTGACGACAGAAATCGGCGCGCCCCAAATCTGAGCGACCGCGCCGGCTTCGAGCTCGCCCAGCTGCGGGCCGCCCAGGAAGAAGATCTGGTTGACGCTCGTCATTCGCCCGCGAAGGTGATCCGGCGTTCGCAGCTGACGGATGGTGTTGCGAATGATGGTGCTCACCCCGTCGGTCACGCCGGTCATCGCCAGCGCGCCAAAGGTCAACCAGAACGATCGCGACAGGCCGAAGACGATCGTTGCCAGGCCGAAACCGGTGACGGCGGTCAGGAGCGTCCGGCCCTGCGATGGAATCTGCCCCCGGGTAGCCACCACCAACGCGGCCGACCCCGCGCCGATGGCCGGCGCGGCCACCAGCCAGCCATAGCCGATCGCGCCGACCTTGAGAATCTCACGGGCGAAGATGGGCAACAGCGCCGTGGCCGAAGAGAAGAAAGTGGCAAAGAAGTCGAGCAGCATCGTCGAAAGGATCAGCGGCTGCGAGCGAACGAACCGAAGCCCCTCCAGGACATGCCCGACCAGCGTCGCAGGTCGCCAGGCGCCGGGTCCGTCGGCGCTCCGCCGCTCATGGGAAACCGGGCCCATCCGAATCAATGCGAGGATGACGGCCAGGTAGGACAGCGCGTTGATCCAATACGCATACGCGATTCCCAGATGGGCCAGGACGATTCCGCCGAGCGCAGGTCCGGCGATCGACCCCACTTGAAAGGCGATCGACGTCAGGCTGAAGGCGTTGGTCAGATCCTCTCGCCCGACCAGATTGGGCACGAGGGACTGGCGGGCGGGCAAATCGAAGGTGCCGATTCCCGCCAGCAGGGCCACGATCACATACACAACCGAAAGCGAATCCAGGCGAAGCCAGGTCAGAAGGCCCAGAAAGGCCGACAGCAGAGCCAGCGAACTCTGGGTCAGAAACATCAGCCGGCGGCGGTTGAAGCTGTCGGCGGCGACGCCCGCCATCAGGGAAAAGACGATCACCGGCAGCACCCGGGCCGCGCCCACGGCGCCGAGTGCGATGGGATCCGGATTGAGCTGGTTGACGTGCCACAGGATGGCCGCGCTCTGCATCTGCGTGCCGGCGACCGAGACGAGCAGCCCGAACCACAAAAGGCGGAAGCGGCGATGCCGGAGGGCGGGTGGGTACAAAGTGCGATCCTGGGGATCGGCGCTCGAGGGAAGGCGCCGGGCCGGCTACGTTCCCCAATCCCGGAAATACAGGAAATCGTAGCCGACCGTTCGATGACTGATCTTGGCGATCAGAGGTTGCAGGCGTTTGTACTGGTTGCGCCGGATGCGATCGATGACGGCCTCAACGAAAGTTCGCTGGAAGCCCGCCTCGACGCACGCCTCGGGTGAGGCGCGCTCGTCGACGAGCAGAAACAGTAGACGGTCCACTTCGTCGTAGGTGAAACCGAGTTCGCCTTCGTCGGTCTGCCCCGGCCACAGGTCGGCCGAAGGCGGCTTGGCCACGATCGACTCCGGCACGCCCACGTGGCGCGCCAGCTGCCGAACCTGAGTCTTGTACAGGTCCCCGATCGGATTGAGGGCCGAAGCCGAGTCGCCGAAGAGGGTGGTGTAGCCGAGCAGGATTTCGGTCTTGTTGCCGGTGCCGATCACCAGGCCGCGGGTCTCGGCCGATTGATCGTAGAGCACGACCATGCGCAGCCGCGCCAGAATGTTCCCTTTGCGCACGCGATCCGAGTCGGGCAAGCTGCGCAGAAGAGGCTCGGCCATGTCGGTGATGGGAATCGTCTTGCCGGCCACGCCCGTGGCGCGGATGACGGCTTCGGCGTCGGCGCCGGAGTCGGGCGAGGACTCGCGATAGGGCAGGCGCAGCGCCAACACGTTGTCGGGGCCGAGAGCCTCGGCCGCCAGAAAGCAGGCCAGCGCCGAGTCGACTCCCCCCGACACGCCCAGCACGGCCCGCGAGAAGCCGGCACGCTGGATTTCCGTCCGCAGGAAGTCGGTCAGGATCCGACGGGCGAGGGCAACGTCGATGCCGAGGTCGACGGCGCGGCTCATGGCTGGGGATTGCCCCGCAGCCTTTCGAGCTCGCGCAGCAGGAGGTCCGGCCGTTCGTCGCGCAGCAGCGGCAGGCGACTGCGTATCTGTCGCACCTGATTCAGGTCGATTTCGGCCAGGGTCAGCGCTTCCTCGAAGTACGGGCCCTGTGCCAGGCGACGGCCGTCGGGGGCGTAGACGCTGGCGCCGCCCCAATAGGTCAGTCCGTCCTCCAAGCCGACGCGGTTCGTCTGAGCGATGTAGCAGGTGAACAGTCGCGCGTATGCCTCGCCGACGTCTTCCACCCAGCGCGCCGAATCGAGGCTGCCCTCGGAGTTGAGGCCGCGGCCGGGGGAGGCCGACACGAACAACATGAGTTCGGCGCCGTCCAGCCACAGCAGATACGGCAGCGAGATGTGCCAGAAGTCTTCACATACCAGCAGTCCGAAGCGGCCGAAACGCGTGGGGAAGGAGCGCACCGCCTGACCTTCGCCGAAGAATCGGCCGTCCTGGAAAAGGCCGTACGTGGGAAGGTAGACCTTGCGATGAAGATGGACGATTTCGCCGCCGGAGAGGTACGCCGAGCTGATGTACAGCCGTTCCGATTCATCCGCCTCGACGAATCCGACGACGAGGTCGGCGGCGCGGCTGGCCTCCAGCAGGGGATGCAGAATCGGGTCGCCGGGCGTCGGACGAATCGCAACGCCTCGGGCCAGATCCTGAAGCATGTAGCCTGTCAGCGACAACTCGGGGAAAACGACCAGGCTCGCACCCCGGGCTCGAGCCTCGGCGGCGAGCTCCAGGTGCTTCTCGAGATTCGCTCGCACGTCGCCGAGACGCGTCGCCATCTGAGCCAGGGCCAGCGTGAAGGTGGGCATCCGCTGCCTCAGGTCGACGCCCGTCGTCGCCACATGGCAGCCGCGCCTGCCGCCAGCACGACGGCTGAGCCTGCAACGGTGTCGATGCGCCACGGCCCGACAAGCATGCTCGGGTCGCCGCGCGTCAGGCTGAGACCGGTGGTGACCGCGGCCAAGGCGGCCAGCGCGAAGGCGCCCAACAGGCCGGAAGGCAGGCTGCGGCCGCCGAAGGAAAGGAGCGCCGCCAGCAGAATCCCGCTCAACACCATACCTACCGCCTGGGTCGGCCAGCGCCGCGCCAGGTTGCCGAGGCTGTCGTATCCGAAGGGGCCCCAGTCCACTGTCCGGCCCCAGGCGCACGAGTCCACAAGGCACCCGGTCCACGCCGCCAGGCTGACCAGCGTGGCAGGGACGGCCAGCACGTCGAGGAGCAGCCAGAAGGATACGCCCGTCAGGCGCGCCGCCAGCGCGGAGGCGGCCAGGGCGCCGGCCGCGGCGCCGATCCAGCTCAGGCCGCCCTGCCACAACCAGGCGATCTCGATCGGGTGGGCCGAGAAATAGGGAAGTCGCAAGGCGACGAATCCGAGTCGAGCGCCGGCGAGTCCGCCGGCGACAATGATCGGGCCTGCTTCGAGCCGGCGAGCGAACCCGGCCGGCATGCGCCGGTCGAGCCAGACGAGCCCGGCGAAGCTGGCCGCAGCGAGGAGCAACGGGTAAGCCTGGCTCACGCGATGCCTGGGGCCGAATCATACCATCGAGCTCGATGGTTTTCTCATGCCCTGAGTCGCTGGCGCCTCGCCCAGTTGGGTGCTCAGTGGTGAGCGGTCAGTGGTCAGCCTGCGGAGTTCTGGCTGACCACTCACCACTGGCCACTGGACGGCAAGGGTCCGGCGCCCAGAGCCGCGTGGATCGGTCGCGGATCGCATGATTCGCGGCGTCTTTCCCATGCCCCTCTCCCGCTCCGCGGAAGAGGGGCGGGGTGAGGGCAAAACCCGCGGGTGTAGAATCGACCAGCCCGCACCGGAGCGCCGCATGCCCGACCTCTCCATCAACGCCGTCAAGGACCAAGCCGGTGTTCGCGAAGTCATCGAGTTCCCCTGGGAGGTCTACCGCGGCGATCCCTACTGGGTTCCACCGCTCATCTCCGAGCGCGAGGCGTTCCTCGACCCCACCCGCAATCCGTTCTTCCACCATGGGCGTCTGCAGCTGTTCACGGCCCGCCGCGGCGGGCGCGTGGTGGGCACGATCGGCGCCTTCACCAATGACCTGTTCAACCAGTTTCACGAGACGAACGTCGGCTGGTTCGGCTTCTTCGAGGTCCTGGATGACCACGAGGCGGCCGCGGAGCTGTTGAAGGCGGCGGAAGCCTGGGCGCGCGCGGCCGGTCATGCCTCGATCCTCGGGCCGGCGCAGTTCTCCACCAACGACGAAATCGGGCTACTGGTCGAAGGCTTCGATGATCCCCCGCGCATCCTGATGACCTACAACCCACGGCGCTACGCCGGATACCTCGACGCGGCCGGTTACGTGAAGGCCATGGACCTTTGGGCGCACACGACCAACCTGGAGAAATTCCACCAGTCCGGCGGTGTGCCTCCCAAGTTGCTGCGCGTGCTCGACAAGGTTCAGCAGCGCGAGCGGTTCCAGGTCCACTCGCTGGACATGGCCAAGTTCGATCACGAAATCAGCCGGGTCAAGAAGCTCTACAACTCGTCCTGGGCCCGCAACTGGGGCTTCGTGCCCATGACCGACCCCGAGTTCGACCGCCTGGGCGAGCAAATGAAATCCATCATCGACCCCGACCTGGTGGCCATCGTCGAACTGGACGGAGAGATGGTGGGTTTCGCGCTGACTCTTCCCGACCTGAATGAACCCCTGCGCCTGGCCTACCCTCGCCCCGGCGTGCCCGAATGGTGGACCTTCGTGAAACTGATCTGGAATTGGAAGGTCCGCCGGCGGGTGTCGTGGATGCGGGCCTTTGCACTCGGCGTTCTGCCGGAATACCGCGGCCGCGGCGTGGACGCGCTCATGTACATGTTCACCATGCAGGCCGGGCTGCGCAAGGGTTATCGCAAGACGGAGATGTCCTGGATCCTGGAAAACAACGACATGATGAACCGCGCCATCCGCCTGTTCGGAGGCGAAATCTACAAAATCTATCGGGTTTATGAGAAGAAGCTCCGAGGCTGACGACACGTAGGCGCGTTTGTCGGCCCGATGTCCGGGAGGGGGGATGCGGGCCGGGGCCCCCGGCGCGAAACTGGAGGCTGGTGCGCCCGGGGGAGGTCAGAAGATGTTCACCGACAGCTCTTTTCTTCCCAACCTGCTCTACCTGTTTCTGGTGATCGGCCTCTGGCTGGCGGCCATGGCGGCTGTCACGCCGGGCACCGGCGCGCTCGAATTGACCGCCCTGACCGCGCTGGCGGTCGCCGGCGTAGGCACGCTGTCCACGCCGTTCAATCCGTGGGCGTTCCTTCCGCTCGCGGTCGGCGTCGTGCTGTTCGCCCTCTCCTTGTGGCGCCGACAGGAGGCGGTCTGGCTGGCGCTATCGGCCATCGTCTTGAGCGTCGGCTCGGCCTACCTGTACGCCACGCCCGCCGGCGGACCGGCCGTGCATCCGCTTCTGGCGAGCGTGGTCAGCCTGGCGACGGTGGGATTCTTCTGGGTGACCATTCGCCGATCGCTGGCCGCGCACAAGGCCCGCCGCGCCCACGACTTGGGATTGGTCATGGGCCAAGTGGGTGAGGCACGGACGCCTCTGGACCCGGTGGGCACGGTTCAAGTCGCGGGCGAGCTGTGGTCCGGGCGGAGTGGCAACCGAGTAGCCGCGGGCCGCAAGATCCGAGTGGTCGGGCGCGATGGATTCGTGCTCGAGGTCGAAGCGATGGATGAGTCGACGCCGATATCGAAAAGGGAGGAAGCGTCATGAGTCAATACAGTCTGGTCTTATGCCTGGTGGCGTTCGTCGTCCTGCTCGTCCTGATGGTGTTGATGAGCGCTATCCGCATCGTACAGGAGTACGAGCGGCTGGTGGTCTTCCGCCTGGGGCGGTCGATCGGGGAAAAGGGGCCGGGCCTGGTGCTGCTCATCCCCTTCGTCGACCGCGGGGTGAAGGTCGACCTGCGCGAGCAGGTGCGCGAGATCCCGCACCAGACCTCGATCACGAAGGACAACGCCCCGATCTCGATCGACTTCCTTTGGTACTACAAGGTGCTGGACGCGGTGCAAAGCGTGATCCAGGTCGGCACGTTCGAAGCGGCGGCTCAGGGTATGGCGACCACGACGCTCCGTTCGGTCATCGGCGGCATTCCGCTGGACGACGTGTTGTCCCAGAGGGAGCACATCAACACCGTCCTGCGGACGAAGCTGGATGAGGTCACCGAACGGTGGGGCGTCAAGGTGACCAACGTCGAGATTCGAGAGATCATCCCTCCGCGCGAAGTCCAGGAAGCCATGAACCGGCAGATGACGGCCGAGCGTATCCGGCGTGCCCTGGTGACCGAATCGGAGGGCACACGCGATGCCGCCATCAACGTGGCCGAAGGCGATCGCCAGTCGAACATCCTCAAGGCGGAAGGCGAGAAGCGATCCAGGATCCTCATCGCCGAAGGCGAGCGCGAAGCCCAACTCCTGCGGGCCGAAGGCTACGGGGCGGCCCTCGAGCGCATCTATGCCTCGGCCGGGAAGATCGACCAAAAGACGATGACCCTGCAGTACTTCGACATGTTGAAGGGGCTCGGAGCCAGCCCTTCGACGAAGTACAT
Organism: Anaerolineales bacterium; assembly: GCA_035693825.1. Lineage (GTDB taxonomy): Bacteria > Chloroflexota > Anaerolineae > Anaerolineales > E44-bin32 > MGOM01. The sequence goes on from DASSGB010000178.1 coordinate 6,748, forward strand.
CTTCCCGCTCGAATTCACCAGTATGATTGAGAACTTCCGCAAGGGCGGAAGCTAGCTCTGCGGCGGTTCAACCGATCCTCGTTGTGGCCCGCCCCCCGGCGGGCCACAACCGCTTGGCGAGGGACGACGTGGCGCTTGAGCTCACCCTGGGCATCCAACCCGCCTCGTGGAGAGACTTCTCCGACTTTGTGGCCCTGGAGCGCGTCTGCTTCGAAAAAGACTCGTGGCCCTGGATGGATGTCCTGGCGGCGCTCACCTTTCCGGAAACCGTGCACCTGAAAGCGGTGCACGACGGCCGGACGGTCGGATTTGTCATTGGTGATCGACGGCGCAGGCAGGGAGTGGGCTGGATCGCCTCCATCGGCGTGCATCCGGAGTATCGGCGGCGGGGGATCGGCATGCGGCTGTTGACCGCCTGCGAGGCCGCGCTGAGCGTGCCGCGCATCCGGCTCACCCTGCGGGCTTCCAATCGCGGCGCGCGGGCGCTGTACGACCAGGCGGGCTACGCCGCGGTCGACTTCTGGCGTCGCTACTACCACGACGGCGAGGATGGGGTGGTGATGGAGAAGAAGATCCCGCTCGAGGCGGCACCAGGGTAACGGAGCACCAGGGCACCGAGCCGCCATGCTTCGCCCCTACGAACCAAATAGGCGCGCCCCGATGCTCTCCGTTTCGGCGGGAGGTGTTGTCTTTAGGCTGCGGCCTCCGCGGGCGGCCTAGTCGCATGAGGAGGGCTCAGGCTAAAGCCTGCGGCTACGGATGGCCGGGCCTAGAGCGTTCGCGCTGCGGCCTAGCATGTTGTGGGGGCGGAGCACCGTTTGGGCGCAATCACCGGCGGCAGGCCGGTGGAAGTCGGAATGGCTGGCCCCTGCCGCTCCCGCGGGCACGCGCTGAGCCCGTCGAAGCGCGGGCCCGATCGCACATTCGCGCTCGCAGTCGAGTAGGGGCACGCCACCCTTGCGCCAGCCGTCATCGCTGGTGGAGTGCGTCGCAAGGGCAGGTGTGGCGTGCCCCTACACCTGTTTCCTTCATGCGCGGCGCGGCGGCCCTGAGACCGCGCGGCAATCACAGAGCGCTGAGCGAGGGCCGACGCCGAGGGGGCCCGAAGCGAGGCGCCACCCAAGTGGAAGCGGGATGGACGAAAGGGCGCCGATGCTGGTATGATGTCCCCTCTCCGGGCGTTGTACCCTTCGCCCGCGGGCGCCGATGGGGCGCCCCATTCTTGAACGAAAGGGCTTGAATCCATGCGAGTCTTACTCCTCAAAGACGTCTACAAGCTGGGCCGCGCCGGCGATGTGAAGAAGGTGGCCGACGGTTTCGGCCGCAACTATCTTCTGCCGCAGGGGCTGGCCGTCCTGGCCACTCCCGGGGCCATGAAGCAGGCCGACCGAATTCGCACCACGGCCTCGGAGCTTCGGACGCGGCTCAATCAGGAAATGAGCTCGGTCGCCGAACGCCTGACCGGCCTGACGCTGACCTTCCCGGCCAAAGCCGGGGAGACGGGCAAGCTCTATGGATCGATCACCACCGCCATGTTGGCCGAGGCCATCGAGCGCGAGACGGGTTCCAAGATCGATCGCCGCCAGATCGACAGCCAGCCGCTGAAGACGCTGGGCGTGCACAAGGCGCGGGTCCGGTTGACGGTCGACCTGATCCCTGAGCTGAGCATCGTCGTCCACCGCGAAGGCGAGCCGCCCGAGTCGGCTTACGCCGTCGAGGTCAGCGAGGCCGAAGAGACCTTCACCGACTTGCGGGCCGAGCTCGAGGCGGAAGCCGAGCAAGAGGTCGAGCAAGACGAACCCGAGGGGGAATCGGAACTCGAGGCGCAGGCCGGGCCGGACTCGGCCCAGGCCTGATCCTCCGGCGGGCCCTGCGGGCCGGCCGTCTTCATGGGATCGATCGGACCAAGTCTGCGCCAGCGACGCGAGCAGCTGGGTCTGACGCTCGAAGAGGCCGAGCGGGTCAC
>DASSGB010000179.1:0-11632 GCA_035693825.1 Anaerolineales bacterium
TCACAAGGCATTCGTGATTCGTGATTGGTGACTGGTCACGTATCACGTATCACGAATCACTTCTGGCTTGTCACTGACCACAGTTCTCCGGAGGTGAGGGATGACCGGTGCGTATCCGGATCCAAGACGAGTGGGCACAGAGATCGCGCTCGCTCGGGGGCTGGAGGCCGGCGGTTACTACAACACGGCGAAGCTCCTGTGGGCCCTGGCCTATTCCGACGAGATCCGCCGAAGCGAGATCGAAGGCGTCCCGAAAGGTGAGGCGACGCTGGTGCAAGGCCTCAAAGCCCTCCAGAAGGAGCTGGAGCAAAGCGGTGCTCCGGCGCGGGCTCTGGACTACCTGAAGCGCGGCCTACAGGGGGTCGAGCAGCGCGGCGAGCTGGGGTGGCATGACTCGGGTGACCTCGCCGTTTGCCGCAGCTGCGGGACTCTGATGATCGCCGCCATCCCTGATCGCTGTCCAGGGTGCGGCGCCTGGAAGCTGACCTTTCGAGTCTTCCTCCCGGTCCACTTTCTCGAACCCCTCGAACCCGAGACGGCTCTGAAATGGCTAAAGGCCACGCCCAAGATCCTCGGGGAGCTGATGGCCGGGCTGGATGCAGCCTCGATCAGCGCGCCGCCGGCGCCGGGCGAGTGGTCGATGCGCGAGGCGATGCATCACTTCCTGCTGACGGAGGGGCTGCTGTCGGGCCGCGTGCGGCAACTCCTGGAGGAAGACAGGCCGCGTCTGGTGGGAGTGTCGGCCTGGGCGGCCGAGCCCGAGGATTCTCCCGCCGAAGAAATGTTGGCTCGATTTCGCGATTCACGCCGGGAAACCGTCGATCGTCTGGCGGAACTCAATGCCGAGCAGTGGATGCGCGTCGGTGACCACGACGAGTTCGGCCCCGTGACGCTGCTGCAACAGGCGAGCTACTTCGCCCGGCACGACCATTCGCATCTGGCGCAGGTGGAGGCGATCCGGCGAGCGATCACGGGCTGAAGCCGCCGCCAGCTACCAGCCACCAGCTACCTCGCTACTTGCCGCTGGCCACTCACCACTGACCACTGACCACTGACCACTGACCACTGTTCATCCTTGAGATTCCACCCACCCTCGGTTAGGATTCTGCCCGTCGCCAAATCCGCTGGATGACATCCCAAGTGATCTGCACTTCGGCCGTCCGTGGCAGTCGTGCGCCCAAAGACGACCGGCGGACTGCGGGGAGTCCGCGGGGAAGCGGAGCGTCCGTCGGGGAGGGGTCTCCATGACGCTGAGCAAGGAAGAGCTGCTGGAGATGTACCGCGTCATGCTTCTGGCGCGGCGCCTGGACGAGCGCGCCTGGGTGCTGCATCGCCAGGGCAAGATCGCTTTCCATATCTCCGGTATCGGACACGAAGCTGCTCAGGTGGGCGCGATCATGGCCCTGCGCAAGGGGAAGGACTGGATCGTGCCGTACTATCGCGACCTGGGAATGATGGTCGCCCTGGGCATGACGCCCCGCGAATTCGCCCTGGGCCTCATGGGGCGCAAGGACGAGCCGAATTCGGGCGGGCGGCAGATGCCCAGCCACTGGAGCTTGAGGCGGGTCAACGTTGTCAGCCATTCCTCGCCGGTGGCGACCCAGACGCCCCACGCCGCCGGCATCGGCTTCGCCATCAAGATGCGCGGCGACGACGCCGTCGTCCTGACCAGCATCGGCGAAGGCTCCACCTCGCAGGGCGAGTGGTACGAAGGCGTCAACTGGGCGGCCATTCACAAGCTGCCGGTGATCTTCCTGGTCGAGAACAATGTGTACGCCATCTCCGTCCGCCAGGAAAAGCAGATGGCGGTGGCCAGCGTGGCCGATAAAGCCGCGGGGCTGGGCCTGCCGGGCGTCAGTGTGGATGGATTGGACGTCGTCCGTGTGTACGAGACGGTGTCGGAAGCCGCCGAGCGCGCGCGCCGCGGCGAGGGCCCGACCCTGGTCGAGGCCCGCGTTCAGCGCCAGACGCCGCATTCGTCCGACGACGACGATCGCACCTACCGGCCGCGCCAGGAAGTCGAGGCGATGAAGGCCCAGGACCCGCTGGCGGCCTTTCGCAAGGTGTTGCAGGGCCGCAAGATTCTCGGCGAAAAGCTGGAAGCCGACCTGGAAGCCCAGGTGCGCGAGCAGGTGGAGGACGCCGTGGCCTTTGCCGAGGCCGCGCCGTATCCGGATGTGACCGAAGCCACCTATCCCGTCTTCGCCGAGGACATTCGCCGTGGCTGAGATCACGCTCATCGAAGGCCTGCGGCAGGCGATGGACGAGGAACTGGCCCGCGACGACCGGGTGTTTATCGTGGGGGAAGACGTCGGGCCGCGCGGCGGCGTGTTTCGGGCCACGCTGGGACTCCACGAAAAGTACGGCGACGGGCGCGTGATCGATTCGCCGCTGGCCGAGCTGTCGATCGTCGGCATCGGCATCGGGGCGGCGCTGTACGGGCTGCATCCCATCTGTGAAATCCAGTTCGCCGATTTCATTCATCCGGCCTTCAACCAGATCGTCAACGAAGCCGCCAAGATGTGCTACCGCTCCAACGGGGAGTGGACGCTGCCGCTGACCATCCGCGCTCCGTACGGCGGAGGGATCGGCGGCGGTCTGTACCACTCCCAATCGGTCGAGGCCTTCTTCGCGCACGTGCCCGGCCTGAAGGTTGTGATCCCTTCGAATCCCTACGACGCCAAGGGTTTGCTCAAGTCGGCCGTTCGCGACCCCAACCCGGTGTTGTTCTTCGAACCCAAGAAGGGTTACCGGCTCATCAAGGGCGAAGTGCCGGAGGGCCAGGACGTGCTCGTGCCGTTGGGCAAGGCGCAGATCAGCCGCGCCGGCACCGACCTGACGGCCGTGGCCTACGGCATGATGCACTACTACACCCTGCAGGCGGCGGAGGTCCTGGCCGGCGAAGGCATTCAGGTCGAGGTGGTGGACCTGCGGACTCTGGCCCCGCTGGACAAGGAGACGCTGCTCGCCTCGGTGCGCAAGACGGGCAAGGCGCTCATCGTGTACGAAGACAATCTGACCGGCGGATTTGGCGCCGAGCTGGCGGCCATCTTGGCCGAGCAAGCCTTCACCGACCTGGACGCTCCCGTGCGAAGGCTGGCCGGGCCGGACGTGCCGGCCATGCCCTACAGCCATCCGCTGCAGGACTGGTTCATGCCGAATCCGGACAAGATCGCCGCCGCGATGCGAGAACTCGCGCGGTACTGAGATGGTCGTGCTGTTCACCTCACCCCCCTGGCCCCCTCTCCGCCTCCGGGCGCGGCTTGCGCCCCCAGGTGTTGAGGGCGGAGAGGGGGATGAGAGTTCAAAGGGGGAAGGGGGCAGCGAAGCTGCCCCCTTCCCCCTTTCGATTTTCCCCTCCCCCTGCATGCCCTTCTCGATGCCGATGGTGGTCCTGGGCAGGGGGAGGGGTGAGGGGTGGGGGCGCAAGGCGGAAGACCATTTGAGACTCGGCGAGAACGCCGGGGGCTGGGTGAGGGAGTAGCCGATGGCCACTGAAGTCATCATGCCGCAGCTGGGGGAATCCGTCGTGGAGGGCACCGTCACCAAGTGGCTCAAGACGGAAGGCCAGACGGTGCAGGAATTCGAGCCCCTGTTGGAAATCAACACCGACAAGGTGGACACGGAGATCCCCTCGCCGGCCAGCGGCGTTTTGTTGAAGGTCTACACGCCCGACGGGCAGACGGTGCGCGCCGGGACGGTGCTGGCGGTGATCGGCGAGACGGGCGAGGCCGTTCCGGCCGCGCCGGCTGCGCCTTCGGGCGCGCATGCAGCACCGGTCGCTGCGGCGGCAAAGCCGGCCGCGGCGCCTGCCGCCTCCGCTGCGCCGGCGCGCGGCAAGGCAGACCTCGGTTTCATTTCGCCGGTGGTGGCCAAGATGGCCGCCGAATACAGGATCGACCTGGCCCAGGTGCGCGGCACCGGCGCCGGCGGACGCATCACCAAGAAAGACGTGCTCGACTATGTGCGCGCCCGCGCGTCGGGCGAGGCTCCCGCCTGGGAACAACCGGCCTCCGGCGAGCTGTTCCGCCCCTCGGAAGAGGTGTTCGGCGCGAAACCATCGACCGCAGCGGCCCCCGCCGCCGGGCTGGCAACGGCGACTCCCGGTCAGACCATCCCGCACGACGCCGTGCGCCGCACGATCGCCGAGCACATGCTTCGCTCGCGGCGCACCAGCCCTCACGTCACGACCGTCATGGAAGCCGACATGAGCCGGGTCATCGCCCACCGCGCCGCGCACAAGGACATCTTCGCCCGCGACGGCGTCGATCTGACCTTCACCAGCTACTTCGTCCTGGCCTCGGTGGCGGCGCTCAAGGCGGTGCCGTGGGTCAACGCCTCGTGGAGCGATGAGGGCGTGGTGCTCCACCGCGCCGTCAACGTGGGTGTCGCCGTCTCGCTGGGCGAGCAGGGGCTGATCGTGCCCGTGATCAAGGACGCCGATCAGAAATCCCTGCTGGCCGTGGCCGCCGCCCTCAAAGACCTGGCGATGCGGGCCCGCGCCCGCCAGCTGAAGCCCGACGAAGTCCAGGGTGGAACCTTCACCATCACCAACCACGGCGTGAGCGGCTCGCTCATGGCCACGCCCATCATCAATCAGCCGCAATGCGGGATCCTGGGCGTCGGGGCCATGCAAAAGCGTGTCGTCGCCGTCGAGACGATCACGTCGGCCGGCGAGAAGGTGGACGCGGTCGCCGTCCGTCCGATGGTGTACATCACGCTGACCTTCGATCACCGCATCATCGACGGCGCCGTCGCCGACAGGTTCCTGGCGGCGGTCGTCGAACGATTGCAAACCTGGAGCTGAGGCGGGCGGGGTTTCCCTCCAAGGAGAGAGAATGGCGGATTACGACGTCGTTGTCATCGGGGCGGGGCCGGCGGGTTACGTGTGCGCCATCCGCGCCGCCCAGCTGGGGAAGCGCACGGCGATCGTCGATCGCCAGTGGTTGGGCGGAGTCTGTCTGAACGTCGGCTGCATCCCCTCCAAGGCCCTTCTGAAAAACGCCGAGGTGGCCCACACCCTGCGGGAGCGAGGCAAGGAGTTCGGCTTCGAAATCAGCGGCCTGAAATTGGATTACCCCGCGGCGGTCAGGCGCAGCCGGCAGGTGTCGGACCGGCTGGTCAAGGGCGTCGGCTTTCTGATGAAGAAGAACAAGATCGACGTGCACATGGGCGTGGCCCAATTCACCGGACCGCACACTCTTCGAGTTCAGCCGGACGGGGGCGAGGCGATCGATCTGAAGGCCAAGGACATGGTCATCGCCACCGGCGCCCGTGCTGCGCTGATCCCGGGGGTGCAAGTCGACGGACAACGCGTGCTGACGTATCTCGAAGCCATTCTTCAAGAGACTCTGCCGGCCTCGGTTGTGGTCATCGGGGGCAGCGCCATCGGTCTCGAATTCGCCACGGTGTGGAACTCCTACGGCGCCCAGGTGACGATCGTCGAGATGCTGCCCCGCCTGGCGCCGCTCGAGGACGAAGAAGTCGGCAAGGAGCTGGCCAAGGCCTTCACCAAGCGCGGCATCAAGGTTCTCACCGGCAGCAAGGTCGAGGGCATTGAGACGCTCAAAGACAGAGTCAAGGTGAAGGTGCAGGCCGAATCAGGCGCGCAGACGCTCGAGGCCGATCAGGCGCTGGTGGCGATCGGGATCAAACCCAACAGCGACAACCTGGGCCTGGAGGCGGCCGGGGTGAAGGTCTCGTCGCGCGGTTTCATCGAAATCGACGATCGCATGGCGACCAACGTGCCCGGCGTGTGGGCTATCGGCGACGTGACCGGGAAACTGGCGCTGGCCCATGTGGGCTCGGCCATGGGCGTCGTCTGCGCCGAGAACATCGCCGGCGTCGAGACCGTGACGCTCGACTATGAAATGCTGCCGCGGGCCGTCTATTCGCAGCCGCAAGTGGCCTCCTTCGGGATGACGGAGGCGCAAGCCCGCGAGCGTGGCCATCAGGTCAAGGTCGGGCGCTTCCCGTTCCAGGCCAACGGCAAGGCTCTCGGCCTCGGCGACTACGCCGGCTGGGTCAAGATCGTGACGGACGCGCAGTACGGCGAGATTCTGGGAGCGGCGATGGTCGGGCCGGAGGTGACCGAGCTGCTGCCCGAGCTGACGCTGGCGCGCATGATGGAGCTGACGGCGGCCGAAATCGCTCGCAACGTGCATGCCCATCCGTCGCTGACGGAAGCCCTGATGGAAGCCGCGCACGACGCCGAAGGGCATCCCCTGCATATCTGAGTCAAGCGAGCCATGACCGGCGCGCCTCAGCCGCCCGACGGGGATGTGATCGAAACGCGGCTGAGCCGCGTCGACGGCCTGGCCGGCGAGCTGGTCATTGGGGGCTATCGCCTGGAGGACCTGGCCCCGCAGGCGACCTTCGAGGAGGTCGCCTTCCTGCTGTGGCAAGGGCGTCTGCCCCGCTCGGATGAACTCCAGGCGCTGAAAGCGCGATTGGCTGCAAGCCGGGCGCTGCCCGAGGCCAGCCTCGACGTGCTGCGCCGCGCAGCCGCGAAACGCATCCCGATGATGGACGCGCTGCGTCTGGGGATGGACTCGTTGGCTCTCTCGGGCAATCAGCAAACCGCCGATGAGGATCTTGCCATCCGCCTGGTCGGGGCCACACCGGCTCTGGTGGCGGCCTACTGGCGATGGTTGCAAGGGCAGCAGCCTGTGGCCGCGCCGAAGGACCTTTCGCATGCGGCCGCCTACCTGGCGATGCTCTTCGATTCGGCACCGTCGGCAGAGTCCGTGCGCGGACTCGAGACCTACCTGAACACGGTCATCGATCACGGCCTGAACGCTTCCACCTACACGGCGCGGGTGGTCGCCAGCACGCGCTCCGACATGGTGGCGGCCGTCGTGGCGGCCCTGGCCGCGCTGAAAGGACCGCTGCATGGCGGGGCGCCGGGGCCGGCTCTGGACATGGTCTTCGACATCCTCGAGAAGGCGCGCGCCTCCGGGCGTTCGCTGGAGGAAGAGACAGAGGCCTGGGTCCGCGGCGCGGTCTCCACCGGGGATCGCATCATGGGCTTCGGACACAGGGTCTACAAGGTGCGCGATCCGCGGGCCGACGTCCTGGGATCGGCTGCGGAGATTCTGCATCGCGGCTCCGAGCGCGAAACCTTCTACCGGCAGGCCCAGCGGATCGAGCAAGTCACTCTTCGCGTGTTGGAAGAGATGAAGCCCGGGCGAAACCTGAAGACCAACGTCGAGTACTACACGGCGCTGCTCCTCAACGGCGTCGGTCTTCCGAGCGAGTTGTTTACACCGACCTTTGCCGTGGCCCGCGTGGCGGGCTGGACGGCTCACTTCTTGGAGCAGACGAAGCACGGCCGGCTGATTCGACCGCTCGAGAAGTACATCGGCGAAGACCACCGGCGCTGGGTTCCCGTGGCCGAGCGCTGAGAGGCTTGTATAGACCACCAAGTGATGACCTTCGCCGAGAACCATTGCCCTCCGAGGACTGCCTGCGCGCCGTATACTTGGACTCCACGGTGAGGGAGGTCGGCCATGGCGATGTCGGAGTTGCGACGGGCAAAGGAGGAGCACAAGGAAGAGCTCCTCGCCAAGGAAAACGTAGTGGGGGTCGGCCTGGCAGAGAAACGCATCAACGGGCAGCCGACCGGCACCATGACCGTTGTGGCCCTGGTCCGAAAGAAGATCCCGCGCGCCGGACTCGATCCCAAAGAGATCGTCCCCAGCCACGTCGACGGGATCCCGACCGACGTGATCGAAGTCGGCGATCTCAAAGCGCATGCGGCCCGCACCGACCGCTGGCGGCCGGCACCCGGCGGGGTCAGCATCGGCCACTACCGGATCACCGCCGGAACGCTGGGCTGCCTCGTGCGCGATCGGGAGACCGGCGCCAGGCTGATCCTCTCCAACAACCACGTGCTGGCCAACGGCAACGACGCCTCCATCGAGGATCCCATCCTTCAACCCGGAACGGCCGATGGCGGCCGCGAGGAAAACGACACCATCGCCTACCTGGAACGCTTCGTGCCGATCGAATACTCGCTCGAACCATCCACCTGCGGCCTGGCGAGCGGGCTGGCGGACGTGGCGAACCTGATCGCGCGGTTGGTCGGATCGAAGCATCGTCTCCAGGCCATCCGCGCCAATCCCGAGGCGGTGAATCGTGTCGACGCCGCTCTCGCCCGGCCGACGGACGACTCGATCGTGAGCGACGAGATCCTGGAGATCGGCCGCGTCGCGGGTACGCTCGCCCCCTCGCTGGGCCTGGCGGTGCGCAAGTCCGGCCGGACGACGGGGCTGACCACGGGTGAGATCACCGTCATCGAAGCGACGGTGGATGTGGGCTACGACGAACGCCTGGCCCGCTTCGAGGGCCAGATGCTCACCGGCCCGATGTCCGAGCCCGGCGACTCGGGATCGCTGCTCGTGGCGGCGAATTCCCTGCAGGCCGTCGGTTTGCTGTTCGCCGGCTCGACTCAGACGACGATCTACAATCCGATCGCCAACGTGCTTTCGGCCCTGGCGGTGACGCTGTGAACCAGGCGCAAGAGACGGCCCGCGCGCTGCGGGTCAAGGACAAATACGAATCCGATCTGCTGGCCAAGGCCAATGTGCTGGGCGTGGGCGTCGGCTATCGCCATCGGGCCGGCCTCCCGACGCGCGAGATCTGCCTGATCGTCATGGTGCGCCGGAAGGTGTCCGCCGCCGACTTGGCGCCGGACGACCGTATCCCGGCGCAGATCGACGGCGTCCCGGTCGACGTGCACGAGATCGGCGAAGTTCGCGCCAGGGCTTGAGGCGCGCAGCCAGAGATCCACGGCGGGCTGCAGCGACGTAGACGGTGAGGGAGCAACCTCCAGATGCCACGCATCAGGATCGTATGGGCGTTGACGGCGATGCTGCTAGGGGCATGCCGGCCGGCCACCGCGGCAGAGCCAACGGCCGCTCTCACGGTTACAGCGGCGGCTCCGGCGACGTCCACCCACACCGCGGCGCCCGCGGTCGTGATCGAGGAGGACCCCGACCCGCCGACGGCCACGCCGCTGCCGAAGGCAACGTTCTACTTTATGTGGGAGCCTGGTTGACCGGTCTGCGCGGAAGCGCAGTCCGTCGTCGACGGACTCTCGGTCAGGTACAAGTCGCAGGTCACTTTCATCGGCCTGGACATGTTTCGCCCGGAGGGGGAGGCCAAGATGCGCGAGCTGGAGATGGTCCACCACGGGTATGCGATCCTCGACCGATGGGGGAACATCTACTGGCGCTCCGCCGGGCACAACTTCACGCCTGAACAGCTTGAAGAGAAGATTCGCGAGGCGCTGGCCGTCCCGCCGGGATAACCGGCGCGGCCTGCGGTCAAGAGGTAGGGGCGGCTCGCGAGCCGCCCCTGCCTCTGTCCTGGCGGGATTTTGAAGCCCGGCCCGGGATCAACCCTCACCCTTCCCTCCCCCTTTCAGGGGGAGGCGAAGCCCGCGCTGAGTTCTTGTCGAAGCGTGGGCAGGGGCAGCGGCCGGCTACGCCTTCTCCACCACCCACACATGTGAAAGACCAAGCGCCCGCAGCGGGGTTCGCTCCAGCGACTGCAGCAGACCGCGCAGCAGGCCCCCCAGCCGGGGCCAGCGGGCGATGACGTTGTCGTAGGCCCCGAAGATCACGCTCGAGGAGATGAGGCGCACGGGGAGCCCCGCGAAGAGCGCGGCGACATCGGCCCGCCGATAGGCGCGCACGTGCGGCGCCAGCCGGGATCGAAGCGCGCCAGGCAGGTAGTTGATGAGCGGAATGTTGCCGAAGACGTAGCGGCCGCGCCAGTAGAAGCCGTGAGTCTCGAACGGATAGCCCCGATTGGGGATGAACAGAAGCAACCTTCCGCCGTTCTTCAACACGCGAACGATCTCGCGCGCCGCGGCGCGGTCGTCTTCGACATGCTCGAGCACCTCATGCGACAGGACCAGATCGAACGAGTTGGGTTCGTACGGCAGGCTCTCGGCCTGGGCGCAGATGACGTCGGCGGGCTTCGACCGATCCCGGGCGGCCTGGGCGCGGCCGAAATCGAATTCGACGCCGTGAGCGTGGCGGGCCGTCTGGGTCAACCGCGCCAGATACTCGCCTACTCCGCAGCCGTTGTCCAACACCCGGCCGCGCGCCCGTTCGCCGGCTGCGGCGAGGATCATCGCCAGGCGGCGTTCTTGCCCCGCCCGCCAGATGTACGAGGGCTCGCCTCGGCGGGCGGCGCGCTCTAGGTCCATCGCGCCTAAGGCCACGTCCACTCCTGTTTGTGGCCGAAGCCGAGCCGGTTGTCGATAAGGCGCGCCCAGCGGGGCAGGAAACGGTACAGGGCGCTGGCCATCACCGCAGCTTCAAGCTCAGGGCTTATGGCGATTTCCCGCCTGTAGTCACCAAGAGCCTGGGCAGCTTTGTCACCGCTGAGATGATCGACGTGGCCCTTCATCTGAACGCCTCGCAGCGATCGCCAGTCGGTCTCTGCGGGATACAGCGCTACGGCGGCGCGCGGATCGCGGCTCAGGTTCTGGCCGTGAGGCGCGTCGGGATCGGACAGGAAAAGGAGGAAGAAAGGCCAAACCAGGTTTCCGGAGGATACCTGGTCTGGGTCTGGGCCGACGGCGAAATATACCGGCGTGGCGCGGGGCGAACCGTCGGCGTCGATCGTCGCCAGAGTCAGTGTGTGGGTTTCGCGAAGGACGGCGAGCAATCCGTGGAGATCGGTCACGAGCGGGCGGCAAGTCGGTCGAAGGCGAGTCCCAGCGCCGCCACCGATCCCAACTGTAGGAAGCCGCCCTCACGCCACTGGCGGCGGGCTTCCTCGAGAGGCATGAGGACCACTTCCTGTTCCTCGAGGTCGCCGGGATTCGGAGCTGCGACGGGTTGGCATCCGGTCGCAAGGAACATGTTCGCCCAACCGGCGCCCAGGTTGCCTCCCAGGACGCTTCGGCCGAGCCACGTCCATGCGGAAGCGCTGTAGCCGGTCTCCTCCAGAAGCTCTCGTTCGGCGGCCCGGGCCGGCTCCTCCTCGCGCTCGATCATACCCGCCGGCGGCTGAAGGTCGACGGCGTCCGGGCCGCGCTTGTAGGAGCGAAGGAGCACAAGGCGCTGATCGTCCGTCACCGGGACGACCACCACGTGGTCGTTGGTTTCGAGGCGCAGGTAGCCTTCGACGCGCCGGCCATCGGGAAGCTCGACGTCATCCGCCAGAACCCTCAACCAGGGAGTCCTGTCCAGGAGCACCTGGCGCTTCAGGGTCTTCCACACACGGTGTTCCATCTACGAAGGCCCCGACCAGCGCATGTAACCCGGATTGTCGAGGCCCATGCGAAGGAGCGCACGGCCGACGGTGGCCGTCACGATGTCGTCCAGCGTCTCCGGCCTGGCGTAGAAGGCGGGCACCGGAGGGAAGATGACGGCCCCGGCGCGGGCGGCCAGGTCCATCAGCCGCAAGTGGCCGCGATGAAGCGGGGTCTCCCGAACGACGAGGACCAGCGGCCGGCCCTCCTTGAGGGTCACATCCGCCGCCCGGGCGATCAGGTCATCGGCGTAGCTGTTGGCCACCGCCGAAAGGGTCTTGATCGAACACGGGATGATGAGCATGCCCCGATTGGCGAAGGACCCGGAGGCCACCGCCGCAGCCAGGTCGGCGCGATCGTAGT
>DASSGB010000180.1:0-4032 GCA_035693825.1 Anaerolineales bacterium
CGACCGGGGAGTTCCTCCCAGGCGCAAGCCAATGCCTCCGACCACAGCGGTGGCGCTCCGAGAATCTCCGGCATCAGCGCGCTGGGATCGGCCGCCTCATGAACAACCTGGGCAACTCGGCCGAGGAGGACCCGAGTCGAGCCGTCCGGATCAGGATCGGATGTCGAAGCGGTGTTCTCCGCCGCGGTAGGGAGAGTGGAGAGGTCGGAGAAATGCGTATAGCCACTGGCGGCCAACAAGACGCGGCCAGGAGTCAGCGGCCCAGGTTTCATCTCGAGGCCGCGCTCGAGCACACCGTCGTCCCTCAGGGCAGACCAGACGCTTGGACACCTCAAGACGCGCCGCAGCGACTCGGCGGCATCGTCCGAGGTCTGAGCCGTGGCCAGCACACTCAGCATTTCCGCCAGAGGGCGCATGGTCGCCGGTTCCGATCAGGCCGGCCACTGAATCTCGGTCACGACCCAGTAGGCCGCGCCGATCATCATCAGGCCGAGCATGGTCAGAAACAGGCCCACGCCATTGGCCGAACGCACCAGTTCGTTGAGCGCGGTCACCAGGGTGGAAGCGCTGTTGACCAGCCCGCTGACTTCTTCGGCCAGGCCTTTCTGACCAAGCCGGGCGGTGCTGGCCGCCAGGGCGCGGACCTCCTTGGAGTAACCGCGGCTGATGAGGACATAGGTCCCCAGCAGAACACTCATGCAGCCGAGGACGAAAACCGCCCCGGCGATCAGAATCTGCATGTCTCGCATCGTGAATGGGATCATCTCCGCCTCCGCACACGAGGGTGTGGAGGCCTTGATGCAAGGTGCGTGCCAGGCCAGTAGGGGAGCCCTAGTCAGGGAATGAAATCGGGGCGTTCCGTTGAACGCCCCTTCGTTGGGTACCAGGCGGGGCTGGGGGCTCGCGAGCCGCCCCTACCCATTGACCCGATTGGGGCTCGTTTCTTACGCCGTCTGGGTCTGGAACTCCGGGGGCAGGTGACCGATGTCGATCGTCTCGTCGTCGCAGAACAGCATGGCCCGTTCGATGGTGTGGCGCAGCTCGCGGATGTTCCCCGGCCAGCGATGAGCCTTGAGCGCGTCGATGGCGCGCGGTGAGATTCCGGAGATGTTGTTGCCCGTGCGTTGATTGATCTGGCGCATGAACATGCCCACCAGCGCCGGGATGTCGGCCATCCGCTCGCGCAGCGGCGGAAGATGCAGGTCGACGACCTTCAGTCGATAGTACAGGTCCTCGCGGAACTCGCCGCGCTCGATCAGCGCCGGCAGCTGCCGGTTGGAGGCGGCCAGAATCTGCACGTCGACGGTGATCTCGTTGACGCCTCCGACGCGGCGGAAGCGACGCTCGTCCAGGACCCGAAGCAGCTTGGCCTGCATGTCGGTCCGGGTGGAGGAGATTTCGTCAAGGAACATGATGCCGCCGTCGGCCACTTCCAGAAGCCCGGGCTTGCGCTTCGTGGCGCCGGTGAAGGCGCCAGCTTCGTGGCCGAACAGCTCCGACTCGATCATCGTTTCGGGCAGGGCGGCGCAGTTGACCGGCACAAAGGGCTTGTCGGCCCTCGGGCCCATGCCGCGGATGGCCTGGGCCAGAATCTCCTTGCCGGTGCCCGTCTCGCCGGTGATCAGCACGGACACGCTGGCCGCCGCCGCGCGCTGCGCTTCGCGGGTGATGCGCTGCATGACCGGCGTTTCGCCCACGACCCATTCCAGGGAGGCGCTCGAGGCGCGGCGCAGGATGTCGAGTTCCCGCCGCAGCCCGACGATCTCGCGGGCGCGCTCGACGGCCTGAAGCATCCGGTCGAAATCCAACGGCTTCTGCAGGAAGTCCTGAGCCCCGCGTTTCATCGCTTCCACGGCCATATCGACCTCGCCGAAGGCCGTGATGACGATCACCGGCGGGCTGGGATTCTCGCGGGCGATCCGATCGAGCAGCGACAGGCCCGAACCGTCGGGAAGGAACACATCCAGGAGGACAATATCCGCGGCCCCGGCCTCGATGGCCTGCACCGCCTGGCCCAGATTGGCCGCCTCCAGGGTCTCGTAGCCGGCGTCTCCGAGGGCCTGGCTGACGAAGCTGCGGGCGGTGTCTTCGTCGTCGACGATCAGGACGGTGGCCGTCATCGATTAGGGCGCTCCGGTGCGGAAGGAAGTCGTAAGGTGAAGACGGTGCCGGCGTCGGGGAAGCTCTCGGCCGTCACGGTCCCCTTGTGCGCCGCCAGAATTCGCCGAGAAATGGCCAATCCCAACCCTGTCCCGTCCTTCTTGGTCGTGAAGAAGGGATCGAAGATGCGCTCGATGACCTCTGGCGGGATACCCGGGCCCGTGTCGGCGATGCGCAGCTCGACCATTCGTCCGGAAGCGCCGTCGAAGGGAGCCAGGCTGACCGAGAGTGTACCCCCGTTGGACATGGCCTGGACGGCGTTGGTGATGAGGTTGACGACGACCTGTTCGAACGTTCGCGGGTCGATCATCGCATGAGGGCATTCGGTGAAAGAAGTGTGGCTGACGATGCGAGCCTGGGCCAGCCTCGGCTGCCAGCGGGCCAGCGTCCGGCGCATGAGATCGGCCAGATCGGTGGGTTCCATCTTGAGCTCGAGCGGCCTGGCGAAGAAGAGGACGTCGGTCATCAGCTGATCGAGCCGCAGACATTCCTTTCGGACTCGCTCGAGGGACTCGTGCAGCGGGTGCTCGCGCCCCAGGCGGGAGGCGACGAACTGAACTCCGGTGCTGATGTTGTTGATCGGATTGCGGACTTCGTGGGCGAAGATAGCCGAGACCTCGCCCAGCAAGGCGCGTTGGGCCAGGATTTCGGTTTGAGTCTCGATCGCCTCCTGCTGCGACTGGTCGTGCAGGACGACGAGCAAGCGCGAGCGGGCGGCGGCGGCCAGAGGTCGGACGCGCATCTGGACCGGGAAGGGGGTGCCGTCGCGGCGGTGCAGGATGAGACGCGAGCGCTCCGCAGCGCGGTCGTGGCCCAACGCGTCGAGCAGAGTGGTCCGCACATCTTCCGGGCCGACGAGGACATCCTGGACGGGCATTCCGTCCAGTTCGCCGGGGCGATAGCCGAGGATTTCGGCGGCGCGGGCATTGGCCTCGCGCACCTGCAGCTTGTCGTCGAGGGCCAGCACGCCGTCGCCTACCGCAGCGGAGTGTCCTCGCAGCTCGGCCTCCATCTGCTGCATCGAGCGTTCGAGCGCGGTGATCGTCTCCCGCTGGGCCGTGAGCACGAGGGAAGCGTGGCACAGATTGGTCACGACCTGCATCAGCTCGTCGACGTCGGAAGGCGCGTCTTCCGCCTGGTCCCAACCGGCAATGACAATCCCGATCCACGCGCCCGTCGTGCCCACCGGCATCGTCCGCAGGTGACCGACTCCTGCGCCGCGAGCGGCTCGGGCCAGGGGGCTTTCGGGACGCTGGCCAAGGTTCCACAGGGTGGGGCGGTGGAGCGATTCGAGCGCGTCCATCGGAAGGGAGGCCGGAAACGCGGCAGGAACGTTGCCCTCGAGCACGTACTCCGGCCCGCTCGAGGATAGGCGGTAGAGGCCCGCGACGCTTGCGCCGAGATACTCTCGGGCCAGAGCGAGAGCTTCCGATGGCGACCAGGCCGTTCCGTCAAGGGCCTGGCGGCTGAGATCCACCAGCCGCGAGAGATGCAGGTCACGGACCAGGCGTTGATCCGCCTCGCGTTTTCGTTCGTCGGAGGGCCTGAGGACGAGTACCAACCCCCCGCGCGGAGAACCGGCGGACCAGCCTCGAACGTCGACGCGCAGGACGTCGCCTTGGCGGGTGCGCATCGGAACATCCCGCTGAACCGCTTCCGAGGCTTCCCAAGCGCCCAGAACGCGGCTCAACGTCCGCTCGCCGGCCTCGCCGATGAAAAGCTCGGCCGGATCGAGCTTGCTGATTTCGTTGCGTGCGTAGCCGCTGAGAAGAAGGAAGGCGTGATTGGCCGCCGAAACCTGGCGGCCGTCGCCGCTCAGCGCCAGAACCGCCTCGGGCAGGCTGTCCGCCAGAAGACGAAAGTAATCGCGAA
>DASSGB010000181.1:0-9011 GCA_035693825.1 Anaerolineales bacterium
ATAGAGCGCCATGTCTGACCCCCGTCCGTGCTCCGGTAGACGCCATTCCGGCTCGTGCCCGCATAGAGGATGTTGGTGGCGCTGGGAGCGATGGCAAGCGCGGTCACCTGACTCTCAAGCCCGCTGGTTCCCCACGCGCTCCCTCCGTCGGTGCTCTTGAAGAGGCCGTGTCCCTCAGCGGCGGCATAGACCGTGGCTGGCGTGCGGGGATCGATCGCGAGGGCAGTCACCGACCAGTCACGATCGACCGTGACCACCGCATCCCGCATCCCGACATTGTCTGCTCTCCACGTCCGGCCGCCGTCCGTCGTCCGGAACACCCCGCCCCCGCGTGTGCCCGCGTACAGCGTGGTTGTTGTCCGTGGATCGATGGCAAGCGCGGTGATCTCTCCACCGTCCGGACCGATGCCGATCCAGGTCGCTTGAACCGGAGCGGCGGCGCCAGGGTGGGCTGCAGGCACAAGGCTTAATGCAAGCACAGCCGAGCCCATCGTGATGAGCCATCGGCGGGATGTCGGGGGCCAGGACATAGCCATGCTATCGGCCGCACGCCTGGAGCATCGCGCGCGTCGCCAGCACGGCTATCGGCTGGCTCGCCTCCGCCGGATTGGCCCGGACGTACTGGCTGATGGATGTCTCAGCCTGCGCCGAGGTCATCGTCTGCATGCACGATTGCATTTGCCTGAGGAGATCCGGATAGTGCGAGGCCGCGACGGCGGCGGATTGGTAGCCGTGGGCGAAGCCCATGACGTAGGATAGCCTGGCGAGCTCCGGCAACTTCAAGTAGGACTGCCCGCTCGGACCGTTCGCGCCGTCTTGCCCGAACGCCACGCCTCCGGCCAGCACCACTCCGATGGCGAACCCCGCGATTAGACGGAGCATCAGGACACCCCTTGGGTGAGGAGATATGGTGATCGTGGCGCAACAATCCAGCCGTGCTCACATCGTGCCCCGAAAACGGCAGGAGCACACCCTCCGGAAGCCGGGTCACACCTTGAGCGTTTTGGGTAAAGTCGAGTGGACGCGCCATATCAGACCTCCGACCGATTGTGGACGATTGCCTGGGAAGGGTACGCTCGCGGCGGAAGCCCTCATTGAAAGGAGCGTCCCATGGATTCCGAGAGAAGGTCGAGGGTCATCGTCAACACGACAGGCCCCATCTGGTTCATCGGGTGGCTGTTCACGATCGGGTTTGCGAAGCTGGCCGTCTGGCCGGCCATTCTGGCGATCCTGATCTGGCCATTCTACCTGGGTGTGGCCCTGAGGTGAGTGGCTCGCCATCGATGAGCCGGCTCAAAGTACTGCTGGTCGGCTACAGCGGAGCCAACAACACCGGGGCAGAGGCGCTGCTGCCACCGCCGACAATGCCTTCACCTTCCAGCCGGAGTCGAAGGATGAGGGATGGCCCGTCGTGATCCGGCCCTGGCCCTATACTTCTCCCGCTCGGATGAGCGCCGGCGCGCCATCAGGGAGCTTGCCGAGGGCTACGCCCAATGGGCGTACGCACAGAGGTCCGCACAGAACCGGGGGGGCTGAGACCCCCCGCATCGGAGGTTCATGCCAGAAATCCGGCGACCGCTTGCCATAATGACTAATTCTGGTTATCATGTAGTCATGAAGCAGGTGCGTATCTCGGAGCTGAAAGCCAAGCTTAGTGAGTATCTTCGAGCCGTGCGCCGCGGCGAGACCATAGCGGTCCTTGACCGTGAGACACCCGTCGCGCAGATCGTACCAGTTCGCCCGCAATCCGCGCTACGAGTCCGGAAGCCAGCGCCCGGGACGCCACCACTCAATAGCATCCCCCTGCCGAAACCTGCGAAGCTGCCCATCGACGTCGTTCAACTACTGCTTGAAGAACGTCAGGGACATCGGTGATTGCGTACGTCGACGCGTCGGTCCTGCTGAGGGTCGCGCTTGGCCAACCGGACGCACTGCCGGAATGGCGGCAGATCGACCAGGGCGTTGCCAGCGCCCTCGTCATGACGGAATGTCTCCGCACGCTGGATCGCCTTCGCCTCCGCGCTGGACTCTCTGACCCCGAAGTGGCGATACGCCGAGCGACGATCCTCGCGCTGATCGGTTCCCTCGAGCTCGTAGAGATCGACTCGGTCGTCCTCGATCGGGCGGCCCAACCGATGCCGACTGAACTTGGTACTCTCGACGCAATCCATCTCGCCACTGCCCTGCTCTGGAAGGACCTGACGCACGCCGACCTGATCATGGCGACCCATGACACCGCCCTCGCGCTGAGTGCCCAGGCCCATGGGCTTCATGTCGTAGGTGTGAAACAATGACAACGCCGTGTGGTCCCGGGCTGCCTGCCGCCGATGGGAGCTACGAGCCCACTCGCGCCGAGTCTGAAGGTGGCCTCACCGGACAGCGTCCCGCGCAGGTAGGCGCGTGGGTGTTCCTGCAACACCGAGCGGATGAACGGTCGTCCGCCCCACGTCTCGGGCCGCTGCCTTGTCAACCTGGCTACCGGCCCCTCGTCATCTGAACCTGTGCCGATGTCATAACCGGGGTGAGCGAACCCGATGCTACCCAGTCCTGCTCGACCCGACCCCATCAGCCGGCGGATCCGGGAATTCGCGGACCGGCTCCACGGCGCTCAGGCCCAGAATCTGTACGTCTACCTCAAGCCGGTGGAGTCTCTGGCTGGGCCGCGCGTGGGCATCGGCGGCCGGATGATGCTGCTGGGCTCCTCCTACTCCTACTTGGGCCTGCTGGGACATCCGGCCATCGAGGCGGCCGCCCGCGAGGCCCTGGAGCGGTACGGCTCCGGCACGCACGGCGTGCGTTTGCTGGCCGGCAACACCGACCTCCATGACCGGCTGGATGCTCGCATCGCTTCCTTCGCCGGGAGGGAAGCGGCGGTGGTGTACTCCAGCGGCTACGTGGCAAACGTGGCGGCCATCTCGACGCTGGTAGCCCGCGGGGACGTCGTCATCTGCGACAAGCTGAACCACGCCAGCATCGTGGACGGTTGCCTGCTGTCGGGCGCAAAGTTCGTGCGTGTGCCCCACAATGACATCGCCGCGATCGCACAGGCGCTCGAGAGCGTACCGGTGGGCGCCGGAGCGCTGGTCATCGCGGATGCGGTCTTCAGTATGGACGGGGACGTGGTCAACCTGCCGGATCTGGTGGAGGCGTGCCGGCGCCGCGGCGCCTGGTTGATGGTGGACGAGTCGCATTCCATCGGCGTGCTGGGGGACGACGGCCGCGGCATCGAATCGCACTTCGGCCTCGCGGGGGCCATCGATATCAAGATGAGCTCGATGTCCAAAGGCATTCCGTCGGTGGGCGGCTATATCGCCGGCAGCCGGGACCTCGTCGCGCTGCTGAAGCACGCGTCCCGACCGTTCGTCTTTTCCGCGGCCCTGCCCCCGGCGAGCGCCGGGGCGGCGATGGCGGCCATCGACCTGCTGGAGGCCGAACCCTGGCGGGTGGCGCGCCTGCGCGCGAACTCTCGGCGGCTGCGCGCCGGGCTGCGGGCCGGCGGCCTCGCGGTGGCGGACGACCCCACGCCCATCGTTCCCGTGATCGCCGGCGCGGACCAGCCGGCACTGCGCATGTCCAGCCTGCTGTTCGAGCGCGGGATACTCATCCCACCCATCGTCTCACCCGCCGTACCGCCCCGCACGAGCCGGCTGCGCGTGACGGTCACGGCGGCGCACAGCGATGAGGATGTGGATGAGATTGTACAGGCCGTGCTCGCCGCCTGGCGCGAGGTGATGGCGGCGTCGGTCAGCGACCAGACAGCTCACGCCGGACCACCCGCGTGACCACGGCATCGACCAGGACCGGCAGAAGTCCGTTTACGGCCATCGCCACCCTAAAGAGGGCCGGCAGAACGCGCCGGCCGCGCGGCCGGTCGGCCAGCTCCACGATGGCGCGCGCAACCCGCTCGGGCGTCAGCCGCAGCCACCGTGGAGTCGACACGCCCGGGAGCACGCGTCGGTGCTGGCCGAACTCGGTGCCGGCGACCCCGCCGAGGTAGAGGATACACACGTGGATCCCCTGCGGTAACAGTTCCCGGCGCAGGGCTTCGCTGAACCCATCCAGCCCGAACTTCGCGGCGTTGTAGATCGACATAGTAGGGGCACCGATCCGGGCGGCCATCGATCCCACGTTGATGATGACCCCGCCGCGCTGCGCCTGCATCACCGGCACGACCACCCTCGCCAGCACGATGGGCGCGATGAGATTGAGCTCCAGGTCCTGGCGGATCTCGTGCTCGGTCAACCGCTCGATCCAATCGTAGCGGCCCAACCCCGCGTTGTTCACCAGCACGTCGATCCGCCCGAAGCGGTCCAGGGTCTCACGGACGAGGCGCATAATGTCGCCCGCCCGGGTGAGGTCCGCCGGGATCACATGCGCTTCAGGTAGTCTGGCGGCCACCCGCACCAGGCGCTCGGCCCGGCGCGCGGTGAGCACCACGCGGTCCCCAGCGCGTCCGAAGGCGCTGGCCGTCGCTGCGCCGATCCCGCTGCTGGCACCGGTGACGACGACAACTCGTCCGCTCATCGGTCATCCCATGCACAGGCGTTCGATGCGTCCATCACGCCCAGTATCTACCCCGCAAGGAGGTGAGAACGAGAATGATCGCCGGTGCCAGGTGGTTCATCGACGCTCCAAGTCAAGGCGACCGCCACACGGCATAGCCTACGGGAACGTGGCCGGCGAGGAAAAGGGCTTGGTGGCGTCCACCACAAACATCACCAGCGCGTGCAGACCTGTCGAGCCGCAGCTCGAGACCTGCATCGGCGTATCGGCACCATGACCTGTCTCAGGCCGCCCAACTCCCACTCGGATCACTCCATGGGCAGTACGGATGCATTGTTCTCCAGTGAGCACGTAGAACGCTTCTGAGCCCGGATGAGTGTGTACCGGCGTGATACTGCCGGCAGCACCGGTGGCTTCGTTGATCCGAAGGAGGTACTCCGGTGCGACCACCCGGGGGAGTGGTCCAACCTCGGCAACCTTGCTGCCGCCCGCTGATGATCCACTCGCGGGCCCGAGCCTGAAGAGCCAGACCTTGCCCCCCGACTCAGCGGCTAGTCCCCACAGGCCCGCGACGGCCTGAGCCTGTGCGAGCGTGGGAAAGTTTTCTACTCGCCAGAAGAGCGGTCCATCCGGCAGCTGTAATACCTTCTTCTCGGCGAGTGCCTTGATCACGAGTGCCTGTTGGGCCTTCGCCGTCGATGACAATAGGAATAGCCCCGATACCAAGACTGCGACCACACCAATGAGACGCCGCTTCATAGGGACACCTCCCGTATTCGCATCGCGCTACCGTTCTATCTTGCGCTGCCGGAGGATTGCTGCCATCCGAGGAAACACCTAAGTACCGGCATAGCGGCGGCTGGAGATGCTCGAAAGGCTAGGCGGGTGTGCTTTCCGGAAGATGAGCCGAGGCCCAGGCGGCGATTTGCGCCCGTCTCGCCACGCTGAGCTTGTTCCGGATGTTCTGGACATGGGCGTCCACGGTGCGCTCGGAGATCCCCAGCTTCTCTGCAATCTGACGGTTGGTCAGGCCACGGGCGATGTCCAATACGATGTGGACTTCACGGCCCGTCAGTCCGCCGGGACGTTGAGCCCGTTCCCCTCGTGCGGGAGCGCTCCGCCCGAGAGCCAGCGCCACTGCCTCGTCGGCCGTCATCGCTCTGCCCTTGCTCCACGCGGCTTCGAACGCAGCAGGCCCGAGGCGCTCACGCGCGGCCGCGCCGACTGCTGCCTGCAGCGAAACGCTGCGTGCGAACCCGAAGGCATCGCGCAACGACTCGGACGCACCGAGCAATTGGGCCGAGAGTTCTGCGCGATCCGAGGACGCCAGAACGCCTGCCAGGTCCTCCAGGCGGCGCGCGGTCAGCAAGCGATGCCCGATGTCGTTGGAGAGCGCCAGGCTCTCCTCAAGTAGCATCAAGGCCTGGACCGGGTCTTCCGGCGCAAGGGCAAGACCGACGTCACCGATCACGAGACTCGTCAGCCACTTGTCATGGCGCGGACGAGCCAGCGACAGGGCTTCCTCGAGGACCACCCGCGCACGCACGTTGTCGCCCCGAATCCGCAGCATGTTCCCGATCCCGCAGAGAGCCCGAGCGGCCAACGTCTCGTCACCTGCCTGGCGCGCCATCTCCAGCATCTCACCATAGAGGCGCTCGGACCGTTCGAAATCCGCTCGCGCACGTGTGGCCTGGGCCAAACCCAGCAGGATCCATGCCGTCAGCGAAGGCTCGCCCACCGATCGGGCCAACGCCACGGCCTGCTCTGCCAGCCTGACCGCTTGTTCAGCGTCACCCTGGTGCGTCAGGAAGAACGCCAAGTTCCTGAGGGCCAGGGCGCGTCCCCTGGCGGACAGTTGCTGCTTGGATGCCGCTATCTGGCACCATCTCCGACCCTCACGAATGTAGCCGCGTGCGAACCAAAAGCGGTGCATGGCCGCCGCGAGCAGTGCCCCGGTTTCCTCGTCCCGACCACTGAGGCACCAATTCAGCGCGACGCGGACGTTGTCGTGGGCACGCTCGAGGCGCTCAAGCCATGCCGCCTGGTGCTCACTCCATATGAACCGTTCCGCCCGTTGGGCAAGACCGAGGAACCAGGCGGCGTGGCGCCTGCGCACTACATCCGCCTCGCCCGTGAGCTCCAATCGTTCCTCTGCAAACTCACGGATCGTCTCCAGCATACGGAAGCGCGTCTCACCATCGCTAGCCCGCAACAGAAGATTCTTGTCTACGAGCCCCGCGACTGGGGTGAGGACATCGACCCGAAGCCCCACGCATACCGCCTCGATGGCTTCAAGAGGGGTCTCACCAGCGAAGGCTCCAAGAGCACGGAACACACTGCGCTCTGCTTCATTCAAGAGGTCGTAACTCCAGGCAATGGCATCAATGAGGGTCCGCTGTCGCTCAGGTGCGTCGCGTGGACCACCCAGTGGGAGGCCCTGGTGGTCCGATAGCCGCGACAGAGTCGCATCCAGCCCGAGCGCACCGATCCAGGCCGCCGCCAGTTCAATCGCGAGAGGAAGTCCATCCAGCCTGCGGCAGATCTCCACAATGGTCGGTGCGTTCCGCGCATCTACCGAGAATCTTGTCTCTGCGGCACATGCCCGCTCGATGAAGAGGGCGGTGGCCGGAGAACGGGCCAGGGTGGCCTGATCCGATCTTGCCGTTGCGTCAGGGAGGGCAAGAGGGAGGAGGTCGTATCTATGCTCCCACCGGACGTGCAGCGGCTGCCGACTGGTGACGAGCAGCTTGACGTGCGGACCGGCCTCCAGCAGATCGGCCACGTCTGCAGCCGCTGTAATGACGTGTTCCAGGTTGTCCAGGAGAAGCAACAGGTTTCGGTTTCTCAAGTGTCTTTGGAGGCGCTGCAGCGTCGGCTGATCCGGGTGGTCGACCACGCCAAGCGCCTGGGCGATCGCATCCAGGACGAGACCCGGATCGCGCACGGGGGCCAGATCTACAAACACGACGCCATCGTCGAATTCCGAAGCAACGGTGGAGGCCAACTCGATCGCGAACCGTGTCTTGCCCACACCTGGCGGACCAATGATGGTAACCAGCCGCACGGTGCCGCGCAGGATGAGCCCCTGAGACATCTCCAGGTCCTTCTCGCGGCCAACCAGCGAGTGCGGCCGCTGCGGCAATCCGTGCAGCAGCCCTTCGTTGGCATGGGCACTACTGCTGGCAGTAGCGTTGCCACTCCACTTGCCCGTGCTCATGGCAACTTCTCCCCGGGATCCCTAAGTGGTGCCCGCCTAGCCTCGCATCATGGGCAGTCAATTACTGCTTGGCGGGGGGCCTCAATCCCTCTTGTCATGTGCGGGACTTCTAGCGTGCAATTGTGCCTGGGTCGACAGCAGTGCAAGCGCCCTCGGGGGCTGCGCAGCCGTATCCGACGCCTAGTAGACCGTACCTTCAGGTCTCTGTGCTGGCCTCGGCTTCGGCGAGGACATGGCGTGCACGTGCCCGATCCGATCGTGAGCCGCCAGGAACACGTGGTCGGTCTTCGACGCCTCGACCTGGCGGCCCTCAACTCCCTCCGCTGAAGGGGATTTGGGTTGACCACCCACCGTCCTCCTGATATAATAACAGTGTCTGGTGAGGGCCCCTCACGCCGGGGGCCCTCTACTATTGAACCTGAACTGAATCCACGAGCGAACGTCGTCGCGGACCACGCGGTCCTGCGATGGGAGACCATGACGATGAAGACGCACAAGCATACCCGCCGTCTGCACAGCCGGACGGCCTGTCAGCGCTGCGGGCGGCGCATCCCTCCCGTGGCCAAGCGGCACGGTGACCCCTTCTGCTCCCGGGTCTGCGCCGAGACGACCTATGGGACCAAGGCCCGGAGCACCCCCAGCCGGCTCGTGATCGGCGGGCTGCCCATCCGCACGGCGTAGTCGTTCCCACCAACTCTCCCACCGCTGCCTCCGGCGAACCGCCCGTTCGTGTCTCTGCTCTGGCTTGACAGCCATTCGATAGTTTGATAATTTCGGAAACATGACGACGCTTCGGCCCATCCCTCTGATGAAGCTGGACGCCAAGGAGGCCCATGCGGCGGCCTTCAAGGCTCTGGCCCACTTCACCCGGCTGCAGGTCTTCTTCTTCCTGGTGCGAGCCCAGCACGAGGTCGCGGCCGGGGAGATCCAGGGGGCCCTCGGCGTACCTGCGCCGACGCTGTCGCATCACCTGGACGTTCTGACACGGGCGGGTTTGATCCGAAGGAGGCGACAGGAACGGTACGTCTACTATGCCATCAGGCCGGAGATGGTGATCGACCTGGTCCGGCTGCTGACGGCTTGCTGCGGCTGAACGACATGACAGAGGAGGGCGCACCGATGGCGTGGATGTCGACGTGGCGGAGTACATCGACGCTGACCGCGAAGGACTAGCGGAGATGTACATGGGTCGCGTGATGGGGATGCTGATGTTCGGGATCTACGGGCTCTACCCGTTCTCGTACGGGCTGGCCGGGTGGATCTCGCAGGCCGGCGGTGTGCGGCTGCTCTT
>DASSGB010000182.1:0-14413 GCA_035693825.1 Anaerolineales bacterium
GCATGCGGGCTGACGCCCCCGGCCCCACCCACCCCAGAATTCGCCGCCCAACCATCGGCCATCACGGCCGTGGCACCCAGACCATCTGCGACGGCCCTCGCGCCCCTCAACCTCGCCTCCGATGGCGAGACGATTCGCCTGCGCATGCTCCACAGCCACGAGAACTGGCGCTCGATCTGGGCCCAGCTCCACGCCGTCGTGCCTCTGCCGGAAGGGACCGATGATTTCATCCGCCTGGCGCGGCTGCAGGTCTGGATCCGACAACCGAACGAGGTCTTGTTGCTCCGCGGTTCCTTCGGCGACGCGGATCCGGACTACTTCTTCGTGTCCAACGGGTTCCGCTTCCTGGAAGCCAATCTGGTCACGGGAGAAACGCAGGAAGCGGAAGTCCTCCCCGGCATCCTGCCTCCCTTCTCCGATTCCGAAGAAACGACCGACCCGATCTCTATCTTTGCGATCGGTCGGCTGATCTTCCCCGCCGGTCTCTCTCAGCGCCGGGGAACCTACGAGGTGATCGGTGAGGCCACGGTCGCCGGCAGGGGTGCGGTGATCGTCGATTTCACACCCCAGGCGACTGGCCTGATCGTTGACCGCTTCCACATCGACGCCTTGACGGGCGTTTTGCTCCGGCATCAGGTGCTCGACTTGAGCGGCGGAGACGAACGGGTGGTGAGCGATGTCAGCCTGGCTCCGATCATCTACGATGCGGAATTCGATCCCGGTCTCTTCAGGCTTGCGATTCCAGACAACGTGCACTTCCAAGAAGGTCCCGAGTGGAACGCGATCGGGGATTGGGAGGACATGCCACCCATCGACAGCTACTAGCCGCCCACCAACACCCGCTGCAAGGACACCCCCGCCTCGCGGCGGGCGGTTGATTTTGGCTCCTCCGCCTTGGTCCAATGAGCTCTGATACTCGAATACGCCCACCTGTGGGCTTTCGGTTTCCCGATCCGGCAGGGTGACTCATGTCCCGTTGACACTCAGGGCACGCGGACCGTACCCTTGCGAAGCCACCGGAGGAGAGGGGGAACTCACGCCCACCCACATCGCATCGGTGTCAGTTTGCTCCCTGGCGGGGAGCTCACGAGGAGCGACGAGACCATGCGTAACCAAGACGTGTTTCCACGTTCATCTCCGATGGCCCTGTGGCTGGGCATAGCAGCCCTAACCTTGTTCGTCCCGCTTTCCGGCGCTGCCCCTCCACTCCAGGATGATCCTCCTAGCGCGACCCCCACGGAATACCTCAGCACGCCCGTCGACCCCAGCGCCACACCCTCCGATCTCCCGACCGCAACCGTCACCAGCACGACCGAACCAACCGAGGCACCCACTCCGGCCGCCGCCGCGCCGGCGTCCCATCCAGGTGAGCCGTATGCCTCGGCCCCGCAGTGCGAAGATCACGATTCACGCACGTACCACGGCCTGTGGGACTCCGCCCGAGGCTGCCACTACGACCATCACCACGGCGACGACCCGCACACGGTGGATGACGTCTTCGGAACGGACTACTACGACTGGGCCGGCGGATCGATCTCCTATCCATGGCAAACCGTCAACCCCCAGACGGGTTGCCTTGAAAACGACTGCAAACACACCGGCTACGTCTGGCTCGTGCGCCGCGACCAGCGCTGCTACTCGGCCTTCACCAACGGCTGCGTCGTCGCCTTTCGGGCTCTGGTGCATGCCATGGCCAGCTCTCATGACACCAGTGTGCGTTATCACAGCGCCTGGCTCGAGGCCAAGGTGTGCCGCGAAGACGCTCCGCAAGTCTGCGGCATCTTTCGGTCGGGCGGCTGGCAAGACACGGGAGATCTGCTGATCGACCGAAGGCGCGTGATCGACTACCCCAACAACTTCAATCGCTTCAAGCTCCACTTCCTTCAGGCCGGCAACGCACGCTTTGGAACCTGGTACAGCATGAGTCCGGGCGGCGAGGAGAAGCGCGGCGGCTTATGGGGCGTGACGGTCGAGCTCGGCGACATGTGGGGCCCGCTCGACCCCGCCGACCCGCATCGCATGCAGTTCTTCTGCGACGATCCGGACACGAACTGCTCGTGGAATGGAAGCCGGTATCAACCTCACGTCATCGGCGTGCAATTTCCGCCGAGGTTCCGGTCCATCGTCGATCCGGACCGGAACAACATTGCCATCTACGACGGCTTCGCCGACCGCTGGGGCGTGCCGGCCGCCGGATGCACTACCGTCTCGCGCGATTGCATCCCGTTGGTGATCGAGAATGTCCCCATCCGGTATCAGTATCAGGGTCGCTTCGACTATCGCGAGTACGACGTCCTGTTCGACGGGGAAACCTCGGGCTGGATTCAGTTTCCCGACTGAATGTCCACGGCCGACCCCGGACGCGTAGGGTTCGCGTCCGGGGTCTTCTTGCCCGTGATGGGTGGCAGGGGCGGCTCGATCGCCGCCCCTGCCCGATCTCCTCGATTGCTTCGCGGGCTCGCCATGACGTCTGTCATGCAAGTGGCCGATGGCTGATGGCCAATGGCCGACGGCCCGTGCCCCTTTCACCTATAATCCAACTGTCTTCCGCCGCACGCCGCCCCAGGAGCCATCTATGCCCGCGCGGGATCCTCATTCCTACAGCAACCTCGATCAAGCTCGCCTTCAACACATCGACCTGAGCTTCCACGTCGACTTCAAGTCGCAGACGATGAGCGGCCGTGGCGTCTACCGCCTCGACCGGGCGCGCCGCGGTCCGTTCGACCTCGATATTCGGGGGCTGGACGTCCTCGCCGTGCGCGACGGCCGGGAATCCCTTCCATGGAAGACCGGGCCGGAGGATCCGCTGTTCGGCCAACCGTTGACCATCCAGGATCTGGGCGGCCGCAACTCCTTCGAGATCGAGTTCCGCACGCGGCCCTCCGCCTTCGCGCTTCAATGGCTCACGCCGGAGCAGAGCGGCGGAGGAAATCACCCGTATCTTTTCACCCAATGCCAGCCGATCCACGCGCGCACCGTCTTCCCCTGCCAGGATTCGCCCTCGGTGCGATTCACGTATTCGGCGGAGATCGTCGTCCCGGCGGATCTCACGGCCGTCATGGCCGCCGCCAGCCGAGGATCCGAGGCGCACCCGAACGGCCGCGTGTTTCGCTTCCAGATGCCGCAGCCCGTCCCTTCATACTTGTTCGCCATGGCCGTCGGCGATCTCACCTTCCGCGAGCTGGGGCCTCGAACGGGAGTGTACGCCGACCCCGGCCTGGCCGATGCAGCCGCCTGGGAGTTCGCTCAGACGGAAGCGATGATGGCCGAGGCCGAAGGTTTATTCGGACCTTACGATTGGGAGCGCTACGACCTGCTGGTCATGCCTGCCTCGTTCCCCTATGGAGGCATGGAGAACCCGCGCCTCACCTTCCTCACACCCACCATTCTGGCCGGCAACCGGGCCCTGGTGAACCTCATTGCCCACGAACTGGCTCATTCGTGGACCGGCAATCTGGTGACGAACGCAACCTGGGAGGACTTCTGGCTGAACGAGGGTTGGACCACCTACGCCGAGCGGCGCATCATCGAAGCCCTGGAGGGACCCGATGGCGCCAACCTTCGGGCCCAGACGGGGCGCAACTCGATGTTCCGCGCCATGCGCCGCTTCGGCATGGACTCGGATCCCACCCGCCTGAAGTTCTCGCAGAAAGGCATCGACCCCGAAAGCGTGGTTTCGTACGTCCCCTACGAGAAGGGGTTCTCGCTCCTGGTTCGCCTGGAGAGAGAGGCGGGCCGCGCCGCGTTCGATCGATTCACACGCGAGTACATCGGCGATCATCGCTTTCAGTCCATCACGACCGAGGCCTTCGTCGAATACCTCCAGCGCAAGCTGCCGGCCGCGGCGCGAAAGGTGAACTTGAAACGCTGGCTCTACGAGCCCGGATTTCCCGACGACGCGCCGGACTTCCCGTCTCGTTTGGCGCAGGCGGTCTCCGAGAGGTTGTTCGACTACCAGGAAGGTCGGCTGCCGAAGGCCAAGGACGTCGCCGGATGGACCACGGCCCAGATGTATCTCTTCCTTCAATCCCTGCCTCGCAAGATCCCGGTGGGTGATTGCGCCGCCTTCGACTCCGTGCTCGACATGTCCAACAGCCGGATCGCCGTCAATCTGTCGAACTTCTATGAAATCTCCATTCGATCCGGATACCGCGAAATCCTGCCGCGGGTGGAGTCCCTGATCAGCACCGTCGGGCGAACGTTCGTCCTGTTGCCGGTGGTCACGGCCCTGGCGGAGACGGAGTGGTCACGTCCGACAGCGCGCGGCTTGATCGAGCGCTACCGTGAGCGGCACCATCCCATCACCGTCTCCATGATGGACGGGATTCTTCAGCGCGCGGGACTCTAGAACGAGCTCTCCTCTTACCGGCCTGACGTCGACGTCCCTAGAGGCGGCTCGCCCGCAAGGGGGTGCGGGGCGCGACGAAGCGCGACGAGCCGCCCCTACCGGCCAAATGAGGGTCTCTTGGACGCGCCGGCGCGCGGATGGCTATAGGCTCAGGGCCGATGGCCGACGGCCGACGGCTGTCAGCCGCCTCAGCTGCTGAAGAGTCCCATCCGATTCCCCGAGGGATCCTCGAACAAGGCGTAATGGCCCTCACCGGGAATTTCGGTCCTGCCCTGGACGGTCTTGCCCCCATGGGCGGCGATCTTCTTGAGCATGGGCTCGATGTCCTCGACCTGGATATAAGGAAGAATCTCGCCGGCCTTGTGCTGCTCGTCGACGACGTTGAAACCCCCGCCCGGGCCGGGCTTGGCCTCGAAGGTCATGTAGTCGCCGCCCTGATAGGCCTCGACCTTCCATTCGAAGACATCGGCATAGAACTTCCCCGCCGACTTGGCGTCCTTCGCCGACAACTCGATATGCACGATCGGATGCGCAGACATGGGGACCTCCCTTGGCGTGATGCCACAATAGCACAGATGTTCTACTGGGTCAAGTGGTTCCCGGCTCATTTGGCTCCGACGGTTGGGGGCTTGTGGATGGCGGCTGAGACGCGATGTTAGAATTCTGGCCCCGCCTCCGCCATGACATTCCTGCGAGCGCTGCGCATACGCCCGTTTGCCCTGCTCTGGTCCGGGCAGGCCATTTCGCGCCTGGGCGACAACCTGTATCGCATCGCCCTTTCGTGGTGGGTACTCGAAAAGACCGGATCGGCCGCGGCTATGGGGGCCGTCGCTGTCTTCAGCTTCGTGCCCATGCTTTTGTTCCTGCTGGTCGGCGGTGTCGTCGTCGATCGTCTGCCCCGATTTCGCATCATGCTGGTCTCGGACGTGGTCAACTTCCTCGTCGTCGGCCTGGTCTCGTTGCTGGCCTTCACCCAACGCCTGGAGGTCTGGCACATCTACGCCGCCAGCATCGTCTTCGGTCTCAGCGAGGCCTTCTTCTATCCCGCGTACAGCGCCTCCGTGCCCCAGATCGTCCCACCCGAGTCGCTTCCCAGCGCCAACTCGCTGACGAGCCTGACGTGGCAGGTGTCGGGCGTGCTGGGCCCATCCCTCGGCGCCATGATCGTCGCCCTGGGTGGCACGGCGGCTGCGTTCGCGTTGGACAGCCTCTCGTTCCTGATCTCGGCCGCGTTTCTCGTTCCGCTGCTTCGAGTGATGGCTCCCCCATCCGTTGAAAAGACCCGCTCGCCCGTCGGCGACGTACGCGAAGGCCTCTCCACCGTCCTGGCGTCTCCTTTCTTATGGGTATCCATCCTCGTCTTCGCCTTCATCAACGTGACCGAGGCCGGGCCGCGCAACGTGGCCCTTCCCTTCCTGATCCACGACAAACTGGCGCTGCAGGTTGAGGCCCTGGGATTCGTCGGATCGGCCTTCTCCATCGGATCCGTCACTGGCGCGATTCTCCTCGGCCGATTCCGCCGTATCCGTCGCCGCGGCTGGCTCGCCTACGGCGCGATCGTCCTGGGCGGGGTCATGGTCATCCTCATCGGCCTGGCGCCTACGCTGGCCGTGTTGATCGCGGTCGCTGCGGTCCACGGCGTGACCTTCTCCGTCATCAACCTGGTGTGGACCAACACCCTGCAGGAAATGGTCCCCACGGAGAAGCTCGGCCGCGTGT
Organism: Anaerolineales bacterium; assembly: GCA_035693825.1. GTDB lineage: Bacteria > Chloroflexota > Anaerolineae > Anaerolineales > E44-bin32 > MGOM01. Next base: position 6,068 of record DASSGB010000182.1, read on the forward strand.
CCAGCATCGACGCCCTGGGCTCGTTTGTCCTGATGCCGGCCGGTTTCGCCCTCGCCGGCCTCATGACCGATTCCATCGGTCCAGGTCGCGTCTTCGTCCTCGGCGGCGCGGCGACGATCGCGCTGGCCCTCCTGGCTCTACTGCATCCCGGCGTTCGTCGTCTCGACTGACGGCGCTTGCCCACGCCCCTGCCCGTCGGTAGAATGGGCTGAGGCGCGTTCTTCTCGTGAGGTGTCGCATGCAACCTCGGACGGTGGTTTTCATCATGCTTTCGGCGGCAAGTCTCGCCTGCGGCTCACTTGCCGCTCAGCCCACGCCGTCGGGAATTCCCTCGCCCACGCCGCGTTTCGGAGAGGCTCCCGAGCGTTCGGGAGAAGAGCCGGTCGCCATCATCGGGCAGATCCCCTTCACCTCTCCCTTCTTCCTTCAAGGTAACGCCGAACCTTTCGTTCTGCTCGAGGACGAATCGGGCTTCATCCGGCGCGATAAGGAGTTCGTCTTTCCTCTCGAGGGTCAGGCCATCGGCCCGGTGGAGCAGATCGACGACAGCACGCTCGTCTACACCCTGCCGCTGCCGATGGAACCTCTCGGAACCCTCGTGGATGTCGATCACGACGGAGTCGACGAAGACGGCGTGATGGTCTTTGCCATCGCCTACTGGTCGAACACGTGGGGTGGACCCTTCCTCGAACCCCGCGACGGCCGAGGCTGGTCCAACGCCTACACGTCGGCCCGCACCGACCCGCACCGGGAAGATGAGATCGTGGGCGGCACGCTGCTCGTGTGGGCCGCGGATGCGACCCAGGGCTTCCCCACCGACTTCGGCCCGGACGGCCTGCTTTTCACCGATGACGATCCGATCGGCTCGCTCCCCGCCGGCTACAACCTGGTGGACCTGGACGCGCATCCCTTCCGCGTCTACAAAGAACGGCGGCCGGCGATCGACCTGCTCGAGGGCGCGACCGCGGTGAGCGACTTCACCTCGCTTCCCTACGCCGAGGCCTTCGCGGCCCTGTTCGACAAGGCTTCTCTCGAGTATCCCTTTACCGAAGACAAGGGGATCGATTGGGAGGCGTTGCGGGCGGAGTTCACACCCCGCATGCAGGCCGCCGAAAGTCCGCGCGACTTCTATCGCGCCCTCAAGGATTTCACCCTGGCCTTTCCCGATGGTCATGTGGGCCTGTCGTTCGATGCCGAGATCTTCTTCGAGGACTACGGCGGAAGCTTCGGGCTCGTCCTGAGCGAGCTCAGCGATGGGACGGTCCTGGCCGTACTGGTGCTGGCCGGATTCCCGGCCGAGCAGGCCGGAATCCAGACCGGCGCCGAGATCACCACGTGGGACGGGCGTGCCATCCGGTCCGCCCTGGATGACGTGCGTCCCTTCCTCGGTCCCTTTTCGACGCCGCAGGCCGAGCGGCCGATGCAGCTGCTGTTCCTGACCCGGGTGCCGGACGAGACGACGATCCAGGTGGAGTTCCGGAATCCGGGGCAGCCGGCTCACACCGTCGAGCTCCAGGCGGTGGTCGACTATGACTCGCTCTTCGCCGCTCTCCCGGAATTCAATTACGACCAGGTGCAGCAGCCCATCGAGGGCGAAGTCCTCGACGACTCGGGCTTCGGCTATCTGCTCATCACGACCTTCTCCGAAGACTACAACCTGATGGCTCGGTTGTGGGAGTTCCACCTCCAGAAGCTGCTCGAGGCCGAGATCGGCGGGCTGATCATCGACGTGCGCAACAATCCGGGAGGCAACGGCGGCCTGGCGACGGACTTCGCCGGCTATTTCTTCGACGAAGAGATCGAGCTCTCGCGCCATTCCTACTACAATGCCATCAGCGGCGCCTTTGAGGATCGCGGCACGCCGGCTCGCCTGGAACCCGGTCCGATTCTGTTCGAAGGTCCCGTGGCGATCCTGGTCGGGCCGAACTGCGTCAGCGCCTGTGAAGGCTTCGTCTACGCGCTGACGCGCAACGACCGCGCCGTCGTCGTCGGCCACGCGCCGACGGCCGGGGCTTACGGCGAGGTCGGCCGCGGGCAGTACACCCTGCCGGGAGACCTCTCGCTGCAGTTCCCCACCGGCCGCCCCGAGACGCCCGAAGGGGAGCTGTTGATCGAAGGTCGGGGCATCCCGCCCGACATTCTTGTGCCGGTGAGTCGCGAAAGCGCCCTGGGGCAGATCGATGCGGTGCTCCAGGCCGCGGTCGAAGCCCTGCGCGATGCACTGAGCGGCGCGTAAGGAGGACGCATGCCTGAGACGGCCGATGCCATCATCATAGGCGCGGGCATCCACGGCGCCAGCCTTGCCTTTCACCTATCGCTTCGCGGCCTTCGCCCGCTGGTCCTCGAGAGGCGCTTCATCGCCGCCGGCGCGACGGGCCGCTCGAGCGGCCTGGTGCGCATGCACTACGATCTCGAGCCGGAGTCGGCGCTGGCCTGGGCCTCCTTCCGCATCTTCCACGAATGGAAGAACATCGTCGGCGGCGATTGCGGCTTCACCCGCACGGGATTCGTACAGATCGTGGATCCCGCGGCCGAGGACAGGCTGCAAGCCAACGTCGCCATGCACCAGCGGCTGGGGATTCCCAGCCTGCTCGTCACCGCCGACGATGTGCGCCGCCTGGCGCCCTCGTTCCGAACGGACGATTTCGCCGTTGCCGCATTCGAACCGGAGTCCGGCTACGCGGATCCGACGGCGTCCGCCTCGGGCTTTCTCGAAGCCGCCCGCGGGCGCGGGGCGCGTCTCGTGCAAGAGGCGCGCGTGCAGTCGATTCGCATCGCAGGTGGACGCATCGTCGGAGTCGACACGACGCAGGGGGCATTCGACGCGCCCATCATCGTCAATACCGCCGGCGCCTGGGCGGCCGAGATCGGGCACATGACCGGCGTCGATCTGCCGGTGACCACCTGGCGCCACGACACGGCCTTCTTCGTGCGCCCGCCCGAACTCGGGCCGAGTCATCCGACGGTCATCGACTTCATTCACTCGATGTATTTCCGGCCCGAAACGGGGGGCCTGACTCTCGTCGGGCTGGAGGACGGCAATCCCATCGGGCTTTCGCCCGAGGGCGATTCCGGCCGCGCCCAACCGGGTTTCGTCGAACGCGCCATCGACCGCATCTGCCGCCGGATCCCCGCCATGGAGGGCGGCTCGCTGCACAGCGCCAACGGCGGTTTCGACGGCATCACTCCCGACCAGCGCGCCATCCTCGACCAGGTCGGGCCTGAAGGCTTCTTCGTCGCCTGCGGTTTCAGCGGAACCGGCTTCAAGATCGGGCCGGCCGTAGGGGCATGCATGAGCGAACGGATTCTGGACGGCCGGGCCACGACCGTCGATATCACGCCTTTCCGCTTCGCTCGATTCGCGGAGGGCAAGCCCCTCTCCGGAGAACATGCCTACGAAAGCATCTGGCGCTGAGGCGCTGGGCTCCCTGCGCGGCTCGCTCGCGCCGCTCGTCGAGTGGTTCAATGCCCATCGCGATGCGCCGCGACTGATGGCTATCCTTTCACCGACTTGATGGACCTGCCTGAGGGGTGCCCGGTCGGTGCATCGCACGCTCGCCGCCGAACAGAACCCGGACCTGGCAGCCGCCATGATCTGGATTCACATGCTCCCGGCCGACAGCCTTGAGGCATCCCTGGCCGCGGCGCAACACTTCAGCCTTGCCGGCCTGGCGCACTTCCACGATCCTCTGAGGTTGGCAGGCCGGTCGGTGGGTATGGCCCTCGAATCAGCCGGCGCGACAGCCTGGGATGTCTACCTGGTCTTTCGCTCGGGCCCTGAATGGGTCGCCGAGGCGCCGGTGCCCACGGCCTGGGCTCACCAACTGACGGACGCCTGGGCGGACGTTCGTGCCCGGCGCCAGGGCCCGGCTTTGAGACAATGGCTCGTGCATCACGTGCGCGACCTGAAGCAAGACCCTGGGAGGACAGCATGATCGTGACCACAGGAAATGAAATCGCCGGGCGATCCGTCGCGGTGTACCTGGGGGTGGTGCGAGGCATCGTGGTTCGCTCGCCGACGATCGGCCAGGGGATCCTCGGAGGCCTCAACCAGATCATCGGCGGCAACATTGAGGCCTATGCGCAGGTGTGCGAGGCGGCACGGCGGGAGGCCTACGATCGCATGGTGGCACACGCCGCGGAGATCGGCGCCGATGCCATCGTGGGCATGCGCTACGACGCCACGGAGTTCACCCAGTCGGCGACGGAGGTTCTGGCCTACGGGACGGCCGTCCGGCTCGGGTGAAAGGCAGTGGCCAGTCCCTGCGCCTACCATTCTTCCGCCAGACGAAGCGCAGGGGTCAGTGGTGAGTGGTCAGTAGGATTGAGGGGCTAGGAATCTAGTAGATCCGCCACCCAGCCCAGGTCGAGCTGTTCCAATTTGGCTCGTGTGGGAGTGCCCGTCGCTACGTCCCAGCCGGCCATCGCGTAGTACACATCCTTCGCCTGTTCGACCTCTTCCGGTGATACGACGAGCCCCTCGCTCTTGCCCCCCGTGAGCGCCTTCTGCATCTTCTTCGGCAGAACGTCCGCCTCCCGGCCGATTCCCTGGCGCGCGTTGTAAGCCCGCATCAGGTTCAGGCGCCGCTCGCCCACGCGCATCAGTTCTTCGACCGTGACCTCCCATCCGGTCACGGCCTGGATCGTCGCCGCCAGCTGCTCCATGCCGTACAGGTGCCACGCCGGCCCGAAGACGAATTGGCACATGTTGACACTGTCCAGGCACGAGTAGGCGTACTGGGTCTTCAAGGCGAAGCGAATCTTTTCTTCGTTGAGCACCTTCGTCGGCTGAGGCGGATCGGTGACGCCGATTTCGGCCAGGCGCGCGGTGTTCGACTTCCACGACGGATCATGTTCGCTCGACTGATGGTCGGCCCCGAACGGATTCACGGCGTAGATGAGCGCCAGGCTGCGCTTGACGTGCGGCATATGGGCCGGCATCTCCTGGCCCTTGACGGCCACCACCAGATCCTCACTTCCGCGTCCGAGCCTGGCCGCGGCCCGCGCCGAACCCTCGGCCAATAGATCGCCAAGCCCCTCACGGCGGGCGATCTTTTCGACCATCTTCACCATGGCTTCCGTGTTCCCGAAGCGCAGCTCGAGGCCGTCGGCCTCCTCACGGCTCAGCAGCCCCTGCTCGAAACAGTCCATCGCCCAGGCGATGGTCGCCCCGCAGGAGATGGTGTCCATTCCATACATGTTGCACAGTTGGGAGGCGTAGGCCACCGCCGCCAGATCGCCGATGCCGCAATACGAGCCGAAGGTTGCCAGAGTTTCGTATTCGGGGCCGCCGTAGTGTGGATCGACCAGGTAGGGCCCTTCTTTGATTTCCACGACGCGCTTGCAGCGCACGGTGCAGGCGTAGCACGTGTCCCGATTCTTCAAGATGGTGTTGGCCATCGTCTTTCCGTCGAGGGCTTCCCAGCCCTCAAACACGCCGCTGGCCCAGTTGCGGCTGACGAGGCCTCCGACCGCGTTTTGCCCCCGGACGACTTCGGCCGTTCCGAGCAGCCCCAGGCCTTCGACGCCCGAGCCCTCGAAGTGCTCGGCTCCCCAACGCGCCATCTGGATGACCGCGCTTCGGTCGGCCAGCGCGGGCCGCAGCGTGCCGCGCACGGCCACCGCCTTGAGATTCTTGCTGCCCATGACGGCGCCCATGCCGGTGCGACCGTTGGCCCGATTGGACATGTTCATCAGCGCCGCGAACCGCACGCGATTCTCGCCCGCCGGGCCCACCTGCAGCACCTCGATCTTGTCGTCGCCCAGCTCGGAACGAATCGCCGCTTCCGCCTCGCCGGTGATCTTCCCCCACAGGTGATCGGCCGGCCGCAGCTCCGCTTCGCCGTTGTGCAGCCACAGGTACACCGGCCGCGGCGACCGGCCGCGCACCACCAGGGCGTCGAAACCCGAGAACTTCATCTCGGCGGGGAAGAACCCGCCCGATTGCGAATCGCCGATCGCCCCGGTCAACGGCGAACGCGCCACAGACGTCAACCTGCTCTGGCCCGAGATGGGCGCCCCGGTGATGACGCTCAACGTCAGCGCCAGCGGGCTCTCCGGGCTGAACGCGTCAACCTCGCGAGGGCTTTCGCGCAACAGGTAGTACATGCCCAGCGCGCTGCCGCCCATGTAGCGGCGGTAGATCGCCTCATCCGGCGTCTCCGTTTCGAGGCTGCCGTTCGTCAGGTCGACGTGCAGGACCTTGCCGTGGTACCCATTGGGCATCGGTTCCTCCAGCTGCAGCACGTGCGGCATCATCCGGCGCACGGACATCAGGCCCCGGCCTCACCCATTCGACACCGCATGAGCGGCGCTCCGGGGCAGCCTTCAGCAAGTATAACGGGGCAGGCGGAGCCGAGGCATATTCCCTCGGCCCTTTGGTCTCAGGGGACCGTGCAGTCGGCCTGTCCGTCCGGCCAGCGCACGACGTACACAGGCCAGTGCGGGCGAGAATCGCCGTGATAGACACGCACGACCCGATACGGCTCCAGCATGTCGTTCAGCGATTCGAGCCCGGCCAGGGCCCGGTCCCGCGAGGCATGCCGCGACGGCCACGAGACTCGCGCCGCGTCGTTGCGCAGGGCTGAGCGGCGGCAGGCCAGCTGCGGCAGCAACTCCTCGCGGACTTCTTCAGGGGCGAGGCGCGCCAGGCCCACCAGGCCGGGCATAGCGTCCTCCGACAGCGCCAGCAGATAGGCGACATCGACGTCTCCGCTGGCGTTGAACCTTTCCACATTGCGCTCGACGATGAACGCATCGACGTTCACCAGGCCCAGGCTGAGCGTGAAGCCCGCGGCCACCGCCAGCGCAACCGGCGCCACCAGCCTCAGCCGCTCACGCCACAGCAGAATCAGGAAGGCGATGAACGTCAGGCCCAACCAGATCAGGGCCACATGGGTGTAGGTGCGCAGCCGGCTGAATCCGTAGGCGCTCTCATACAGCGCCAGCCGCTGGTATGCCGAAACCAGGATGACCCCGACCAGGACGACCAGGCCCGAACTCAACCACCCATAGGCCTTCCGGGCGGCGGACGTCGAACGGCGCGTCACCGCCGACAGCGCGTAGATCAGGCCCAGGCTCAACACCCCGACAGCCACCAATTCGCCGAATCCACGCCGCGCGTACTCCGCATAGGTGTATCCGGCAATATGAATGTTGGCCTCGCCTCCAAACAGATACGTGAACTGGACGGCGACGAAGGCCGCGAACAGCAGGTCCAAAGCCACGAGGATGATGATCGCTTCCGTCGCCCCCAGAAAAGGCGCCACCAGAGGCTGGCTCTTTCCCACCAGCCGGGGCTCGGGCTGAGGCCGAAGGGCGACCACCATCGCTCCCAGGCAGAACACGCCGACAGCCACCATCAGTGTGAAGCGGCCGGCATACTCCGCCAGTCGATCGAGATCCAGCCATCGGAGCGCGGCTTCGAGATAGTCGCCGAACACGAGATCCGCGGCGCCGAGTAGCGCCCCGAACACCACCAGCACCGGCAGGGCCAGCGCCAAGCCTCGCAGGACGGAGAAGACGACTTTTCTGCGCCCCTCTTCCCGAATGCTGCTGCCCCACTGCTGCCCGATGATCGGCCACGGCCGGACCCACGCTTCGAGCGGCGCCGTGACCGTCGCCAGCGCCATGTCGATCCATCCGAAATCAAATAGAAGATTGTGCTGTGTCAGCCGCATGACCAGCGCAAGACAGACCAGGATGAGCCCCACATCGAGCATGACCGTCAGCGGCTCGAGTCTTACGTAGGTCATCCAACCCAGCGCAAGGAGGAGGCCCAGAAGCGCGAGGGCGCTGGCCGAAGGGCGCACGCGTTCGGCGGCTGCCGATACCAGCAGGCCTGCGACCCCCAACGCGCACCACAAGAAGATGGAGACTCCCGGCCGGTGCCCGTAGAACAGGATCTCGAACGCCAGTCCCAGAATCCCTGCCACCATCAAGAGCACGCCTGGGCGAGCCAGTCCGTGAGCAGGTGTGGGTCGTGAGGCTTGGCTGGTTTGCGTCACGTTTTGCCTCCAGGCTCAATGCAATCATCGACCTGCGAAGTTGACCTGTCTGCGCTCGCCACCGGCTTCATCGGCGCAAAGCTCGCACCAGAAGCACACCTGCCAGGACTGCGCCCCAGACGGAAAAGATCGTGATGTGTCCGACCAGTGCCCATGGACCCAGACTCATGCGCAGGATGTAGTCCGAGGCGGTGCACGGATACGCCGCGATGTCCGGGGGCGCCGGCGGGCACATGCCCAAGCGCAGCACCTCCACAAGTCCGGAGGCGATAAAGGCGCCGCCGATCACGAGCGGCGGCACGATCCACCAGGCGAGGATACTTACAGCGTGGCGCCAGCG
>DASSGB010000183.1:0-7212 GCA_035693825.1 Anaerolineales bacterium
TCCAGCCACGCGGGCAGCGTGGCCGGCGCCAGGTCGGGGCGTGGTTCGGCTTTGGAGGGCTCGGGAGGCGCCTGGAGCTCCGTCATCCATTCCGGGACATCCAGCGAGATCGACCCGATATCGATGTCTTTTGACGAGGGCGGCAGCGGCCCTCCCTCATCGAGAATCAAGGCCGGTACGTGAGGCAATTCCTGGCCCGCCGAAGCGCCGGCCCCGGTCATCCACGACGGTTGACCCGACACATCGGAGGGCGGTTCGCTCTCAGGCGTTGCGTCCGGCGGGCGCGCTCCGAGCAGCCAGTCGGGCAATCCAAGCGTGGCGTTGGGATCGGCGACAGGCTCCAGCGCTGGAGGCGTTTCGGTAATTGGAGGCGCGCCGCGTTCCACCTCCGGCTCGGGCTCCGGCTCCAGCGCCGACGCCTGCGGCTCCTCGATGGCGTCAGGCTCGGACGGTTCGAACGCCGGCTCAGGCGGTGCTTCAGCCTGCGCCTTAGCCCGTACCCGTGCAAGCCACTCCGGGACTTTCCCCTGATCCGCAGGCTCTGGTTCCGGCGCAGCCGGCGGCGCCGCCCGAGACAGCCAATCGGGGACCTCTCCCTCGGGAGGTCCCTCCTCCTCCGGCTCGACGCGGCGAAGATCGCCCAGCCAGTCCGGACTTCCTTCCTCCTCGCGAGGCAACGGCGTTTCGTCCGGCGGCTGCACCACCGGGATGTCGTCTCGTCCTGTGACTTCTTTCCGCAGTCGAGCAAGCCAGGCCGGAAGCTCTCCGGTGGACGGCAGAGTCATTCCGGGCGCGGGCTCCTCGGAGGGTGTTCCCACGCGACCGAGGGGTTGGAGGCGCGCCCCGCACAGCTTGCACGTTTCGGCATCGGGCAAGTTGAGCGTGCTGCACATCTGGCAACGGATCTCGGGCACGCCTAATCTCCGTAAGGCCGATCCGAAGCCAGCAGGATCCGCAGGCCGGTCATCGTCGCACCCAGAGCGACGCCGAGCAGCAGGCCGCGCGCACCTCCGGCCGCCCACACCTGCGACCACCAGGCCCGCAGCTCACCGAAGGTCAGGAACGTTCCGCTGTTGCCGCCGATCAGCCACGGCCCCGTGCCCAACAGCACGATCAGCGCGCTGACGGCGAACACCAGGCCGGATAGATTGCGCCTTCGGGCGACGACGCGGAATCCGGCAACGGTCAGGGTGACGGCCAGGAGCGCCACCAGGCTTGCCTCGACCGGCTGCTGAATGTCGTTGAAGAGCGCCAGGAGCAGGCCGCTGTCCGGGCCGAAAACCAGACCGAGGATGAACGTCGTCAGCAGGGCGAGCAGAAGGATGGCGCTGTACGGCCAGCCCTTTTCTTGAGCGCCGACCTTGTTCCAGTGCACGCTGAGCATGTTGACCAGGCCCAGCAGCAACGCCGCCGCCGCCAGAACGACGGCCCACTGCATGAGCATGCCGCGTATCGCGTGCAAGGCCGGAAGATCGATGACGTATCCCGCCAGGACCAGGACGCCGAACAGAACGGCGAGTCCTGTCCACAGGTAATGCGAAATGCTCCTCACGCGAGGATCCCCAGCGTCCGCAGGAGCGTGCCGAGCAGGATGACCGCCGTCAGTACCAGGCGCAGAATGTCTTGAAGCCGCAGGCTGGCGCGCTGCATGCTGCTTCCCTGAAGATAGGCGCCGGTGCTGAAGACCTCTTCGCCCACGAGACTGTGCTCGGCGGTCGCGGAAAAGAGGGCCTGAGTCTGGACGTCGTCCGTACCGGCGAGCACCAAGGCCCGCTGGCGCTCACCCATCTCCGCTGCGAGCGCGCCTTCCATCCCAAAGGATCCTGCCAGCACGTGCACCGAGACCTTTTCCGAAGACAGGATCACCGGCAGAGCAGCCACATACGAGAAGGGCGTCGGGCCGAGCATGCGGCCGGTGGTCGCCCGGTAGTGCTCCTTGGCGCCGGTGCGCGCGTACGCGCCGCGCAGCGCGTCCTGGGCCACGACCGCCAGCGCTCCGTCGCCGGCGGAGGCCACGACGGGGCGATCGCTCATGGTGGTGGCTTCGGCGATCTTGGCCAACGCCGTCGCCCCGGCCAAAGCCGGGGCGCAATCCGAGCCGATGAGGGAACCGGTCCCGAGGGAAAAGTGGACTCGATCGCCGGCCTCGACGGCGCGTTCGATGGCGGCGTCGAGCGCGTCGAAGGCCGCGATGCGGCGGAGGGTTGTCGGCCATCGGACCTCGGACAGGGTCAGGCCCACCAGGGCCGCGCCCAGAGCCAACACCAGTCCGATGCCCACCAGATCCAGCAAGGTCATTTCGCCCTGCCTGACTCGAACAAGATAGCGCCGGTACTCAGTCCGTGTGCAGGCGGGCGGTCAGGTCCGCCCTCTGCTCGTCATCTTCGAGAACGGAGGCCAGATCGCGCCACACCCCTCCCCCGAAGACCGGCTCGAGCAGATATCCCACCTGCGCCCCCACGAGCGCCAGCGGTTCCAGAGCTTCGATCAACGCCGCAGCCCAAGGGGCCAGACCCAATCGGCGCAACGAAACGGCCACGCGCGCGCTGGCCGTTGTCTCCTCGTGCGTGTCGCGCGGGCCATGCGTCTCACGCAGGCTTCGCATTCGCGCAGTATAGCACAACCGTCGCGCGCCCACCACCGGGGAGGAAGAGCGGTGGTGAGTGGTCAGTGGTGAGTGGTCAGAATGGTTCCATGCGAGCATGATTGCAGTGGCGCAGGCACCTCTTTTCAGTCGAACCGAGGGCGATGTATGCCCTCTCATGACCGACCGCTGACGACTCACCACTGACCATGCCTTTCCCCCAGTGGAACGATTGCGCGCCATGCCGCCTCGGCTATAATGCGGAACGGGTGTTCGACACCGCCCATGAGCCTCGATCTTCCGCAGCTGTTGAGCCAAGTGAACGAGTTGAGCGTCTACTCCGCCCGCAAGGCGGAAGCCGCGGCCGCCGCATTGCCGGCAGCGCGCGCCGCGCTGACAGCCGCGTCCAGGATGGAGGCTGCCGACCTCGAGCGTCGAATCCGCGCCGCCGGGCCCCATTGGCGCGGCGCGCGCCCGACGGACGAGCCTCTCGACCAGGTCTTCCCGCTCCCGGCTCACCCCGACCGTCTGCATGTCATCGGCGCCGACGGCTCGCAGATCTACCCCGACCGCCACGGCGCGGCTTTCTTCTTCCTGGTGAATATCGGAAGCCTGCACCTGGAACACGGCAGCGGGCAAACGCCCATCGCCGCCACCCGGCCGCGCCTGTTCTTCGCCGAGGAAGACCTGCACGAGGCCTCCGGCGCGCTCGTCGACACCGGTCTGGTCAACGCCCGGCGCGACCTGGCCGAGATGGAGGAGCTGGCGCGCTTGGTGCACACCTGCGAAAGGGGACCGTGCCTGGCGCTCCTCGACAACGGATTGCTGCTTTGGCTGGCCTCGCAGGAGCACCACGGCCCCAGGCCCGAGGTGCGCCGGATTCTGGAAGAGTACCTGTCGCGGATGGACGATTTACGAAAGCACGGCGCGGCCCTGGCGGGTCTCATCAGCCGGCCCCGCAGCGTCAATCTTCTTGCACTGCTTCACGTGGCGGCCATGGAAGAATCGTCCGTGACGCCCGAAACGGCCCAGCGCCTTCCATTTGCCGGCCTCACCGATCAACGCCTCATGGCCGATCACCTTCCCATCGGCGCTCGCAGCGCGCGCACGATTCTCACCTCGCCCCTCAACCGCGAGTTCGCCGCGCGCGGGCACGAAGTCCAGGCCTTCTATCTGAACACCGGCGGCGATATCGCTCGTGTGGAAGTGCCGGCGTGGGTGGGCGAAGACCCGCAAGCCATGGCCCGCGTGCATGCCGGACTCGTCGAGCAGTGCCGGGTGACGGGCGTGCCCTACGTGTTGGTGCGGGCTCACGAGCTGGCGGTGGTGCGCCAGCCGGACCGGCAGGCGCTGGACGACCTTCTGGCCGCGTCGCTCGCCCATCACGGCCTCCTGCCGATGACGTCCCAGAAGGCGCGCACGAAGAAGTGGACCGCCAGCCGGCGGCGCCACGTGGTGGGCTGAAGGCATGACCCCTTCGACCCTCATCGGGCGCGTGACGCGTTGCAGCATTCAGGGCTTCGCCGGCGGGATCCGCCTCACCCAGCCCGACATGCCGGCTTTCGGAACGTTGTGCAAGGCTTCGGCCCAACAGGGCGCCTCGGAAGTCATCGGATTGATCTACGACATCAGCATCGAGGACGATGAGCTCGCCCGCCAGCTGGCCGCCTCGGACATGCCTTCGGCGGAGATGCGTGCCGATCAGCAATTCGTTCGGCCGATCCCGATCGAGATCAAAGCCCTGACCGTAGGTTTCTGCGTCGACGGCCGGTACGAGCAGCGCCTGCCGCCGCAGCCGCCGATGACCCTGGCCGAAATCTATCCTCTGGACGCCGACGAAGTCCGGCAATTCACCGAGCGAATGGATTTCCTGCCCCTCGTGTTGGCCGCCCCCCAACTCCCCGTGGACCACCTGCTGACGGCCTGCCTGCGCCATGCCGCGCTGGCCCGGCCCGAATCCGCCCGCGAGACGTTTCTGGTGGAGGCCGGCCGCGCCTGCGCGCGGCTGCTGGCCGGCGATCTCTCGCGCCTCAACAACCTCATTCGGGGCTTGCCGCTGTGACCGACCGCTCGGAGCTCGACTCGTTCCTCGGACCTCGAAGCCCGGAAATCCCGCTGGGGATGGTCGTCGGCGGGTCGCTGTCGACCGGGCTGCTGGTCAACCTCGACCCGCGCCTGTCGATCGAACGGCTGGCCGTCGGGCGCTACGTGGTCATCCAGGGAGCCAGCGGCAGCCGTTTCTTCGGACTGATTACCGATATCGGCCTCGATGCGACCAATCCCGATCTCATTCGCCGCCCGCCGGACCCGGAAGATCCCTTCGCCGCCCAGGTGTTCACCGGGGGAGTCGCCTACGGCCTGCTCAAAGTCAGCCCCATGCTCGTCTTGGCCGAGGGTCAAAATGAGCCGCTGCCGGTCAAGACCATCCCGGCCCACTTCACTGCGGTGCACGAGGCCTCGGCGGCCGACGTCGAGCGCGTCTTCGGTGAGGAAGACGCAAAACACTTCTACATCGGCAGCCCGCTCGACATGCAGGACGTGAAAGTCAACCTGGATCTGGAACGACTCGTCGAGCGCTCGTCGGGGGTCTTCGGCAAGAGCGGCACGGGCAAGTCCTTCATCACGCGCACACTGCTGGCCGGAGTCATCCGTTCCGGCCTGGCCTCGGCCCTGATCTTCGACATGCACAACGACTACGGCTGGACGGTCTTCGACGAACGCGGCCGCGAGTTCAAGGGCCTGCGCCAGCTTTTCCCCGGGGGCCAGGTCAGCGTGTTTACCCTCGACCCCGAAACGTCACGGGCGCGCAACAGCAAGGTCGACCGCGAGTTGAAGATCGGCTACGACCAGATCGAACCCGAGGACGTCGAACTTCTCGCCGGCCTGCTGGACCTCAGCGACGTCCAGGTCGGGGCGCTGTACTGGCTGCGGCGGCGCCTGGGGAAGTCGTGGATTGCCCGGCTTCTGGCTGAGGCGCGCGACGACGAACTGGAATCGCTTCTCGAGACCGAGCAGATCATCAAGGGCACCCTGCACGCCATCCAGCGCAAGTTCGAGCTCTTCCGGCGGCTGGATTTCATCACCCCCGGCACCCAGGACGATCTGGTGGAGGACATCTTCCAGCGGCTGAATCAGAAGACGAGCGTCGTGCTGGAGTTCGGCCGCCACGGCAACATGCTCGAGGCCTACGTCCTGGTGGCCAACTACCTGACGCGCCGCATCCACCGGCGCTACGTCGATCAGAAGAATCGGGCTGCAGGCAAGAAGGCCGATGAGCCCCAGCCTCTGACCATCGTCATCGAGGAAGCGCACAAGTTCCTGGATCCGGCCGTGGCCGGCCACACCATCTTCGGCAACATCGCCCGCGAGCTGCGCAAGTACAACGTCACCCTGCTCGTCGTCGACCAGCGGCCGAGCGGCATCGACGACGAGGTGATGAGCCAGATCGGAACACGCATCACCTGCCTGCTCGACAACGAAGCCGACATCCGGGCCGTCTTCTCGGGCGTGAGCGGGTCCGGGCCGTTGCGCGAGATTTTGGCGCGGCTTGACACTCGCCAGCAAGCCCTGATCCTCGGTCATGCCGTGCCTATGCCGGTCGTCGTGCGCACTCGCAACTATGATCCCGAGTTCTATAGCGCGCTGGGAGCGGGTGACGGCGACACCAAGGGCCGGGCGCGCAAGGCGGCCGCCACGTTGTACGGAGAATAGCAGCGGCCAGAGGCCGGTGGTCACCGACTGATGACTGACGACGGATGACCGGAAGGAGCTCATCATGCGTTTCTTGTCTGTGCTTCTGTTCGCGCTGCTCACCGCAGCGTGTTCTGCCCTCAATCCCCCAACCGTCGATGCGGGTGGCGTGGCGACGCGAGTCGCGGGGACCCTGACGGCCCAAGCACCGACGCCGGGACCACCGCAACTCCCAACCCTGACCGCGCCGTTGCCCGCCACCGTGTCGCCCACGGCCACGGTGCCCACCGAAACCCTGGCAGCCAGCCCTACAGCTACGGCCACGACCACGCCCACCTCGGGGCCTACGCCGACCTCGGTCTCCGGGGACCCGCGCACCACGCTCGGGGATCCCGACTGGCGCGACCAGTTCGCCAACGACAACAACTGGCCCACCGGCGAGGACTCGTTCACCGAAGCCGAAATCGAAGACGATCGAATGGCCCTGGAGGGCAAGACCTCCAGCGACGGGTGGCGCGTGACATTCCCGGAGATTGACGACTTCTACCTCGAGGGCACTTTCCGCACCGGGACGTGCAGCGGCAACGATCACTACGGTTTGATGTTCCGCATCCCCGACCGTCACGACGCAGACGAAGGCTACTTGCTCGGCCTGACGTGCGATGGTCGTTTCTGGCTGCGCATTTGGGACGGCGAAAATATGGAAACCATCGTTCCGCTCACGGCCAACTCGGCCATAGTCCAGGGCAGCAATCAGACCAACCGCCTTGGCATCTGGGCGGAGGGCGATAGGTTCAAGCTGTACGCCAACGGCAAACTGCTCACCGAGACGACCCACGACGCCCTGGACGAGGGCGCCTTCGGCGTCTTCGTCGGAGCCCGCAAGACGGACAACTTCACCGTCTACATCACCGAGGTCGCGTACTGGAATCTAGATT
>DASSGB010000184.1:0-10848 GCA_035693825.1 Anaerolineales bacterium
ACCGCCGGGATAGCCGTGACATAGTGCGAGCTTCCGGGCGTGGCGCTCAGCAGGAAGCCGCCAAAGAACATCGTCAATCCGATCCATAGCACGGGCACGAACTCCCGCCGAACAATCGCCCACAGAATTCCTGCCACAAACAGCGGGGCAGCGATGCCCATCACCAGCGGCACATCGGGCCCGTAGAAGCCCGTCGTCTCGGTCAAGGAAGTGAAGCCGGCCACCGACCGAAAGAGCTGATCCCCGATGGCCTCCAGCCACGAGAGGTGCAGCGGACCAACGCCCGGGCCCGGACTCGGTCGCCAGAACAGCACATCGAGGAATCGACTGATGAATGACTCCGGCTGCCGGATTGCAGCCAGAGTCAAGGGCGCGGAGACCACGGCGGCAGAGGCCACGGTCATGGCCGTGTGAGTCAGCCAACGCCGCGAGTCGCGGTCGCGCCTCCAGAGGAAGAGGGATACATAGGCCAGAAGGAAGACGCCAATCCGGCTTCCGGCGTAGAAGTATTGAGAGCCTCCCATCGCCAGACCGGCCAGCAGGGCCCCGCCGGACCATCGCCGCTCCCACCCCCAAGCAAACAGTCCAATCATCGCCGGTATCCACAATGTGTCCCAGGCGTTGTTCAGGGCCAGCCGGGACCAGTGGACGTGATAGTGATAGCCGACCAGCAGCGTCGAGGCGAAGAGTGCCGCCCGCCGGCCAGATAACAATCCCACGGCCAGGTAGACGAATGGGATCGACAGGGATCCGGCGAGGGCGCTGGGAAGGCGCAGGCCGGCCTTGGTCTCACCGAACAGGCGCATCGAACCCCAGAGAATGTATTGGTAGAGAGTGGGCTGGGAGTAGTCCCCGCTCCGGAACGGGTTGAGAGTCTGGCCGGATGGGGCATAGACGTGCCGCAAGGTTACTTGCGCCAAGCGGCTCTCGTCGCCGTGAAGTCCGGGCGGAATAGATTCGAGGGAAGTCAGGCGGATGGCGGCGGCAGCCAAGGTCAGAGCCAACACGAGCCATGCCTCGCGGCTCCAAGCAATCGGCACCTTACCACCGGGCCACAGGCAGATAACGGCTACGACGATCGAGATCAGCCACGTCCAAAGCTGCCAGCCCTCGACCATGACCTGACTGGCGTACGCATAGCCAATGGAGGCGTTCAACAGCAAGGCAGCTGCCATGATGGACAGACGCAGCTGCCCGAGCTCGCTTCGCGGCAGCTCCTCCCGCGCCAGCACGATGAGGTTTCGTCCCCCATCCCGTGCCCGGGCCATCCACCGTCCGAGTCGTTCCAGAGCGGAGGCCATCCAGACTACAGGCCTGTTCCATTCGGTTTCGCGAGCAGTTGGCGAGGGAAGCCGGTTGCGCTGGAGTAATCGTGCTCGCCACAACCATATCAGCAGAACATCAAGCACGATCGCCAGGACGACGCCGAAACAGAGGAGAACCGGACCCCCTACATTTCCCATCGTGTGACCCCCTTCGGCCTTCCGAGCGGAGAGAGGCCGATGAGCGCGAGTGATCTACTCGTACTTCAGCGCCGTGACCGGCACCAGAGTTGCTGCGCGAAGGGCCGGATACAGGCCCGACACCAGCCCGATCAATGTGGCGAACACCAGGGTCGAAGGCATCAACCAGCCCGGAGTGAAGACGGCGATGCTTGGCGGAAGGCTGCCGGTCTCGGCCGCCTGTCCGGCCAGGTACGCCAGCGCAAGGACGTTGATCGCCTGACCGGCGGCCCAGCCGACGAGGATGCCGCCCAGGCCCCCGACGAAACCGATCCCCGCCGCCTCTCCCAGGAAGACCGCCAGCACGCTGCCGTTGGTCGCGCCGACGGCTTTCATCAGACCGATCTCGCGTGTTCGCTCCAGGATCGACATGGTCATCGTGTTGGCGATGCCGATCGCCGCGACGAGCAGGGCGATGGCGCCGACGCCGCCGAAAACCACCTGGAGCACCACGAAGAAGCTATTGATGCCCTGGATGAACGACATCGGCGTATCGGCCTGATATCCCAGGGCGGTAATCGCGTCGGCGAGCTCGATCACCTGCCGCGAGTCTTCCGCTTTGACGATCGCCATCGGATAGCCGTCCCGGTTGCGATTCGGCCGCTGCCCGGTCAACCACTGGTTCATGGCCTCGAGATCATCGAGGCGAAGGTAGGCCGTGTAATCCGGTTCCCCCCGGGTCTCCGCGATCGTGCCGACGACTCGCAGCTGAACGACTTTTCGGCTTTCGACTCCTTCGGCCGAATACTTGATGAGGGTCAGCTTGACCGTTTCTCCGATGAGCTCGGGCGGAGGCGGCGGTTCCTGACCCGGCCGAAGTCGCGGATCGTAGAAGCCCTGGGTCACGTAATAACCCATGACGGTCGTGCCGCGGGCGAGGTCCAGCTCGCCTTCCTGGACCGGCAGGTCGAGGCTCGCCAGTTCATCCGGATCGATGCCCATGATGCCCGGGTAGTTTTCCAGGCGGCCGAACTGCATCGTCGCGCCGCCCTGGAGGTAGTCGCGTGGGAACACGCCGCGAACTCCCGGGAGCGCGGCCAACTGTTCGAGCGCCTCCGGGGTCAACAAGTTCTGCTCCGGCGTCTGCGAGCCCGGCCCGGCCGGCGCCACCATGACCGGCCCGCCCCCGCCGCCTCCCTCGTAGAAGACCTCGCCGTAGGTCGGGTAAACCCAAATGATCGTGAGATCGCTGATCCCGCCCAGCTGCTCCGTCGCGTTTCGCTGCAGCCCGATACCCAGCGAGACCAGCACCACCACCGCCGCCGTCCCGATCACGACGCCGATGGCTGTGAGGGCCACCCGCGCCTTTCGCCGTCCAAGGTTCTCCAGAACAAGGCGTACCAGATCCGCCGGGTGCATCCTACCCCTTGGGTCCGATCGGCGCCGGGAAGGGTTCGGGGGGAGCTTCCTCGGGGATCACGGGTTCGGCCGGCTGGGGCAGGCCGCTGTCGAGCCCCAGGAGCCCACGAAAGAAGCGGACCACCTTCTGCCAGAACGTCTCGGGTGCAAGCGGCTCGATCACCTCGCCGCCACCCTCGCCTTCGCCCATGGGAGGCATGGGTTCTTCCAGCACTTCCACAGCCAGGCTTTGGGTGATCGCCTGCGGCTCGTTGAAGTCATCCAGGTAGTCGATGCGGACGACCACCGCCAGGGGACCGGGCGTGAAGGTCGTGATCATCGGGTCGAGGGTGAAGTAGCCGCCCGCGTCGAGAAACCCGATGGGCGCCTGATGGTTGACCAGCTCGGCGCCTTCGGCGAGGACGGTCATCCGGGAAAGGATGACGCTCCTGCGATCGAGGTTCACAATCTGGATGGGAAGCGTCCCCGGCTGGCCGACAAACAATGGATCGGGTGGGCGGTAGAAAGAGACTTCGAGGAACGGCGGAGAAAACACCAGAAGGGTGATGACATGGTCGTCGGTGAACGTCTTGCCTGCCGAATCGGTGTAGATCAAGGACAAGGTGAGAGGGTAGGCGCCCGGGGTGGTGGTGTTGTTGACGATCATGCGCAGGCTGGCGCTGATCGAAGCGGCGGGCGCCAGTCCCCCGAGGAACTGCACGTTGGAAGTCCCGAGCGGCGCGAACGTTTGGAAGTTGCCTCCGGCGCCCGAAACACCGGCGCCGCTGCCGGGCGTGCCGTCGGGGCTGCCGGCCGAACCGCCGCCGACGACGAGGGTGGCGTCTTTCGCGGCGGTGCTGCCGCCGTTGCGGACGCGCAGAGTGAGGGCGAACTGTGTCCCCGGCTTGAGCGGCGCGGTGGAGGTGTCGTAGCTGTCGATCAACAGAAGCGGCCGCATCGTGGGCGTGGGCGTCCGCGTCGGGCCCACATGCGGGGCGGGTGGTTTGCCAACGCGAATCGTTAGCGTGAAGGAACTGCTGTACAGTACTCCATCCTCGTCGTTGTAACTCACCTGCATGTCGAGCGTGCCGATGGACTTGCCCTGCATCTCCGGGCTGACGGTCATTGGCTGGCTGTAGCCTGTGTCGGCGTCCGGCGAGATTGCCATATCTGCGACGACTCCGCCCGTACCCCGCGGAAGGAAATCCCCAGGAGTGAAAGTGACCACGATGTTGCGAGCCTTGGCCTCGCCTTCGTTGCCCAAGCGAAAGAACAAATCGAAATCCTTGCCGGGCTCAGGGGCATAAGGCGTCGTGCTGTAGGTCATGAGCACCAGGATCGGCCTCTGCCCCGGCACGACCGTCTGCAACGCAGGGCGCGGCGGAGCCGAGCCGAGGCTGAGAAGTGTGGACAGGCTGACCACGGCCGCGGCCACCACGTAACTTCGCTTCATTGGCGCTTCTTCCTTTTCGCGCGCCCGCGTGGCAACGGCTGCTCCGCCAGGGCGGCGTTGTAGGCTTCTTCGTCGACCACGCGACCGTCGAGCAAACGGATGGTCATCGTGGCATAGTGCGACACCCGTGCGTCATGGCTGACCACCAGTACCGTCTTCCCCTGCTGGTGCAGCTGGGCCAACAGGTCCATGATCACGGCTCCGCTCTGCGTGTCCAGATTTCCGGTCGGCTCATCGGCCAGGATGATATCCGGCGAGTTGGCCAGGGCGCGCGCCACGGCCACCCGCTGTTGCTGACCGCCGGATAGCTCGCCCGGCCGGTGCGCTGCATGCGTGTCCAGCCCGACCTGGGCCAGCAAATCGTGCGACCGTTGCAGGCGTTCCCGCCGAGGCGTGCGCCGAAAGACGAGAGGAAAAGCCACATTTTCCAGCGCGGTCATGCTCGGAACAAGATTGAACGATTGGAAGATGAATCCGACTCGAAGCAACCGGTATTCCGCCAGCGCATGCTCATCGAGGTTTTCCAGAATCTGTCCATCGACCGCGATCGAGCCGCCCGTCTGCCGGTCCAGTCCGCCCAACAGATGCAGCAGGGTGCTCTTCCCCGAGCCGGACGGGCCGATGACGGCGGCAAAGGTGTTGCCCTTGATGTCCAGATCCACGCCGCCCAGGGCGTGCACCTGGTTGCGCCCCATGGTATAGGTCTTGCGCAGGGCCTCGGTCCGAATGCGCGGAGCGGTCATCAGAAGAGAAACGGTCGAATGATGGTCATACCGGAAAGCCTGGCCGCGAGATAGCCCGGAATCGACTGGAGCAGCAGGCCCACGACGACCGTCAGAACGACCGCGCCCCAGGCTTTGGCGGTGGTGGCGCCCGGCAGTTGGCGGACGCCCAGAACCAGCAGCACCACGTGCCAAATCACGTAGATGTCTGCGAGGCCCAGAAGGACTCCGCCCAGCACCCCGATCCCCTCCGCCCCCGATGTAAAGCCGGACAGCCCTGGCGACGCGATCAGCCGGTGACCGAAATACACGTACGCGGCTCTGATCAGGCTGCGAACTGCATAGGGCAAACCGGCCCAGGCCGCGAGGTTCAGGATCGCTCCGCTGGTCGTGCGGAATCCGACGATGGTCAGCGCAAGGTGAAGCCCTCCGCCGGTGTAGAGCCAGCCGAGCCACACCGTCAGAAGAGCCGCTGCGGCTGGCAAGACGTAGATGAACGTTGCGCTCGTGGTCGTGGATTGAGCCTGCATGAACTGCGCCTGTTGCTCCGGCCCCCAGTATTCGAAGCCTTCGGGCAGGCTGACGGCGCCGGCGGCGGCCAATTCTCGCCGAATGAAACCGACGGCCAAGACCTGGAGCACAGCGGCCAAGGAGATGATCAGCAGCGGCGTGACCCACACGGCGCGTTCCTGGTTGAGAACCCAGGCCAGAGTCTGCCGCGGGTGGAGCAGGGTAGGGGTCACCCGACGCCATTCGAAGCGGCGCGGAGCCGGCAATGATTCGGCTGCGACGTTGTCCATCCGCAGGATTATACCGGCAGGTCGCACTGGAAGGCGTGGTGGACCAAATGACCTAGCGCCGCGCTCCCGCACGCGCGGTAGAATGCGCGCGGAAGACTGCTGCCGGAGCGGGCCTTCCCTTGCAGCGTGAAAGGCCTAGGACCATTGGGCTTGCCAGGTGCGAAGGGCCAGCCTGTGCCGGCCTTCTCTGCTGATTGGCCGGCTATGTTGCCGACAGACAAGTTGTGGTCGGAAGGACATCGAGCGACTAAGGGAGGCGGTACGATGAGGGTTCTCACCCTATGACTCCAACCACAGTCGACGGAACCACGCCCGTCGAGGACACCCAACCCACGCGTGCCCGGCGCAAGCCAAGTGCCAACCGAGGAGGGAGCCCAAGGAGTGCATGGATTGGGACCGTTCTCGTTTCGCTCACAGTGCTTGCCGTCGCCGGGCTGCTCATCCTGCCGCCTTTGCTCGCGTCCACCCCGGGTTGGGGGCCGGCCTACGATGTGCTGGCCCTTAGCGAGACCAGGGCGACGATGGCGCCAGGGGATGACACGCTCCTCGTCACGCCGGACGGAATCGTTGCGGTGTATGTGCCGATCGGCGCATACCCTCAGGCGGGCGACCTCGTTGTGAAGTCCCGCGACCTTGCCTTGATGCCCCAGCGTGCTGAGGATGAGTTCGAACGTTTCTACCCCGTCGATGTCTTCATCGAAGAAAACGGGACAACCCTCGATGGGGCTGCTTTCGTTTCGCCGATCCTCCTCTGTTACCTGCTTGAACCATCCCTTCAGGCCGTGGTGGCTGTCAACGCCGAGTCGGTCCGTATCCAATCCTACCTGGAGGACGACTCGTCCCGCGGGTGGTCAACTCTGGCGGGCGCTCCAGGGTGGATGGAAAGCCAGATTTGCTCGAATGTAGATCATCTCAGCTTGTTCGCTTTGGCAATCCATCGTTCGGTGCTCGTGGGCGGCGTGGGGCCGAAGGAGAGCCGAACGACAATGCCCCCGGACCTTCCGCCCTACGTGCTGCCAAGTGTGCCGTGAGCGGAAAAGTGGATCTGCCTCGGAGGTCGCTTGATACCTTCCGGCGACATGCGCGAGAGGTCGCCCTCTCGATGCTGCCGTTCGTCATCGCCCTTACGGTCTACAGCCAAACCCTAGCACCAGGGGTCTACGGATTCGACTCGGCCGAGCTGGCGACAGGAGCGTACACCCTGGGGATCGTCCATCCGCCGGGATACCCCCTGTACTTGCTCCTTGTCCGCCTGGCCATGGTGATCCCTATCGGCACCATTGCCTTCCGCGCCAATCTTGTGTCGGCACTCATGGGTGCCGCCACGGTCGGGCTGAGCGCCTGGCTGGGGCACCATCTGACTGGCCGCCGCTGGGCCGGGTGGATGAGCGCGTTTTCTCTTGCTTTCGCCTTGGAGTTCTGGCGGATGTCTGTGGTGGCTGAGGTCTACACGCTGCAGACGATGCTGCTCGCCTGTCTCCTGGTCGGAGTGCATCGGTTCACCCACTCCGGATCGAGACTGTGGTTGCTGGTCGCGGCTGGGGCGTATGGCTTGTCCCTGGCCAATCACACCTCGTCCGTGCTATATGTGCCGGGCCTGGCGCTGGCATTGGCTCTCGCAGTGCCGAGAAGCGCCTGGGCGCGTGTTGCCGCCACGGCCATCCCGGTCGTGGTGGCGGGACTTCTGTTCTATCTCTACCTGCCTCTGCGCGCGGCGACCCAACCGCCCCTCAACTACGTCGAAAACTACTATGGGATCGACCTCACCACATGGTCCGGCCTGTGGTGGATGGTCTCGGGTCAGGCCTATTGGTTCTTCTCTTCCGGGTATGACGCCATTGCCTACGCGGGTGAATTCACCGCAATGGTAGCCTCCCTGCTTCGGAATTTCACCGGACTGGGTGTCGTTCTGGGCATCGCCGGATGGATTTCCTTGATCCGGTCTCGCTCCCCCGTCGGATTCCTGGCGATGTGGATCTTCGCCTCGACGTCGCTATTCGTGGCGGGTTACGCCGTCTCCGACAAGAACACGATGTACCTACCGGCCTATCTGGCGTGGTCGATGGCCATGGCGGTCGGTGTGGTCTGGGCGGGCGAACGACTCAAGCGACTTGTCCTCCCTGGCCTGTTGCCGGGACTCCTGCCGCGCTTGGTGTATACCTCCGCGGCGTCGATGGTGATCTTCGGAGTGGCTTTCACGTGGAGGGCCGTCGATCTAAGCCGTATGGATGAGCCGAAGGATTTCGCCTACCGGACCTTCCGCGCCATAGAGCCGCGGGCTGTGATCGTCGCCCATTGGTCCCCGGCCGTCATCCTCGAGTATTACCAGCAGGTTGAGGGCTGGCGTCCGGATGTCGAAATCTTCAATCGGTCCCGATTTGAGGTTGCGGAGTATTACCGGGAGTGGTCAGCGGATACGCCTCATCCGCAGGCTATGGCGCGTATTCTGGCAACGGAGTCGCGCACCCTTCGGGCGTTGGCGGGAGACCGGCCGATCTACGATATCCAGTACAGCCCGGGCCTGGCAAGCGCCTTTGAGTACAGGCCCGTTGGAAACCTCTTCCGTCTTCTCCCATTGCAGCCCTAGTCTCCCACGCCATCCCCTGGCGACGCGTGTTGCCCGGCTCTATCCGGCCAATATGGAACATTGTCTTGGGATCTAGCTGCCGGAGCGGAAGATGAAGTACATGCCCACGATCGCAAGAGCGATCGCCACAACGCCAACGACGCCGAGTAACACCAAAGGAATCGAAGTCGGCGTTGCCAATGTTGTCGGTGGTGGGGGATTCAGCTGGGCCAGCGCGGTCGAGGTGCCTGCGACGGCCTGTTCAAACTGAGCGAGTGCTGTTCCGGTCGCAACCGCGGCTGTCTCGATTTCCGGAGGGATCATCCCGGGGCCGAGCGCAGGCGGAGCCGTCGCAGTGGCCATCGGCGTGATGGTCGACGTGGTCGAGGACGTAGCGGAGGCTAAGGCCGCGAAGGAAGCCGTCTGCGACGGCGTTCTGGTCAACGTTCGCGACGGAGTGGCCGAGGCAAGGGCGCTCGTCGCGCTGGGAGTCCTTGTTCGAGTGGGGGTCCTGCTGGGAGTTGCGCTGGGGCCCGAGGCCGTCAGGGTCCATGTGGGCGTGCGCGAAGGTGTCCTGGTGGCCGTGCGAGTCGCGGTGCGGGTAGCGGTGCGAGTCGGCGTCGCCGATGATGAAGCCGGTGAGGTCGAAGTGGATGTGGATGTCGACGTTGCGCTGGGTGAGGCGGTAGATGTCACCGTGGCGGAGGCAAGCGAGGTCGATGTGGCAGGGGGCGCGTTGACGGTGAGCGTGCCGTTGCTGAGGCTAAGTGGCACTTCAGAGCTGTCGGGCGCCGCGGCGTGCGCATTGCTCAGATTCAAGGAAGAGTCCTCTGTTGCGCCCGAGAGGATGTCGAAAACGACAGTGGCAACAGTACCGTCGGAGATCGCACTCTGCCCCCCGTAGATCACTACACGAACTGCGTTTCCCGCGGGGCGAGAACAATTGATAAGTTTCCCCGCACTCTGCGCTGCCGGCCCAATAGTCACAGCCACACCGCTGCAGGATCCAGACGGGACAACGATGAGATCACTACGGAAGCTCAGGTCGAACTGCAGACTTGAAACGTCGGTGTCGGAAGCCAGGCTGACGGTCACGGAGATACCGGTATCACCCGGATCTCCCGAACCATTGCCGACGTCCAAGGTTGCGCTCCCCTGAGCTTGCGCGGCGACAGGAAGCAAAGCAAGCGCCAGGGCAGCAGTCATCCAAAGCCAGGCCATCCGGCGATTGATCCGGACCTTCAATCGGTCACTGTGCATGAACCACCGCGATGTGGGGGAATTGTCCCACGGGCTCAGACTCCCAGGATGATGTTGACCAGCTGCTG
Source organism: Anaerolineales bacterium (assembly GCA_035693825.1). Taxonomy (GTDB): domain Bacteria; phylum Chloroflexota; class Anaerolineae; order Anaerolineales; family E44-bin32; genus MGOM01. The sequence goes on from DASSGB010000184.1 coordinate 9,710, forward strand.
GACATCGACAATGTTGACGCTGCCGTCGGAGTTCAGGTCAGCGCGCTGGGCGATGCCAGGATCGTTTTCTGTACCCAAGACGACGTTGACGCACAACTGAAGGTCGACAATGTTCACCGTGCCGTCCTGACTTATGTCTCCCACAGGTGAGCCGGGTGTCGGGCTGGCCTGACTGACCGGCGTGTTCGTGGCCGTCGGGGGCATGGAAGTGGGTGAGGCGGTCGGCGTGGAGGTCGGGCTCGGGGTCGGGGACGGCGTTGAGGTCGCGGTTGAGGAGGCCAAGGGAGTGGGCGACGAGGTTGGTGTTGGTGTCGGCGTCCCGCTCGAGGGCGAACCATCCCACCCGGCGATTCGCGCCATGAGGACCCAGAAGGCCTTGGAGACGCGAATCATGCCCGCGGACACGCTCCCCAGGTGCCCGCCGTCCACCTCCGTCGTGTAGTGCTGGCAGATCGCTGGTCGATCGACGCCGTCGTCGGGGTAGTTCTCGGACGCGTTGCCGTTGTCGTAGGCCACGCCGTCGCGGTTGTCATCGCAGGCTGCACCCGATGGGTCGTGGGCAAGGATATCGGCGACGTCGAATAGCGGCTTGCCGTGAGCCGTTGCGTATTGTCGCATCTGCTCGTTGAACGATTCTGATTCGGCCGTCCCGATGCCTCGCGCCAGGCTAGTGGTCCAGTAGATGAAAACCTGGCCGGGATGCAGAGCCTCGTACGCTTCCAGATCGTAGACATCCGCCAGCCCGGCGTTGTTCCAGAAGAATCCGCCCGGCTGGTCCTCGATGGTCGATCCGGATTCGACCTCCAGGTAGCTGAACTGGAACGACACGACGTCGTGCTGGGCAATCACAGGATCGACGCTGTTCAAGAAACAGCTCACCTTGTCCGACCACATGTCGCAGCCCGTCGGCCAGAACTGATAGGCCCAGTTGGACCGGTCGTAGCCGCCCGGCCTCGACCAGTCCACTTCCGCGGGGGACGCCGAATAGCGCGGGTCGACGTGCTCGTACTGCTTGCATCGACTTGGAGCGAGCTCGTCGGAGGCGTAGCTCAAGCAGGTCAGTCCGTCATCGATGTTCTGCCCAACCGACCGATCCATGAAGAGCATCACCAAGTCCGAGGCGGCCTGGAGGTAAGACT
>DASSGB010000185.1:0-2363 GCA_035693825.1 Anaerolineales bacterium
ATCGCGGCGATCGCTTCATCGCCGAGTTGGGCCAGGTCAGCCTCAGAGGGTTCGGCGAGGATGTCGATCCACGTCAGGTAGCGGTCGGCGAGGCGGTTCCAGGAGGCGAGTTGGGCCTCGAGCACCTCAGGCCACACCACCGGCGGGGTCGCCCCGTCCGCAGCCGTTACGACTTTCTCGCGACGCTTGACCTCAGGCAGTGGGACCTTGTCGGCGAACGCGTGAATGGGGCCGGCCAAGCCGCGGAGAGCGCGCAGGAGGCCGAGCGCCTCGGACGGAGGCTCCTCGAGCGTGCGGCGCGGGGCCGGGGGCAATCCATCCAGGTCGCCATCGGCATCCTGGAGGACGACGTCGACGGTGTCGCGCAGTCCACGGATGGCAGCCGGAGTGAGGAGCGCTTCGTCGATCATTTCGTCGAGACTGCGGCGCAGCGCCCACAGCGAGGCCAGCAGGTTGCCGCTGTCCACGGCCGATACGTAGCGCGGCTCGAGCGGCGTCAGAGTCCCCAGGTCGTACCAGTTCAGCAGGTGCCCGGCGTGGCGTTCGAGGCGGCCGATCGTCGCCAGGGCGCGGCTCAAGCGCTCGATCGACTGGTCTGGCGTCAGATACCCGAAGTCGTTGGCGGCGACAGTGCTGAGGAGGCACATGGCGATGTTGGTCGGGCTGGTGCGCATGGCCACCCGCTCGCGGTGCGAGATCTGATAGTTGTCGGGCGGCAGCCAGGAGGTCTCCTCGTTGACGAAGCGGGCGAAGTAGCCCCAGGTGCGCCGGGCGACGCTGCGCAGGAAGCGCTGATCGCCCTCGGTCAGTCGTTCGAGCCGCGGGCGGAGGCGCGGGCGATGGGTGAGCCACCAGCCGAAGGCGGGCGAGGCGAACCACAACGTGAGCCAGGGCGCGGCGGCGGGGAGGGCCGACGGGCGAACGGAAAACAGAAGAGCGGCGAGGGCCAGGCTGAAGGCGCTGGCCATCGCCATTTGAAGAAGGAGCGCCGGCCGCCGGCTGAGGGCCCGGAAGGCAGCGGATTGCGCGGGAGTCCACTGCAGGAGATTTCGGTGCGAGATGAGGCGGCGATAGATGACGCGCCCGATGGCATCCAGCGCCAGGCCGGCCTTGTGCGGAAGGAGGGCCGCCTCGACGATGGCGCGTGTCAGATCGTTGAAGATCGTCTTCAGCGAGAAGTGCTTCATCCCCTGGGCGGTGGTCACCCAGGTGAGGGGCTGCGTCAGCGGCTGGAAGAGCAGCTGCAGCGCGACCAGGGCGGCGGCGTGCCATACGTGCGCGGGTGAAATCAGCCAGACGGCCACCAGCAGGCCCAGGTTGGCGACGGGCACCAGGCTGCGGCGCAGGTTGTCGAAGATCTTCCAGCGGTTGAATCCGGAAAGAGGATTAGGACCTTTGACGCGTCCCTCGCTTCGCTCGGGACTTCGGCTCAGGACGGGGCCTGCGGCCCCGCCTTCGCCTCGCAGCGGGACGCGCGGAAAGATCCAATCCGCGATCTGCCAGTCGCCGCGGATCCAGCGGTGCTCGCGCCGGGTGTAGGTGAGCAAGTCAGGCGGGAATTCGTCCAGGAGCTCGATGTCGCTGGCCAGGGCCACGCGCACGTGGGCGCCCTCGATCAGATCGTGGCTGAGCAGGTGTTCGTCGGGGAAGCGGCCGGAGAGCACGCGGCTGAAGGCGCGCACGTCGTACAGCCCCTTGCCGTGGTACGAGCCCTCGCCGATCAGGTCCTGGTTGACGTCCGACACGGCCTTGGTGTAGGGGTCGATGCCGACGGCGTCGGTGAAGAGCCGGCTGAAGGGCGTGGCGTTGGCCGAGGGCAGCGACGGGGTGACGCGCGGCTGGAGGATGGTGTACGAGCCCCGGGCGACGCGGCCCTGCGGATCGAAGCGCGGCCGCACGAGCGGGTGGGCCATGGTCTCGATCATGCGCCGGGCGGTGCCGCTCGGCAGCTGCGTGTCGGAGTCGAGGGTGATCACGAAGCGCACGCCGGTCAGCCGATCGGCGTCGCCGACGCGGACCACCGCCTGAGGCTGCGGATGGGTGCCGAGAATCAGATGGTTGAGCTCTTCCAGCTTGCCGCGCTTGCGCTCCCAGCCGATGAACTTCTGCTCGGTTTCGCTCCAGGTGCGCGGGCGGTGCAGGAAGAAGAAGCGTTCGCCGGGGTAACGCTGGTTGAGGGCCCGGATTCGATCGGCGGCCAGTGAAAGAAGCGCTTCATCTTCCGGCCGCACGGCCTGATCGGCGTCGACGTAGTCGGTGAAGAGGGCGAAGAGAAGATTGTCTTCACGGTTGGCCAGGTAGCGAATCTCGAGGCGTTCGATGGTGGCGGCGATTTGCGACGTGTTGATCAGAAGCTCGGGGAC
>DASSGB010000186.1:0-4799 GCA_035693825.1 Anaerolineales bacterium
GCGACGTGGGTGTGTCGGCCAAGAGGGCCACGAAGACTGCCAAACCCTCGAGGGCTGAAAGGGCAAGGAAGGTCTTGACCAGAACGACCGACCGGCTGGGCCCAGGGGAAGCGGATTTGAAGAACGATGCGAGCATCATGCAGCCAGTGCCGCGGCGAGTCTGCCGGCGAGCCGCGCGTTCTGAGCCAGAAGGGCCAGGTTGGCGCGCAGGGTCGCGCCCCCGGTGAGATCGGCCACGCGGTCGAGCAAGAAGGGCGTTAGCGCCGGGCCGCGCACGGCCTTCTGGGCGGCCTCGGCCTCCGCCTGGCGCAGAGCAGTCTCCATGTCGGCCTGGGGGACTTGCACATCTGCCGGGCACGGCGCGCACACAAGCACGCCCCCCGCGTTCTTGAGGGCCCAATGCGCGCGAATGGCAGCGGCCGCCTCCTCCGGGCCATCGACCCGAGCCGTTACCGGCAGTGCGCTGGACCGGCTGAAGAACGCCGGGAAGTCGTCCGTTTCCCATCCCAAAACCGGAACGCCGGCAGTCTCGAGCCATTCCAGCGTTCGCCGAAGGTCAAGGATCGACTTCGCGCCTGAGCACAGCACGGCCACATGCGTGCGCGCCAGCTCGGGCAGGTCGGCGGATACATCGCCGTCCTGCCCGCGATGCACCCCGCCAATGCCGCCGGTGGCGAAGACGCGGATTCCGGCCAGATCGGCGAGGGCCATGGTCGCGGCCACTGTCGTCCCGCCGGCCCAACGCTTGGCGACCCCGGCGGCCAGATCGCGGCGGCTGATCTTGCGTGCGCCCTGGGCGGTGGCCAGTCGTTCGAGCCTGTCCGCCGCCATGCCAACGTAGACGCGGCCCTCCATCACACCGATCGTCGCCGGAACGGCGCCGGCGGACCGAATTTCGCGTTCCATGCGGTGAGCGATCTGAAGGTTCGCAGGCCGCGGGAGCCCGTGAGTCACGAGAGTCGTTTCCAGAGCGACAACGGGCCGGCCGCCGCTCAAGGCCTCGGCCACTTCGTCCAGAACGGTTATCCAGGCCGGCAGCGGAGAAGGCATGTTGGCGTTCTTGGGTCAGCGCAGTTGATCGTAGAGCATCTCGACCGACAGGTTGGGGACCACCGTGCCTTTCGTTCGCAGAGTCAGCGCCCCCGCAACCGCGCCCAACTTCACCGCCTCGTCCACTGGAATGTCGTTCAGCAGGGCAAAGATGACGGCCGCCGTGAGGGCGTCGCCTGCGCCGGTGGGGTCGACGATCTCTGTTTGGTGGGCGGGCACGTGCCCGCTGACCTCGGCGGTAGCGTAGGCCACGCCGAACTCGGCCATTGTGACGACCGCGATGCGTACGCCCTTGGCGACGAGATGGCGCGCAACATCCCGGCCCGGGTTTCGGTCTGGATGGGGGATGGGTTGTGGAGCGAGAGCCTGTGCCTCGGCCTCGTTAGGCGTGATCAGCCACAGATCGGCCAGGAGGGGCAGCAGGCGCGTCGCCAACCCGACGGATGTCGGATCGGCAGCCACCGGGGCGCCGGCCTGTTTGGCCATGCCGACCGCAGCGGCGAGGGTCGCAGGGGACAAATTCGCGTCCACGAACACAGCCTGCGCATCCAGGAAGAGACTCTTGCGATCGAGCAGGAATTCAGGCGTGATCGACTGGACGACGCGCATGTCGTCGAATGCCAGGTGAAGATTGCCTTGATCGTTGAGCAGGGCGAGGTAGGCGCCGGTGCGGGCGCCCTCGACGACCAGGGTGTGTGCCACATCGACCCCGGCCCGGGCGGTTTCGTCCAGCAATTGTCGGCCGCGGTCATCGTCGCCGACCGCCGTGAGGAGAGTCACCTCCGTGCCCAGGGAGGCCAGGTTCGCCGCGACGTTTCGTCCTACGCCGCCAAACGAGAGGCGCACCCTGGCGGGATTGGAGGTCCCCAGACGCAGCGGCTCTTCGGCGCGCCCGACGAGGTCGAGGCCGGAGGCCCCAATGACCAGGACCGGCCCTTCCCTGGGGAGAGCCTCGTCGGGTCTCCCTGGAGAATCCAACATCGGTTCCTCCGAGCTGCTCCGAGCCTTGAGCGGGGGCGGCCCGCGGTCCGGTGAGGGCTACGTGTATCGGCGCTTGGCCGTCAGACGCAAAGGGAGACCAAAAGGGATTCTAACCCAACCAGCATCCGCCCACGCACGGACATTCCGCAACAGGGTATTGCGCGTTGGCATTCACGGGGATACGCTTAGGGCAGAATCCGCCGAGGCCCCTGTATCCAGGATACCGAGATGCTCACTCGCCAATCCGAACTCCAACGTGTCCTGAGCGGCCTGGCCCAGGATCTCCCGGACGCCCAGTGGGTGGCGCTGGTCGATCAGAACGGGCTGGTCGTTTCTTGTGTGCCGGCCGAGCCGCCGGTCGATCCGGATCGGATCGCGGCCATGACGGCCGCTTCGGCTCAAACGGCCGAACGCGTGCTGCACGAGGTGGATGGCGGCAAGATGCGCTTTGCCAACATCACCGGCTCGAGCCGCCAGCATCTCACGGTGTATCTCAGCAAGGACCGGCTGCTGTCGATCGGGCTTTCCCCGGATGTCGCTGCGCAGGCGACCATTCCGATGTTGACTCGCTGGGTGCCGGAGCTGCTTCGCGTGCTCAAGATGCGCCTGGTCGAGGGATAACCGGAAGCCGCCCTTTCACCCACGACGACTCGCCTCAAGGAGCTTCCATGATATCCACGCGCAAACTGTGGCCCGTGTTTGCCCTGCTGGCGGCCGCGCTGGCCTGCTCGCTGCCCGGCACGCCCACGGCGCCGCCGCCTGAGCCAACGCTTCCGCCGGAACCTACGGCAGAGGTGTTGCCCACAGCCGAAATGGCGCCGACGGACTCGGGAGAACCGACCGCCGCGCCAACGGGGGATGTGATCGCGGTCGTCGTCTCCGACGACCTGATCAGCCTGTACAGACTCGACGGCGGCTCGGTGGGGCGGTGGGAGGCGCCCGGCATCACCTGGCCGCGTCAGGGCTGGGTGCAGGTCGTCGGCGGGTCGGTTTACTACGTCAAGCCTTCGACAGGTGCCGTGGCCGCGGTTTCTTGGACGGGGACGACGGACTTCTCCTTCACCGCGATGCCCAATTTGTCCGCCTTCGCCGTGTCGCCCGACGAGCAGTTCATGGCCTGGTCGACGACCAGCTACACCGACGTGCCCGTGAGCCAGCTGTGGATGTCGAGGCTGGATGGATCGGACATGCGCATGATCCTGGAGAGCGATGCCTCGGATGAGATCGCCGACTGGTTCGTGCTGGAGCCGGTCACCTTCGGGCACGACGGCAGCCTGGTGTACGCGTGGCAGATCACCGGCATCGGCGGCTACATTCTCTTTGGCGGCTATTCCAGCCTGTATCGCTACGATCCGGCGACCGGAACGTCGACTCCGATGGCGGCGCTGGTCGGCGACTCCACGGGACCGTGTTGGGGTGGAATCCGTGAGGATTTGGCGTTCGTCGCGGGGCACTGCGTCGGCGCCGACGGCACGATGGCCATGAGGGAGCGCAACGTCCTCGCGGGCACCGAGAACGTCTTCCCGGAGTTCCCGGATCAGGGGCAGGCCGGGGCAGCGGTCTATTCGCCTTCGGGCAACAGGCTGGCGTATGCGATCGCCCGCAGCAATCAGGACGACGAAGCCGGGCAGATCATCGTGCGGATGTCGCCCGAAGCGGCGCCGGCGTCCATCGCGTCCATCACCGATGGCTATTTCCGGATTCTGTTCTGGCTGGATGAAAGTCAGCTGCTGGTCGGCGGGATGGAGGCCGGTCAGGACCAGGTGTATCTGGTGCAGTTGGACGGCACCCGGTTCAGTGTCGCACCCGGTGTCCTGGCCGGCTGGATGCGCCTGCCGTAACCATTGCGGATGGCGGTCGTCGAAGTCAGATGCATGATCTGATCGGTCGGACGCTCGGCAAGTACCAGATCATTCAACACCTGGGCCGCGGCGGCATGGCCGAGGTCTACAAGGCCTTTCAGCCGAGCCTCGACCGCTACGTCGCCATCAAGGTCCTCCATCCCTTCATGGCCGAGGACAAGGACTTTCTGGGGCGTTTTCGCCGAGAGGCGAAGAACGTAGCGGCCCTGCGCCACCCCAACATCGTTCAAGTCTTTGACTTCGACGTGCAAGACGGCCTGTACTACATGGTGATGGAGTTTCTGGACGGCCCGACGTTGAAGTCCGGGCTGGAGGCATTGCACCAGCGAGGGGAACGACTGCCTCTGCGAGAGGCGCTGCGAATCACTCGCGACGTGGGACTGGCTCTGGCCTATGCCCACGGCCACGGAATTGTTCATCGGGATGTCAAGCCGGCCAACGTCCTTCTGGAACGATCCGGCCGGGTGATCTTGACGGACTTCGGCGTGGCCAAGATTCTCTCGGGCACTCAGTTCACCGCGACCGGAACTGTGCTGGGAACACCGGCGTATATGTCGCCCGAGCAGGGCATGGGCCAACCCGGGGACGGACGATCCGACATCTACTCGCTGGGGGTCATGCTGTACGAGATGGCGACGGGTCGGCTGCCCTTCGACGCCGATACTCCCCTGGCCGTCGTGATGAAACACGTTCATGAGCCCCTGCCCCTTCCGAAGGCAGTCGCTCCGGATCTGCCCGAGAGCGTCGAGCGGGTAATCCTCAAAGCTCTGGCGAAGGACCCGTCTCAGCGGTACGCCAAGGTGGCAGAAATGGTGGAAGCGCTGCAGCCGGGCACGATCGAGGGCCAGCCTGCCACCTCGCCCGCTCCCAAACCTTCATCGCTTCCGCCTGAGCCTCCGCGTGCCG
>DASSGB010000187.1:0-3609 GCA_035693825.1 Anaerolineales bacterium
CTACGGCCAGGGAGACTTGCCCCGAGAGGAAACGCTTTGCGCGCTGAAGAAGGCGGTCTTGCAGATCGCCCAAAACGGAAAGCGGATCACACCATAGGGGCGACCCGCCTTCCGACTGAGAGAACCGCATTTTACAGCCAGGGGGCCCCCAGCGCAATCACCCGGCCGGGGGCTCTCACTTTGGCCCAGAGAGGAGGTCGTGGGATGAGTGTCGCACGGCCGACAATAACGGAGCGCGACTCCCCTGCAAGCGGTGGCGAGGAGCTTCAGGGGGTCATTCTCGCGGAGGTCGCCCTCGCCACAGGGGATCTCGCCCTGACCGATGCGCTGCGCTCGGCGGCAGGAAAGATCACCCTCGACGCGGAGGCGCAGGCCAACTCTTTCCGAGGGCAGGCCCGACGCCTGCGTGCGGATGCCGCGGCGGCCTTCGCCTCGGTCTGCGAGTCGCTCAAGCACGCCGAACGGGACGCGAGGCTGGCGGCCTTCACCCTCAGCGAGATCACGGATGAGGAACTCCAGCTCCACCTGAAGGGAATCGCCGTCCAGGAGGAGGCAAGGGTCAGGGAAGGCCTCGAACGTCTGGAAAGGGCACATGCGCGGGTCCACGCCGCGTCCAGCGAAGCCCAAGAACTGGAACACGAAGCGGATGCTGTCACCGCCACTGCTCTGTGTCGTCCGGAAGTGGCGGCCTGGCACAGATTGATCCGCCCGTTTGAGGATCGCATCCAGCGGGCCTCCAGCGGAAGGGCGGTCAGGGGGATCCTTGAAGAGGCAACCAACAGGGGACTTACTGAAGATCGCCTGAAGGACGCTGCCGCTTCCAGGATGAGGGAATTGAGCGAGCTGTCCCGGCGCACCCGGGAGACGGTGAAACTCTGGGCCCGCTATGCATCGGGGAATGGCATGTTCCCAGGCGTCACTCTCCCCGCGACCGGATCGCTGGCGGCCGTCGGCCCGGGGACGATCTTCGAGGTGAGTTCCGACGGCGACAAGGTGGCGGTTCACGTCAGCCGGGACGGCTTTACGTGGGCCCGGCGGGGGGCAGCCGGCCCTTTCAAGGCTCGCGGCGCGCTGGTTCGTCGAATCCATGGACGTGTGGCCGCGGCCGGGACGCGCCCCGGTTGAGCTGCCCACCTCGGATGAGGGCAATCTGGCGTGGGCCTTCTGGCATCTGACCTATCTGGTCACTGGGCGGGGGCGCCGCGATCTCAAGATCCGCGAGCGCCTACGGCTTTACACCGGCAGGTGGGTGAAGCCATCGCCGGCGGGAACACCGGCTGAGTGCCGGGAAGCGCTGCTACAGGAGAGAACCGGCCCCAAGGGCCGGTTCTCTCCTTTCTCACGACGGAGGAGAGGAGCAACCCATGAAGTACTGGATTGGAGCGCGTGTAAGGCTGTCCGAGGCGTGCCGAGGACGCCTCATGCAAACGGCGACGGAGACGGAGCACGTTCGGGTGGCGACCGAGAACCGCACCGGCGTCGTGATCCAATAGATCGCCGAACCAGCTCAGCCCAAGGGCTACCTGGTCGACTTCCAGGGTATCTACATGGCCCTGACAGAGGAAGACCTCGAGGCCGCGGAGTGAGCACATCGGCCCCCAACGAGGGAGACGCCTGATGACTTGGCTGCTGGCGAGACTTCCCCTGAGGGAAAGACCGGCCTGGCGGGCCGCCTACCAAGCGGAAGGATGCAACCTCGTGGAGCTCCTGGCGGCCCTCGTCGGCGGAGGCAAGCAGATCGAGATCGCCCAGGCTCTCCTGGGCCAGTTCGGCTCTGTGCACGCATTGGCCAAGGCCGGCCCTGCCGAGATCCAGCAAGTGGCTGGCGCCGGGCCCACTACCGCGGCTCGCCTCCGGGCGGCGCTCGAGCTGGGACGTCGCCTGAGCATCGCCGGGCCGAACGAGAATCCAGTGATCCAGTCGCCCAATGACGCCGCCGGGCTCTTGATCCAGCGGATGCAACACCTTGAACAGGAGCACTTGATGGCCCTGCTCCTCGACACGCGCAACCGGCTCATCGGCGAGCCGGTGGTGATCTATCACGGCTCGCTGAACACGTCGCTCGTTCGGATCGCCGAGGTGTTCCGCCCGGCGATCCGCGCCAACGCCGCCGCGATTCTGATCGCCCACAATCACCCCAGCGGCTCGCCCGAGCCGTCGCCGGAGGACGTGGCCATCACGAGAGCGATCGTCCAGGCCGGCCAGCTCCTCGATGTGGACTGCCTGGATCACCTGATCGTCGGCGGAGGCCGCTTCGTGTCCCTGAAGAGCAAGGGGCTTGGTTTCAGCTGAGGAGAAGACAATCACGTGGCTTCCGCAGGGGAAGACCTGTGCGTCGGACCAGGCGCCCGCGTCGAACAAGCCTGGGCCGGATCATCGGGTCGGCGATAAACGCCCACAAACCACGTTTCCTGCCCCGGTCGCCAGCTCACGTGTATACTGACCAGCCAGCGAGGAAGGGCCAGGCGTGATCCACATAATCCGCTCGCGAGCAACCCAACCACAAATCACCGAGATGCTGGAGGCCCTCGAAACCTACATCAAGGTGGCAGTCGACGTTCGCCGCGGCATCCTGGCCGGGGGTGGGATAATGCACGCTGACTGCGAGGCCGCGCTCTTGGAGGACGGCAGCCAGCAAGAGGATGTCTGGGGTGCCGACTGGAACCCGGCATCCCGGCAGGCCACCTTCGAGGCCCTCATCAACATCCGACCGCGCCAGGGAAATCCTTCCATGGAGATCCTCGCGACGACAACTCGCGACGCGGTCGCGCAAGTCATGATGAACCTGCTTGGTGGGATATGAGGGACTGGTCGGCGATTCGCGAGCGCTACCTTCGCGACGGCCTTCCGACCCGGTTGGGCGGGCTGGCGTCGAACCTTGGCCGTATCCATTCGTTTGCGGCTCAGGGCGGGAGCGGTGATGTGGTTCGGAGCCTGATGGATGAGAGCGCACACTTCATCGAGTGGACTGCCGCCGAGGTCGAGGTGAACGCGGCGGGGGAGCTGGTCACATTGCAGGTCGAGTTGGCGCGTTGGCGGCAAAGCTGGCCGCGAACGTGGGAAGATCCTGCGCTCCGCGAAGAAATGGCTGCCAAGGCAGGGACCTGGTCGCGGCGTGTCCTAGGAATATCCGGTCTACTCTCCCCGATTGAGCGTGCGGCCGGAATGCTGGCAGGCCAGGGATCCCTCACGGAGGCCCTCGTCGAAGAGCACCGGAAGGAGCGCAAGCGCGGGCGCTGACGGCGCTGTCACGCAGGTCTGTTGGCAAATGCCGTTCTCACGCCTGATCCCCTGACCTGTGGAGGAGACCGGCAGCCTGGTGCCCACTCGTCACTGAGGGACCCGTTGCCGACATCTCCGGTGCCCCAATTACACCCACGGCACCCGTCGCCGGCAGTGGTTGGACCAGCAACCACCGCCGGCGGTCTTTTCCTGGCATCAGGCCAGCCCGAGCAAGGCAACCTCGACCATAAGTTTGGGGAAGACAACAAGCCTTCTTGCGAGTACAGAGTTGGGAGACGGACCATGGGGAAAAGAAACTCACAACGAACGGTCTGTGTCCACGTTGAGGGTGGCAATGTTCAGGACGTCGAGGGTCTACCCAAGCGA
>DASSGB010000188.1:0-9504 GCA_035693825.1 Anaerolineales bacterium
GCGGGGCGGCGCCCCACCCCCGGTCACTGACGGAATACTACCTGGGCCAGCTGGCGTCGATCGCCTGCAGGGCCGTGTCGAGATCCTCCGAACCGGCGACGTAGCTAGTGATGTGCTCCCAGAAGGAACCAGCGCCAACTTCGCCGGGCATCAGGTCAGACCCGTCGAACCGGAAGCTGGTGGCCTCCTGGACCAGTTCGGCAATCCCGCGTTCCAGGTCTACGCCGTACATCTCAGGCGTGGCGGTCTGGTGCGCGGCCAAGGCGCCGCCGCCCTCCAGCCAGCCGAGGGCCGATTCCGGCACCGTGAAGTACTCCATCAACGCCCGCACTTCGGGCCGGTCGTTGAACATCACCATGACGTCGCCCGCGACCAGGAAGGGCTTTCCATAGGCCGGATCCACCGCCGGGAAGTAGAAGAACCCATAGTCTTCACCGGCCACCAGCCCTTCGGGGAAGAAACCGGTGATGAAGTTCCCCTGCTTGTGCATCCAGCACTTGGGCGGATCGTCGAACATCGGGCCCGGAGCGTCGCCGAAGAAGGTTGAGACGATGGACGAGCGACCGCCGTTGACGTAGGCGTCATTGAACCAGAGCTCACTCCAGGTCTCGATGGCCTTCTTGACCTCGGGGGAGTCGAAGGGCAGGGTTCCGGCCACCCATGCGTCGTAGTTCTCCAGCGACGTCGTCCGCAGCATCATCTCTTCGGTCCAGTCGGTCGCCGTCCAGCCGGTGGCGGCGCCGGACTCGATGCCGATGCACCAAGCGGTATCGCCGTCATCGGCGATCTGCTGGTTCAGGGCCATCAACTCATCCCAGGTCTCGGGGATGGCATAGCCGGCGGCTTCCCAGGCCTGCTTGGGATACCAGATCAGGCTCTTGCCGTTGAAGCGGTGGAATACACCGGCCTCGATCCCGTTGAGGGTGGCCATGTCCCGCCAGCTCTGGTTGTACTGCTGAGCCAGCCACTCCTCGGGAATGAAGGATGTGACCTCCACCACTCGGCCGGCCTCTACGAACTGGGCGGCCTTGCCGGGCTGCGGGAAGTCGGCGATGTCGGGTGCATCGCCGGCATCCACGCGCACGGAGATGGTGGCCTCGAACTCCTTGTTGCCGATGTAGTTGACGTCGATGCCGGTGGCCTCTTCAAACGCAGCCACCGATCGGTCCATCTTCACGCCATCGGGATCGTTGCCCTCGAAGGCGCCGTCCACGGTCACCGTGGTTCCGGCGTACGTGCCCCTCAGGGCCTCTTCCAAGGCGCCGCCAGGACGGTAGGGAAAGGGCGCCTCAGGCATGGCGGGCTCGGTTGGCGACGGCGGCTCGGTCGCGGCGGGCTCCTGGGGCTCGACGGGGGCGGCGGTCGTCGCCGGCGCGGGTGCGCACGCGGCCAAGAACATGGCGGCGATGACCATCAAGCCCATAGATCGCCAGATCATCTTTCTCATCTTTCGCTCCTTAACTTCGGGGGGGACTGCTGGAAGACAACGGCTGCCGAGGATGAAGGGAGTATCTCTGGGAGCTCACCTCCTTGTGCCCAACGGCGATGAGGATCTGCCCACGAGACCAGAGGAAGCGTTCTATGAAAGCACTTTCACCGGGAGTATAGCACAACTCCGCCGGGAGTCAATATGATCCGGCCCATCCGGCCACCGGCCAATGGGCCGCTCATGCACTCTGCCGTTCAATCAGCGCGAGCGGCAGGTCGATGTGCTGGAGGCTTCGACTGGGATCGGCCATCTTGGAGAGCAGGATTTCGGCGGCCAGCCGCCCCGACTCATCCAGGTGTTGACGGATCGTCGTCAGATCGATGAACTCGGCGAGGTCGATGTCGTCGAAACCCACGATGGCAAGATCCTCCGGGATCCTCCGATGAGCCTGGCGAGCCAACTTCATGATGCCGACCGCCTGGATGTCCGACGCGGCAAAGATGGCGGTGGGCGGCCGAGGCAGCGCCAGGAACGCGCCGGCAGCTTGCAGTTGACCGGCCTGATTGTAGGAGGCGCGCACAACATAGCGGCGCGGCAACGACAGGCCCGCCTCTTCGAGCGCGCCCTTGAAGCCGGCCAGCCGGGACTTGACCGGATGGATCGCATACCGTTCCGGCGGTTCGATGTCGCCGAGAAAGCCGATTCGGGTATGGCCTTTGTCGATCAGGTGTTTCGCCGCCAGCCTCCCGCCGTGCAGATCGTCAATGCAGATGGAGTTCAGTTGGGCGTGCCAGGATTCGATCAGCACGGTCTCGATGCCGTTGTCGTGGAGGCGGCGGGCGTCCCGTTCGTCGATGGCCAGCGAGATGATGATCAATCCGTCCAGATTCTGCATGATGGGGATGGAGGCAATGTACGCCTGCAGGTGTTCCACCGAGTCGACGGTATAGATCACAAGCTCGCAGTTCGCACGCGACAGCGCCCCGGCAATGCCGCGAAGCCGCTGCACGAAGGAGGGCGCGGTGAAGAACGGAGTGAGCACACCGATGCGGTTCGTGCGGCGCCTCGCCCGGGCACGAGCCTCCGCCCTGGGAACAAAGCCCAGCCGGTCGATGGCCGACATCACCCGACCGCGTGTTTTGCTCTTGACCTTGTCGGGGGAGTTCAACACCCGAGAGATGGTGGAGATGCTGACCCCGGAGATCTTGGCGACATCGTAAATGGTGGGCTTCTTGGGGGCCATCGCCGGCTCATGAAAGCGTTCGTGAAAGCACTTTCACTTTAGCACATCCGCGCTGGAAGAGTCAATCGCGGGCATGGGTTCAGTCGCCAGGAGTTCGATGGCTTTGGGGCGGCCTCGGGTGGTGGACTCGGGCGGCGTCTGTTGGACAAGGGAACGATGGCTCCCAGTCATCCAGCAATCGGACCGCTCGGGGACGAACGGGCATGACGGGGGATGAGCCCAGCCGGCCCAGAAGTTGCCTGTGCCGGAGGCGCACTGGCGGAGCCGACGGCTCACGGCTGAGGGCCGACGGCCCATGTCCGACGGCCAGAATCTCGGAATGCTATAATCCCAACTATGAACGATGCGGACGTGAACGACCCAGCCTCCACACCCGACTCGCCGGTCGAAACACTTCCCGACGCAGGCTACATCCATATCCGTCGCAGCCACCTGTACGCCTTCCTGATCCCGCTGGCCTTCGCCGCCGGCCTGGCGTCCGGTTACCTCGCCTGGGGAAGGCGTGTCCCGACCGCGGCGCCGCCTGCTGCCAATGCCCCCCAGCGGTTCGACGTCTCCGTCGATGACGATCCGTCCCTCGGCCCAGACGACGCGCCGGTGACCATTATCGAATTCAGCGACTTCAACTGCCCCTACTGCCGGAGATTCCACGTCGAGACCTTCCCGGGCTTGATGGAGGCCTACGAGGGGAAGATTCGCTTTGTCTACCGCGATTTCCCCATCACCAGCGCCGAATCGAGCGTCGCCGCGCAGGCCGCCAACTGCGCAGGCCGCCAGGGCAAGTACTGGGAATTCCACGACGCTCTGTTCAGCGGTTCGCTGGGATTGAGTCGGGATGCCTACCAGGGCTACGCCGGGCAACTGGGGATGGATGTAACGGCGCTGAACGCATGCCTCGATTCGGGAGACGAGCTGGCCGAAGTCCAATCCGACGCGCGCGCCGCCAGCCAATTGGGCGTCACCGGAACTCCCACGTTCTTCGTCAACGGGCTGCCGCTGGTGGGCGCCCAGCCGATGGAACAATTCTCGTTGCTCATCGAGGGTGAACTTGCCCCCTAAAAGGTCCACTCCACCCGTGGGTCGAGCCAAGGCCGATCCGGAACCCGCGAAGGCCGTGCTTCCGCCCGCGCAGGAGAATCGAATGTCCGAGCCGCGCTACACCGCCTGGCAGGTGATTGGAGTCGGCGTGTTGATCCTGGCTCTCGTCGCCGGCGCGGGCTGCATGGGCCTGCTGGTCGGATTCACGCTGGGCCGGGCCACGGCCCGCCCCGTCCTTGACTTTCCTCAACCCGGCCCGGTGCTGCCCCCCTTCGAACCGATGCCTGTCGAGCCGTCGGGCCCGCCGTATCTCGGCGTCCGCTACGTGTCCGTCACGCCGGACCTGGCGCGAGAGGAGGGCTTGCCGGTCGAGGCCGGCGCTCTCCTGCGGAGCGTCGATTCGGGCAGCCCGGCCGAACTGGCGGGCCTCTTGCGGGGAGATGTGATCACCGAGGTCAACGGTGTCGTCCTGTCCGCCAACCGGGACTTGAGGTTCGTCGTCAGTCAGTACTCGCCGGGAGACGAGCTGAAGCTGGCCGTGGCGCGAGGCGATCGAATCCTGACCGTGAGGGTCACCCTCGGCAGCAACATCGAGGACGACTAGCCCAGCACGCCTCGAACCCGCTCTTCACCCCGGATCCGAGGCGAGTCGACTTCGCCTAGAAACTCCACCAGCAGCGCATTCAGCCGGTCCGCGGCGTCGACCGAGGCGGCATGCCCCGCCCCCTCCAGGACGCTGAGCCGCGCGCCGGGAATTCTCTCCGCCAGCACCTGGCTGGCGCGCATGGGGACCGTCCGGTCGCGGCTGCCGGCCACCACGAGAGTCGGCACGCGGATTTCCCCCAGTCTCTTGACGACGTTGAATCGGGCCACGGCCGACACCGACTGAAGGTAGCCCTCCCGAGGCGTCGAGCCGATTCGAACGGCGGCCACTTCGCGGATGAGCGCCTGGTCCTCCATGGGGAAGAGCCTCTCCGACACCCAGTGCCCCAGCTGGTCCATCCTTCCGGCAGCGATGAAACCCATGCGCATCGCGCCTTGCAGCCAGGTAGGAAGCGTGAGCTGGAGCCGGGCGAAGGTGTTGATCAAAGATAGCGACCGGACCCTTTCCGGGTAATCCAGGGCCGTCTGGAGAGCGACCGTTCCGCCAAGAGAGAGCCCAACGAGGTGTACAGGCCCGGTATGGGCCGCCTCCATAGTTGCAGCCAGACAGGCGGCGTAATTCGAGATCGACGGCCAGCCGCCGGCCGGCGGCGTCGCCCCGTGTCCAGGAAGGTCGATGGCCAGAACGCGATGCTCCGCGGTCAGCGGGAGGATTTGAAAAAGCCAATCCTGCGCGCTCGAACCCAGCCCGTGCAGCAGCACGACGGCCGAGGACCGTCCGGACACGGAGGGGTAATCCAGCACATGAAGCCGCGCGTCGTCCACGGCGATGCCTCCCGATTCACTCGGCCGTGCCGGCCATCCCCGGAAGCGGTGGAAGAGTCAAGTCGACCTCGATCACTACCATTCGGTGGTCGGAGGCCAGCGAGTCGGAGACGATAGCACGCCTCGGCGCCAGGTCGCGCAGAAACACAAAATCGATCCGTTCGTGAGGATCGACGGCCGGCGACGTCGGAAGCGGATCGAGCCCGAGCGCCAGGAATGGGTCTTGAAATCCGCCGTCGAGGACCGCCGCGTACACCGGGCTTCCCGGCTCGGCATTGAAGTCTCCGCCGAACGACGCCGGCGACCGATCGCCGATGAAAGCCAGCGCTTCTTGAATCTGTCGCAGGGTGTCTTCGTCCGAGAGGCCCATCCAGATTCCGAACGCGTGCAGCTCCCCCTCCGGAGTGTTCAGGCCGACGCGAAGGATCCCCGTCTGCTCCTGGAAACTCGAAAGGTAGAGGCTTTCGACTGACTCCACATCGCCGCGGGAGAGGATGGCGATGCCCGTGAGGTGTTCCAACGTAGGCAGATAGGCCACGCGCATGCCCAGTTGCCGTCCCAGGTAGTAGGCATCGTCAACCATGAACGACGTCATGCGGCCGGTGTCGACTTCCTGGAGCGCGATGACATCCACGCCGGCGCGGCGGATGGCCTCTGCCTGTGCCTCGAGGTTGAAGCCCCAGTCCTTGTCGTAGCCGTAGTGAATGTTGTACGTCGCCAGTCGCACAGCGCGCGCATCGAGATCGGTATCGACCGGCGTCGGCCAGCAAGCCCAGACAGCCAGGATCACCGCCAGCGCTGCGCCGGCGAGCACGGGCAGGGAACGCCCGGAGGTTTCAGGAATGACTCGAACGGTGAGCAAAGGGATGGCCGCAGCGAGGCCGGCGATCAGGTATACCGCCCAGCCCAGACCGCGCAGAACGGGCAGGGTGTAGGGATAGGTGAAGGTGAAGGCGTTCAGGAAGCTCAGTGCGAGAAAGAACGCCATCCCCCACCCCACGCCCGCTCCCAGGCGCCCGGCCTCCGGAGCCGCACTTGCCCAGCGAAGCCACGCCATCAGCACCAGCGCATAAGCCAGCACGAGTCCAATGCCCGAGATGGCTCCCAGGCCGGCGGCCCCAAGCATCAGGCCCACAGGCAGGAGCACGAACAGCACGCCTGGCCGCAGGCGGATGGGGGAGAGGCCCCGCATGAGACTCGGATGGAGGGCCCCGAGGGTCACCGCCAGCGTCAGCGGGGCAAGGATTTCGTACGACCATCCGCTCCAACGGGCTGAGGCGTTCGCCACGGAAAGAAGGGAAGTCTGCAGGAACAGCATCCCGCCGAAGGACAACGGGATCCAGACAGGCACTCCCCGGACCGGCGCGGGATCGGGATCGCTCCACGTCGTGGCGGCCGCCGCCCCCACGACGGCGGTCGAGAGAATGACCTGGGCGCTCAGGAACGGGGACTGAAGCCCGAGGTCGTAGGTTTGCCCTACGATTCGCAGCAGCTGATCGGCCCCCAACGCGAGCAGCCACGCCACCCAGGCTCGCCATCGTTCTTGCTGGTGGAGGCATACGAGGAAGATGCCGCCCGCCGCCACGACCAGCAACGATCCCCAAAAGCGCGCCTGAGCGTCGTTGACCGTGATCGGGATACGCGCCAGCGCGGCGACGATGGCCGCCGCTCTCGGCAGAAGCGTGCCATGCCGGGACGGTGTGATGAACGCTGCCAGCAGAGAAACCACGACGAGGGCGAGGCTGATCGGCAGCCAGGCTGTCGGGGATCCGGCGAAGATTTCGTCGTACAGGATGCCGAACAGCATCGAGAACAGCGCACGCAGGGCCTGCAGGAAGAAAAGCAGCACGAACGTTCCCACGGCGAGCCGGAGCCAGCTCTCTCGATTCATGAAACCTCCACAAACAAGTGGTCAGTGGTCGGTGGTCAGCAAAGGCCAAACCCGGTTTGGCCCGCGAAGTGGCACTCCTATGTGGATGCACTGCCGGCCAGACCGGGTTTGGGGTCGGCTGATGGCTGACGGCTGACGGCTAGACTTCATACAGTGTGTCCATGTACCAGTCAAGGATTTCCCTGACCATCCCGCGCGTCTCCACCGCGGACGCCAGGCCGTAGACCGGGCCGACGCCTTCTGGAGCTTGCGGATTGTGCCGGACGGCATCCACCGAAGCTCGCAGATCTTCGATGAGCGTCTCCTTGACCCCGGGGCCGGTATGTCTGAGGGTGACGCACAGGTGGACGCTGGGCGGCAAGAGCAGCCCGTTGAGGCTCCACCCCCGCTCCGACATGGCTTGCAGCACTTGATAGATGTTGAGCGTGCTCGATCGAAAGGCGATCACGAACAGCGGATCGCCGATCACCTCCAGATCCGGGATCGCCCGAATCTCCTTCTTGATCCAGGCCGCCGTCTCCAGAATCCGACGCGCGGCCTCCAGGTAACCCGACTCGCCCATGGAGATCATGGCTGCCCAGCAGGCCGCGCTCAGACCTCCCGGGCGACTCCCGGCCATCGTCGGGGAAAAATACAGACCGCCGGGCCAATCCGTGATCGAGAAGTACTGATGCCGGCGGAGGCCCTTGTCTCGATAGAGGAGGACCGAGGTGCCTTTGGCCGCGTAGCCATATTTGTGCGTGTCGGCCGAGATGGAGCTGACCCCGGGCAGACGGAAGTCGAAGGCCGGCACTGGATATCCGAGCCGCTCCGCCCACGGCAGGAGGAAACCACCGAGGCAGGCATCGGTGTGGCATCCCAGAGCCCTCTCGCGGGCCAGCTCGGAGAGTTCCTCGATCGGGTCGACCAGGCCATGGGGAAAGGGCGGCGCCGATCCCACCAGAACGACCGTCTGGGGAGAGATCGCCGCCCGCGTGGCTTCGAGGTCGGCGCGGAAGTCGGGCCCGACGGGCACTCGCCGGATGCCCATGCCGAAGTATTGGGCGGCCTTGTCAAACGCGGCGTGGGCCGTCGTCGGCGCGACGATCTCCGGATGGTCGAGCCCCTTCTCGCTTCGCCCCCAGTCGCGATAGGCCTTCATCGCCAGGAGGATGCTTTCCGTCCCACCGGAGGTCACCACGCCGCACACCTCCGGAGCTCCGGCGCCATTCGATGGCGCTCCCAGCATGGCGGCGGTCATGGCGACGATCTCGGCCTCGAACTTCGATGTGCTCGGCCACACGTCGGCGTGCAGCGGGTTGTTCTGGGATTGAAGCGCGTAGACTTTGTTGAGAAAATCGACGTGGCCCTCGTCGCCGTGATAGACGGCGCCCGAAACTTTCCCCGCCCGCCAGCGGGAGCGTTCGCGTTCGGTCAGCTCGCGGATCTCGTCGAGCACGGCCTCACGACCGATGCCCGCTGCAGGCAGGCGGTCCCGAGTCGGAACGACTCCACGGTAGGGCTTCAAGGTTTCGACGACTTCGTGCATCAACTCGCCGAATAGATCGGGATTCATCCAGTTCCTCCAGGCCGGAATCACGCGGCCGGCTCAGAATCTCACGGCATCAAACTGGCGACGGAGGGTGAGCGGCGTTCATCTTGTGGAAGATGCCTCGCGTTCGCCGATGGAGTTCGAGGAAGGCGGCGTAGGCCCGCTCGTAGACCTTGCGTGAGGAGGGTTCGGGCGTGTAGGTTCGGCGGACGCGGCTCAACCGCGACACATCCGACGGGCGCATCCGCCCCAGGCCGATCCAGGCGATGAAGGCCGCCCCGCGCGCCGTGGCATGGGCCGGCCTTTCCGTTTGGAGAATCGTCCTCCCGAGAACATCCGCCAGAATCTGGCACCACAAGTCCGAGTCCGCACCTCCGCCGGCCAGGCGAATGTCGTCCAAACGGCGGCCGCAAAAGCGCTCCACAGGGTCGAGGATCCAGCGTGTGTTGAAGGCCACGCCTTCGAAGACGGAGCGCACAAGGTCGGCCCGGGTTGTGCCCATGGAGAGGTTGAAGAACATGCCTCGCAGCAAGGGATCGTCGACGGGAGCACGCTCGCCATACAGCCAGGGCAGAAAGATGACACCTCCGCATCCGGGCGAAGCGCTTTCGGCAAGGCGGTTCAGGCGCGTGAAGAAGTCCTCAGGCGCCCCCGCTCCGCCGAGCGAGTCGTCCGGGTAGAGCAACTGGTCGCGCAGGAACGTCAGGCAGCCGCCGGCGATCTCCTGCGCGGCCATCAGCAGGTAGCGATCGGGAAGAGCGCAGGGCATCGAGGCCATGGCGTGCGAGACGTCCGTCCTCTTGAAGGGCACATGAACAGTGAAGAAGGAAGATGTCGCCAGCGAAAGATGCGCGGCGTAGTCGTTCACGGCTCCCGCTCCGAGGGAGGCGGCCGGCAGATCGAAGGACCCCGCCACCACTTGAACGTTGCGGCCCAGCCCCATC
>DASSGB010000189.1:0-3881 GCA_035693825.1 Anaerolineales bacterium
CCTCGCGGCTGGTCGAGCTGCTGGGCCAGGCGCGTTCGAGCATTGATGTGATGGCCTTCGCCTTCACGTCCGAATCGATCGCCGATGCGATTCTGGAGCGGGCCGCGTCCGGCGTCCGTGTGCGCATCGTCATGGACGAAGATCAGGCCGCCAACCTGGGATCCCAGTACGGGCGCTTCCTGGAAGCCGGGCTGGACGTCCGCCTCGACGGCAACCCGAACAAGATGCACCACAAGGTGATCATCATCGACGGTGCGATCGTGGTGACGGGCTCCTACAATTTCAGCCGCAGCGCCGAGGAGTTCAACGACGAGAACCTGGTGATCGTGCGCGACCCGGGGGTGGCGGCGGCCTTTCAAGAGGAATTCGAGCGAGTCTTCGACGCAGGCCCATAGTTGGATGGCGAATGTTTGACATCGCGCAGAGAGCCGCGGAGGATGGCGGGAGGCCATTCCGTTGACTATCGCCAGTGAAATTCTGTCCACTCTGCCGGACGGCGAGATTCTGCAGGCCTGCATCGGGACCCACTGGACGGCCGTCGTGGCGCGCGTGGGAGGCGAGCAGCGCTGCGGCCTGGCCTCGACCAACGAGCAAGTCCAGAATCACAGCCACGAGGCGATCATCCCCGAAGCCGGCCGTTTGGAAGAGCTGCCGGCGCGGAAAGTGGCCGGGTGGGTGGAGAGCGACGTGCCGCTGCGACGAAGCCTGGGAGCCGCAGCGGTGAACGCACTCTTGCCGCGGCCTCCACAGCCGTGGAGAGGCCTCCACGCCGTGGATGCCATCGCTCGACTGGGAGCGGGAAAGTCGGTGGCGCTGGTCGGCCATTTTGCCTTTGCCCCGAAGCTGCGAGAACAGGTAGGCCGGTTGTGGATCCTCGAGCGCAATCCGCAACCGGGGGATGAGCCCGAAGAAGCCGCGTCAGACCTCCTGCCGCAAGCCGACGTCATCGCCATCACCGGCGCGAGCTTTGTAAATGGAAGCCTCGAATCACTGCTGCACCACTGTCGGCCCGAAAGCCGGGTGGTGCTGCTCGGGCCGAGCACACCCTTCTCCGAGGTTCTCTTCCGCCATGGTGTGCATGTTCTCTCGGGAGCGGTCGTCGAGTCTCCCGATCCGATCCTGCGCGCCGTCTCGCAGAGCGCCAACTTTCACCAACTGCGCGCCTTTGGAGTCAGGCTGGTCACAGTGACCGCGCCGGGAATCGAGTTCGAATGACGCCCGTATAATGAGGGAGCGGCAGCCTCCGTCGGCGGCGGAGAGGGCGGCAAAGGAGTATTCGATGCCCGAACGGAGTGGAAAGTTCTACCTCGGACGGAAGGTCAAGCCTGAAACGGGGAAAGCTGGAACGGATCCCGTTCTGTACGACCCGGATGATCTGACAACGCACGGCGTGATCATCGGGATGACCGGGTCCGGCAAGACGGGCCTGGGGCTCATCTTCCTGGAGGAGGCGGCGCTGGCCGGCCTGCCGGCGCTGATCATCGACCCCAAGGGCGACGCCTCCAATCACCTGCTTCACTTCCCCAAACTCACCTCCGAATTCTTCCTGCCCTGGGCCGACGCCGATCAGGCACGCCGCGCCGGCGTGGACACGACCGCGTATGCCGCGCAGCAGGCGAAGTTGTGGAGCGAGGGGCTCAAGGAATGGGGGTTGGCCGAGGCTGACGTTCGTCAGGTCGCGGAGGCCGCAGACTTCTCGGTCTACACGCCCGGCTCGACGATGGTCCGCCCACTGAGCGTCCTGTCAAGCTTGCGGGCACCGCGCCTGTCGTGGGAGGAACACACCGAGACCCTGCGCGAGAAAGTCTCCAGCACGGGCCAGGCGCTGCTGGCTCTGGTGGGGATCGAAGGCGATCCGGTGCAGTCACGCGAGCACATTCTGCTGGCCAACCTGCTGGAGCATGCATGGCGGGCCGGTGAGGACATGAGCCTGGAAAAGCTTGTTCAGCAGATCCAGACGCCTCCTTTCCAGAAACTCGGCGCCATGGAGCTCCAGGCCTTCTATCCGAGCGACGATCGGCGGAGTCTGGCCCTGCGGTTGAACAACCTGCTGGCCGCGCCCTCGTTCCAGGCCTGGACCGAGGGCGACGACCTCGACATCGAACGCCTGCTGTGGACCCCGGGCGGGAAGCCCAGGCACACCGTCCTGCACCTGGCGCATCTCGGCGCGGCCGAGCGCATGTTCTTCGTCACGCTCTTCCTCGAGTCGCTCGAGTCGTGGATGCACACGCAGTCGGGCAGCTCCTCCCTGAGGGCGCTGCTGTACATCGATGAGGTCCTGGGCTATCTCCCGCCGGTCGCCATCCCGCCCTCCAAGCCCCCGCTGCTGCGGTTGATGAAACAGGCGCGTGCCTTCGGGCTCGGCGTATTGCTTTCGACTCAGAACCCGGTTGACCTGGACTACAAGGCGCTGGCCAACGCCGGCACCTGGTGCCTGGGGAAGCTCCAAACGGCGCAGGACAAGGCGCGCCTGCTCGACGGTCTGGAAGGGGCCGACGTGGGACGCGAAGGTTTCAAACGCAAGGAGGTCGACAGTCTGCTCAGCCGAATCGGCCCCAGGACCTTCCTGCTGCACAACGTGCACGAACGCGAGGCGCAACTCTTCCACACGCGTTGGGCGATGGCCTACCTGCGCGGGCCGATGACGCGCGAGGACCTGCGCCGCCTGGGAGGTGAAACGCCGAAGGCTCAGGTGCCCGTGACGAGCGCGCCGCGCGCCGAGCCACTCGCCGCCGCGGCCAGCATGCCGTCGACGCCCGATGGCGTGGCGGTGTACATCCTTCCCAACAACGTGACATGGGAAGCCGCGGCGCGCAGCGTCGGGATAGCGAGCCCTGCCGGGAAGGCCGAACTGGTCTACCGCCCGGCCGTCCTGGCCCAGGCGACGGCGCGCGTCCTCAATCGCAAGGAGGGCATCGACGCCATCCAGACGGTGACCGCGCTCGCGGTGAATCCGGACCCGCGGGGCATCATCCGCTGGGAAGACCACGCGGTCGAGGCGATCGATCTGGGCTCGCTTCCAGCTTCGCCTCTGGCCGGCGCCAGGTTCGGCGACGTGGCGGGTGTCTTGCTGGATGCGAAGCGGATGAAGCAGCTCGAGAAAGACTTCCTCGATTTCGCCCACCGCCGGGCCTCTGTGCGAGTCTTCTCCAACCAGGTGTTGAAGCTGACCAGCCAGCCGGGGATGGATGAGGCGGCCTTTCGCGCCGAATGTCAGCAGGCGGCGACGCAGGGCCGGGAGGCCGAGGCGCAGAAGATCAAGACCTCGTTCGAACGGAAGCTGCGCACACTTCAGGATCGCCTGTCGCGCGAAGAACGCGAGTTGGCTCAGGATCAGGCCGAGCTGGCCGGCCGGAAGTTCGAAGAACTGGCCACGCACGGCGAGAACCTGTGGGGTCTGTTCGGCGGCCGAAGGAGCCAGCGTCGGCTGACGAGCTCGCTGACCAAACGCCGGCTGACGACTCAGGCGAAGGCCGACGTCGACGAATCGGTGGGGGCCATCGAGGGCTTCAAACGCGACCTGGAAGCGTTGCAGGCCGAGATGGCCGAGGCCATGGACGCGCTCGACGAGGCTTGGGCGGACAAGGCAAATCAGATCGAGGAAGTCACCCT
This sequence comes from Anaerolineales bacterium, assembly GCA_035693825.1. Classification (GTDB taxonomy): domain Bacteria; phylum Chloroflexota; class Anaerolineae; order Anaerolineales; family E44-bin32; genus MGOM01. Next base: position 3,613 of record DASSGB010000189.1, read on the forward strand.
CACCCCGTCGCGAAAGGACGTCTTGCGCGACGCCTTCGGCCTGGCCTGGGTTCCCCATTGGGCGGCGGAAGGGGTGGGGGAGTTGCTCGGTTTCGGCGGCTAGAACCGCAGACTCCTAAGCCAAAAAAACAGGTTTCCAAAGGAAACCTGTTTTGTATTGTCCCCTGCCTCTTGACCCAGGCCAGGAATGTCTGTAGAATGGCTTTGTAAGTTCATTGGACTTACAAAGTCTCATGCCCCAGAAGGCCCCCCGAACGCAAGCCAGAGAT
>DASSGB010000190.1:0-5150 GCA_035693825.1 Anaerolineales bacterium
GAGCCGCCTCGCCCTGCGCACGCCGCTGACGGAGATGATCGCTGCCCGCCCTTCAAGCACCGCCTACACGACCAACCGCGACCTGGTGCGACAGGCGCTGCGCGGCATGCTGACCGAGGGAGCCGAGATCCGCTTCAGCGACGCCATGCTGGTGCACTTTCCGGACGGGGTGGTTCTGGCCTCCTCCGACCCGCGGCTCGAGGGCCAAACGCTTCCGGCGGTGCAGTCGGGGATCATTTCCACCACGGCCATCGAGACCCGCAGAGTCTTCGATGACGCCCTGCTGGATACACAGAATCTGGCCTTCGTCACTTCGACCCCCCTGCTGTTCCCGGTGGAGCCGGGCGTCCTGCTGATCGGCGTCAACCGCGGTCGACGCGCCGCGGAACTTCTGCAACTCTTGCAGACTCCATGGGAAGACCGAAGCCCGTACGGGATCGGCGTTGGTGAAGCCTATCTGGCCATCGAGCCGGACTCCTTTGTGCACGTCGATCGCAATTCGACGGCTCCGCTGGTCGCCGAGGCCGAGAAGGTCGTCTTCGAGCTGGCGGCCCGCAGCCCCACCGGATCCTTCCGCGCCGAAGAAGAGGGCGTGGACGAGCTGGGCGTGTACGAATGGCTCAGCGACTGGGACATGGGCGTCGTGATCGTTCTGCCTCAGGCGGCCGTCTTTGCCGAACTCAACAGCTTCGCGCCATTCATGGTGGCCCTGGTGGTGATTTCGGTTCTGGTCTCGATGCTGATTGTGGCCTTCGCCACCGGCCGCATGCTCCGGCCGCTGGAAACCCTGACCGACTTCTCCGAGCGCATCTCCCGAGGCGAGTGGCAGCACCGTGTGCCCGAGGCGCGGGGCGACGAATTGGGCACGCTGGCCGCGGCGCTGAACCGCATGGCGGAGGAATTGAGCGGTCTGTACCGGTCGCTGGAGGCGCGCGTCGAAGAACGCACGCGGCAGGTCCGCACCGCGGCCGAAGTCGCCCGCGCCGTAACCTCCACACCGCAGCTGGAAGACCTCCTGCGGCGCGCCGTGGAGCTGATTCGGGAGCGGTTTTCCTTCTATCACGTTTCCATTTTCCTGCTCGACAACGAGGGCAAGAACGCCGTCCTGCGCGAGTCGACGGGCCAGGTCGGCGCCGTGCTGAAGGCACGTCACCACAGCCTGCCTGTCGGGTCTCAGTCGATCATCGGCTGGGTGACCGCCAACAACCAGCCCAGGATCGCTTCCGATGTCGGCCGCGATCCGGTGCATCTGTCGAACGAGCTTCTCCCGGAGACTCGCTCCGAAGCGGCGGTGCCGCTCCAGGTCGCCGGGCGGGTCCTGGGCGCGCTGGATGTGCAGAGCACCGAGCCGGGAGCCTTCACGCCCGAGATGCTCGAGGTGCTTCAGACGCTGGCCGACCAGTTGAGTGCCGCGATTCAAAACGCGCGCCTCGCGCAGGAATCGGCCCAGGCGGCGGAACGGGCTCGAGTGGTCAGCACGGTCACGTCTCAGATCACGGGCGTCCTCGAGATCGAACAAGTGCTCCAGACGGCGGCCGAGGCCCTGCATCGCACGCTCGGCCAGCCGGAAGTCGTGATCCGTCTGCTGCCGCCCACCGGCCCGGAGGCTCCCGCGCCGGATGACGGCAACGGAAAGGAGACCTGAGACGCCCAACCTCCGGGTCGGGCGTCGGTGACGGCGCATGGACACTGCGATACGTAGGCGCGGATTGAGCGTACGCGCGAGGCTGATCCTGGTCATCGTGACCATGACCAGCATTTCGGCGTTGGCCGTGACCGCCATTGGCATCAGTGCTCTCCGAGCCGAGGGCGAGGCCGCCCAGCAGGCGAGCCGTCAGGCTCTCCGGCAGCAAGCGACGGATCAACTGTCCCAGCTGACGGATTTGGCGGCGGCGGAGCTCGACCTGACCCTGGACCAGGTCGCCCAAAGCGTTCGCGGCGTGGCGTCCTACGTCACCACGACCATGTCCGATCCCAGGCTGGCGGCCGTCGAGGGATTCTGGCCGGCGGAGGAGCACATGTTCACCGCCGCCGACGGCCAATATATGAACGGTGCGGCCGACGCGGCGAGCGTCTTCGTGCCGGCCACCCGCCCCATCACCCCATCCGTCTCCGCCGAGATCGAACGAACCGCCTATCTCGACCTGTACATTCCGAAGATCCTCGAATCCGATCCGGACACGGTCGCGGTCTACTTCGGCACACCCAACGACGTCGTCCGCTACTACCCCAACATCGAGCTGGGAAAGCTCGTGCCGCCGGATTTCGCCGTGACGGGCCGACCCTGGTATACGGACGCGGTCTCGACCACGGGCAACCCCGACAGAGATGTTCGCTGGACCGACCCGTACGCGGATGCCACGGGCCGCGGCCTGGTCACGACCGCCGCGATTCCGGTCTACAGCGGTTCGCGGCTTCTGGGAGTCGTCGGTTTCGACATCACCCTGCAGGACCTGCGGGCCAAGGTCGAAGGCATGCGCTTCCTGCAGTCCGGCTACCACTTCGTGATGGACCCGGGCAAGCGCGCCATCGCCCTGCCCGATCAGGGATATCAGGATCTTCTCGGCCGGCCGCGCAACACGGATGAAGTCGGCCCGGATCTCAGCGGATCCCCGGCCAACATCGCCTCCATTCTGGCGCGCATGGCCAATGGCGAGCGCGGCCTGGAAACGGTGCAGCTTGGCGGGCGCGAGCTGCTCGTCGCCTTCGCGCCGCTGAGCAGCACCGGATGGAGTCTCGGCAGCGTGGTCGAGACAGCCTCCATCCTCCAGCCCGCGGATGCGCTGGCGGTCGAGGTCCAATCCGCGACTCAGCGCCTGGTCTTCAACCTCGTGCTGCCCATCATCCTGGTCATCCTGGCCGCGGTGGTCATCGCCGGCTACTGGTTGGCGCAGCGCTTCGCCCGCCCCATCACCCAGATGGCCGAAGCCGCGCGCCTGATGGGCGAAGGCAAGCTCGACGTCGAAGTGCCTCCCGCCGGCGGCGACGAAATCGGCGCCCTGGCCTGGGCTTTCAACTCCATGGTGCGCCAGGTTCGAGAGACGGTGGGCAGTCTGGAAGAGCGCGTCGCCAGCCGCACCCGCGACCTCGAGCGCCAGGCGCTGCAAATGCAGACGACGGCCGACATTGCCCGCCTCGTGGCCGAAGTCCCGAATCCCGAAGCCCTTCTCGGCCAGGCGCTGGATCTGGTGCAACAGCGATTTGGCTTCTACCATGCCTCGGTCTTCCTGCTGGACGAGACCGGCACGTGGGCCGACCTGGCGGCGAGCACGGGCGAGGCCGGCCGGCGCCTGATGGCCCGCGGCCACCGGCTGGCCGTGGGCAGCGCCAGCCTCGTCGGCTGGGTGACCTCCAATCGCTTGCCGCGTGTCTCCAACGACGTCGCCAACGACCCGTTCCATTTCAAGAATCCCATGCTGCCGGAGACCCGGTCTGAGATGGCGACGCCTCTCACGGCCGGCGGTCACCTGTTGGGCGTTCTGGACGTCCAGAGCCGTGAGCTCGACGCGTTTTCACCCGACGATGTGCGCGCCATGGAGGCCGTGGCGCACGAGCTGGCCTCGGCCATGGACAACGCCCGGCGCCTTCGCGAGACCCAGGATGAGCTGGAGAAGGTCGACAGCCTGGTGCGCGGCCGGGCGCGCGAATCGTGGTCGCGCCTTGCGCGCGCTGGCCAGCCCACGCTCCTGCGGATTGGCGGAGACGAGACGCGCGAACCCTCGCCGCTGGCGGATGAGGTGGCGCGAACCGGCGGAACGGCCTTCAGCCCCGACGGCCGCGAGATCGCGGTGCCCGTGGTCGTGCGCGGCGAAACCGTGGCGACGATTGCCGCCCGGCGGCCCGACACGGCGCCCGCCTGGGAACGCGAAGACATCGGCATTCTCGAGGCCGTCGCCGGTCAGATCGGCCTCTCGCTCGAGAACGCCCGTCAGTACGCCGAAGAGCAGCGCCGCGTGACCGAGCTCGAGGCTGTGAACCGCGTCAGCCAGGCCGTGTCCCAGCTGCTCCGTCTCGACTCGCTCTTCAAAGTCGTGCATGCGCAGGTCAGCCAGATCCTGCCTGGTGTGGATCTCGCCATCGGGCGCTACGACTCGACGAACGATTCCATCGAGTATCCCTTCGTGGTGGAGGCTGGAGAAGTCGGCCATCGCCCATCCACGCCCATGGGCGACGACCTGGCGGGCGAAGTGATCCGCATGCGCCAGCCTTTGATGCTCACAGAGAACGTTGCCCAGCAAGCCGCGGCCATGGGCGCCCGGTTCCCCGGGCCGGCGCCGGCTTCGTGGCTGGGAGTGCCCCTGCTGGTGGGTGACATGGCCCTGGGTGTCCTGATCATCCAGGATCCGGACAACGAGGGCCGCTTCGGCGATGACGACCTGGCCCTGTTGACGACCGTTGCCGCCCAGGTGGCGACGGCGATGCAGAACGACCGACTGCTGGACCAGACTCAGCGGGCGGCACGAAGGGAACGCCTGATCCACGAGATCACCAGCAAGCTGCGGCGCTCGCCGGATATGCGCTCCATCCTCGACACGACCGCTCGAGAGCTCGGGCGGGCCCTGAATGCGACGCATGCCTCGGTGCGCCTCGGGCCGGAAACGATTGACACGACGCCGCCCGCCACATCCGCACCACCCGCCAAGGACGGCTCACGATGACCGCCGCCACCAAGCCCGCCGCGGCGCCGCGGGGCGCGAGCCTCAGCCGGCAGTTCACCCTCACCCTTCTGCCGCTGGTGGTGCTGCCGCTGATGATCATGGGCGCGGCGGCTTACATTCGCGCCCGCGACATCGTCGTCGACCTGGTCTACGGGCAGCTGTCCTCCGCCGCCCGAAGCCAGCTCAACACCCTCTCCGAATGGGCCGCGGCTCGCGAGGAACGGCTCCAGTTGGGAAGTCAGCGAACGACGCTGCGGGCCGCGGCTCGCCGGGTGCAGCTCGCACCTGCTTCGGAGGAGGCGCGCCAGGCCGTTCGCTCCGAACTGGTGAGCCTCGCCTCGCGGGAAGGATCGGTCCTCTTCAGTGACCTGTTGATCGTCCAGCTCCAGGACTCCCGCGTCCTGGCCTCGACCCGGCCGGAGCTCGAAGGCCAGGCCTTCCTGGCGCTTCAGGAGAATCGCCTTCCCTCCGACACGCTGGCCACGACGCCTG
>DASSGB010000191.1:0-4430 GCA_035693825.1 Anaerolineales bacterium
GGTCGCCAGCGGTGAGCCTTCCCCTTAACCTGCCGAGAGGCTCGGCGCCCCTCTCGATGACACCCATCCGGCGGCGGCCTCTGGCCACTCACCACTCACCACTCACCACGATCCCATGCCCGGCCTGACCGATCGCGCCGCCGGAGGCGCGCTCGCCCCTGAGGGGCTGGCCGCCGAAGCCCAGCGCAACTGGGAGGCCTCCATCCTGGGGCAGGTCGATCGCCTGCGTGAGGAGCTGCGCCAGCGCGACCCGGCCGCCGCCGCCCGCGCTGTTGCCGGCACGCTTCACGATCGAGGTCTCGTGCTCAGCTACTGGGGGCGGGACGTCGACATCACCTGGCCCTATCTCGATGTCCGTTGGCTCGACAGTCGGACGCCATGCACGCCGTTCGATACCGCCATGTTGCTGTATCACCTGCAGGCCAGCGACGGGACGCCGCCGGCGGGCACCTGGGTCAGCTATCGCGAACTTCCGGGCGGGGCGTTCTACCATCAGGCCTTCACCGGATACACCGGCAGGCGCCTGGCGAGCGCGTTCGGTCAGTCGCCGGAGATGTTCGACCGGGCGGCGCGTGCCTGCGCAGGCGAAGTCGTGACCGGCCTGGCGCCTGCAGCCTGGAAGTTTCTCCCGTTCGAGCGCATTCCGCTGGGGGCGTGCCTTTGGCCGGGCGATGACGAGCTTCCGGCGCAGGCCTCGATATTGTTCGACGCCTGCGCCGGATTCCACCTGCCTACCGATGGATTGGCGCTGCTGGGCTCCGGATTGACCGGCCGACTCCTTCGCGCGGCGCGCGAAGCAACCTAGCTCGCGCGCGCAATGGACGCCGGCCGCTAGCCTGCCGCGGCGGTTTCCGCCGCCAGAATTCTCTCGGCTTCGGTTGCCGGGGCGGAGGCCGCCCGGAAGCCGGCATACATCAGCACCGCAGCCACCAATTCTCCCAGGTAGAGATACTGGCCGTAGCCCAGGCGCGTGGCGGTGCTCGCCAGGCCGATGGACAGCGCCCCGGCGGCGATCAACACGTTGCCCAACACGCGGTTGGGCAGCACCTGCTTGCGGAGGAACAGCGCCGTCGAGTAGAGGGCTCCGCCGACGAGTGTGATCAAGCCGTAAATATTGAAGAAGGGCGTGGTCAGCCGCACGGCGGCTCCGTCGGAGATGGCCGGCATGATCGATCGATACTGCTCGCTGATCGGCAGCGAGGGATCGAAGCTGGCGGTATCCAAACGCGGCATGATCTGGAGCATGAGGAAAGCCGCCACCAGGCTGCCCGCCACCAGCGCCGCCGTCAGGAGGTGCACCCATCGCCGACGGGCAAGCAGCAACAACGTTCCATGGCCGATCCATCCGGCGTTGAGGGCCGCGCCGAAGAGATACCAGACGAAGAACACCGGGGCGCTCCAACCGACCGCGGCGAAATAGGCTTCGGCGAAACTCCCGGCGCCGAACATCGCCAGGCCGATGCCCCAGAAGAGGAAATGCAGCCTGCCTCGGGCCACATAGCGCTGCAGCACCGAGACGGTGAAGACCACCATGATGATGGTCGATGCAAAAGGAAGAATCGTCTGCACGTTCATTGGATCGGCCTCCGGTGACCTCGGGAAGGACCCTCTAACGCCACGGAACGAAACCCAAAAGGACTCCCGCTGCGACTGCGATCAGGATCAACGTCACCACACCCATGGCGACGAGAATCACCGGAAGGACCCGTTGGTAGAAGGTTGACCGCGGCGGGACACGGGACGGTGGGTAACGCTCCTCGCCCTCCGAAGGTTCGCGCCGATCCATACTCCCCCGCCCGACGCCCGCTCGGCTTTGCCGCGGCTGTCGGGGCAAAGCTTAGGACCTGCGGCTTAGGGCCCGCCCAGAGGTTGGTGAAGAAAAGGTGAGAGCCTGAGGGGGACACCCCCCTGGGCAGATTCGGGCGGATTGGGGCGCGGGTATACTGTCGTCGACCGGCGGAGCCCGCCTATGTCCAAACTCATCTCCCTGCGGGAGGCCGTCACCGACCTCGTTCACGACGGCGACCTGGTATACGCTGCAGGCTTCACGCACCTCATCCCCTTCGCCGCAGCCCACGAAATCATCCGCCAGGGCAAGAAAGGGTTGACCCTGGCCCGAGCCACGCCCGACCTCATCTACGATCAGATGGTCGCCGCCGGTAGTGCCTCCAAAGTCATCTTCTCCTATGCAGGCAACCCGGGCATCGGGTCGTTGCGCGTGTTGCGGTCGGCGCTGGAGTCCGGACAACTGGAGTGGGAGGAGTACTCGCACTTCGGCATGATCGCCCGCCTGACGGCCGGCGCGGCGGGGCTGCCCTTTCTGCCCATGAAGCCCACCGGCGCCGACGATCTGAGCCGCGTGAACCCTCTGTACCGCACGGTGGCCGATCCCTATTCGGGCGACTCGGTGATCACCGTTCCCGCCCTGCATCCCGACGTGGCCATCGTCCACGTGCAGCGCGCCGACGCCGAGGGCAATTGCCACCTGTGGGGAATCCTTGGAGAACAGAAGGAAGCCGCCTTCGCCGCGCGCCGGGTGATCGTCACCGCCGAAGACATCGTCGACGCCGAGGTCATCCGCTCGGATCCCAACCGCACCTTGATCCCTTCGCTGGTCGTCGACGCCGTTTGCCATGTTCCGTACTGCGCCCATCCGTCGTACACCCAGGGCTATTACGATCGCGACAATGTCTTCTATCTGGCCTGGGATGAAATCAGCTCCGATGCGGCCCGCCTTCGCCAATGGCTGGACGAGTGGGTCTACGGCGTCAACGACCGGGCCGAATACTGGGAGAGGCTGGGCCCGGAGACCCACACCCGGTTGCAGGTCCAGCCGCGGTGGAGTCAGCCCGTCAACTACGGCGCCTACTAGCCGGGGGCCGTTGCTGCCGCTCGTCGGTTCTCTCCGAACAAGTCTCGTCGTTGTCCTCGGGTCGTCGCCTGCCGCAGGTCGCGGCCCAACCGATCGAACATGATGGCGCCAGTGTCCATCCGCGATCATCTGATCCACCTCTACGGGGAGGACGCCGGGGAGGCCGCCATGACGCACGTGGAGCGCCTCCTCGTGGATTTTCAGAAGCGCACGGCCTCGCCGTCTGTCGCAGGGCCGATCTCGCAGCGCGACCTTCTGCTGATCACCTACCCCGACCAGGTGCTGGAAGACGGCCGGGATCCTTTGCAGGTGCTGTATGAATTCCTCGAGCCTCGCATCGCGGGTCTTGTAACGGCGGTCCACCTTCTGCCGTTCTTCCCATCGTCCTCCGACGACGGGTTCTCCGTCGTCGACTATCGCTCGGTCGATCCCGCCTTCGGGGACTGGGAGGATGTCAGCCGATTCGCAGAAACGTACCGTCTGATGGTGGATGCGGTCCTCAATCACACTTCGGCCGGGAGCGCGTGGTTCCAGGGATTCTGCCGGGGCGAGGAGCCGTGGCAGGATTTCTACATCGCCCCGGATCCTCAGGCCGACTGGTCGAACGTCATTCGGCCTCGGTCCACGCCTCTGTTCACCGCCTTCGACACCGCCCGCGGCCCGGCCTCGGTGTGGACCACCTTCAGCGCCGACCAGGTGGATCTGAACTACGCCAATCCGAGAGTCTTGCTGGAGATGGTGGAGGTCCTGCTGGGCTACCTTCGCCGAGGCGCGCAGTGGATACGCCTCGACGCCGTGGGATACCTTTGGAAGGCGGCCGGCTCGACCTGCCTGCACCTGCCCCAGACTCATCGCGTCGTTCGTTTGTTGCGGGCCATCCTGGACCAGGCGGCACCGTGGGCCCGGTTGATCACCGAGACCAACGTTCCACACGTCGACAACGTGGCCTACTTCGGCGCCGGCGACGAAGCCCACATGGTCTACCAATTCTCGCTGGCGCCTCTGATCGTCCACACGCTGCTCTCGGGCGACGCCACCGCGCTGACGACCTGGGCCCAGAGCTGGACGGTCCCTCCGCCGGGAGCCTGCTACTTGAATTTCATCGCCTCACACGACGGCATCGGCCTGACACCCACGCGCGGGATCCTGGACGATGCGGCCCTCGATAGGCTGATGGAGAAAGCTCGCGCCTGCGGCGGGGTTTCGTATCGCACCACCCAGGCCGGCACACTTCAACCATACGAGCTGAATGTGAATCTCCTCGACCTCCTGTCCGCGGATGGTTCCGACGTGCGCCGATTCTTGCTCGCCCATGCGATTCTTCTTTCCTTCGCGGGCGTTCCGGCGCTCTACTTTCACAGCCTGTTCGGAACTCGCGGGGATCCGCAAGCCGTGCAGCGCACCGGCCACCTGCGATCGATCAACCGCCAGAAGCTGGATCGCATCGAACTTGAGTCCGAACTGGCGACGGCCGGGTCGATCCGCGCGCGGATCTTCGAAGGGCTGGGAGGCCTGATTCGGGCACGACAGAGTCTCGAAGCCCTCGATCCGTCGGCGA
>DASSGB010000192.1:0-6779 GCA_035693825.1 Anaerolineales bacterium
GGTGTACAGCAAGGCGCGCTCGGCGCAGGAGATCGATCCGTTCGGGGACGCGCGAAAGCGGTACCTCGTCGTCTACCCGTTCAGCAAGACCGGCCCCTGGTACTTGAAGAGCGCCGAGGCGCGCCAGGGGATGATGAACGAGCACATCCGTCTGGGAAAACAGTTCACCGAGATCCACCAGCTCCTGCTGTACTCGTTCGGGCTGCAGGATCACGAGTTCGTCGTCGTGTACGAGACCGACGATCTGCCGGAATTCTCGGATCTCGTCCGCCAGCTGCGCTCGACCGAGGTGCGGTTGTACACCGCCCTCGACGCACCTCTGCACACCGCCGTCTACCTTCCGCGCGAGAAGGCGATGCGCTTGTGGACGGGATGAGATCGGTGGACATCTCTGCCTCGCGTTTCCTGCGCGCCTGCCGGCGACTTCCGGTGGACCGGACTCCGGTGTGGTTCATGCGCCAAGCCGGCCGTTATATGCCCGAGTATCGGGCCATCCGTGAGAAACATACTCTGCTGGAGATCTGCCGGCAGCCGCAACTGGCGGCCGAGGTCACTCTCCAGCCTGTGCGCGCCTTCGGTGTCGACGCCGCCATCCTCTTCGCCGACATCCTGCTGCCGCTCATCCCGCTGGGGATCGATCTCGAGTTCGCGCGGGGCGAAGGTCCGCTCATCCACAATCCGATCCGCGCGCCGGCCGACGTGGACCGCCTGCGACCGGTCGACGTGGAGCGCGATCTCGGCCCGGTGCTTCAGGCGATTCAGATCGTACGGGGAGAGCTACCGGAGTCGAACGCGCTGATCGGTTTCGCCGGCGCCCCGTTCACACTCGCTTCTTACCTGCTCGAAGGCGGCGCCAGCCGCGACTTCCTCCGGACAAAGCGATACATGCTGAACGAAGGCGCCTCGTGGCACGTACTGATGGAGAAGCTGGGCCGGGTCGTCGCCGACTACCTGGTGGCGCAGGTGCGCGCCGGCGCCCAGGCGGTGCAGCTCTTCGACAGCTGGGTCGGGACGCTTAACCCCGAGGATTACCGCGAATTCGTCCAACCGCATTCCGCCCGCATCCTTCGGGCCGTGGCGGAGACCGGCGCGCCGGCGATCCACTTCGGAACGGGGACCGCCACGCTCCTGGAGGCAATGCGCGACGCTGGTGGCGACGTGATCGGAGTCGACTGGAGGATTCCGCTCGATGTCGCCTGGAGCCGACTGGGACCTTCCGTCGGGATTCAGGGGAACCTCGATCCGGCGGCGCTGTTCGCTCCGCCGGCCGAGCTGGAGCGTCGTGTTGCGCGGATTCTGGAACAAGCCGGCGGCCGCCCGGGCCATATCTTCAACCTGGGTCACGGCGTGCTCCCGGAAACACCGGTCGAGGCAGTGCGAGCCGTCGTCGAGCAGGTGCATACACACGAGTTGCATGCGGAGGCGGCGTGAGCGATCGACCGGTCGTGCTGGTGATGGCCTACGGCGGTCCGGATCGGATGGAGGACGTCGAGCCATATCTTCTCGACGTGCGCGGCGGGCGTCCACTACCGCCGCCGGCCCTGGCCGAAATCAAGCGCCGCTATCAGCTCATCGGCGGCCGCTCGCCGATCCGCGAGCGGACGCAGGCTCAGGCTGAGGCCCTGCAAACCGCGCTCGCCTCGCTCGGCGTGGAGCTGCGCGTCCACGTCGGGATGAGGCACTGGAAGCCCAGCCTGGCGGAAGCCGCCCGCACGTTCGCCGAGATCGGGGTCCGCCGCGTGGTGGGCTTGGTCATGGCGCCGCATTACTCGCGCATGAGCGTCGAACTCTACTTCGAGAAGCTGGCCGCAGCCGTCGAGTCGGCGGGCGTAGCGATCGAGGTGGAGCCGATCACGAGTTGGAAGGACGATCCCGGCTACCTTGCGGTTGTTGCCGATCGGATCCGCGACTCCCTGGGCCGTTTCCCACCGGAAGGGCACCCTGAGCTGATCTTCACCGCGCACAGTCTGCCTGAACGGATCCTCAGCTGGGACGATCCGTACCCAGGCGAGCTAAAGGTCACGTACGATGCGCTGAGGGGGCTCTTCCCCGAGCATGCCTCGCACTTCGCCTACCAGAGTGCGGCGATGACCCCGGAGCCCTGGCTGGGGCCGGATGTGCGCAAGCTGGTAGAGCAGCGTGCCCGGGAGGGCTCCCGCGACTTCCTGGTCGTGCCGATCGGGTTCGTGAGCGAGCACGTCGAAATCCTGTACGACATCGACATCGATCTGCGGAAAGTAGCTGAAGGCGCGGGTGCACGCCTCGAGCGCATTGAGATGCCCGGGGCGGACCCGCGGATGATGGAGAGCCTGGCCCGACGCGTGCGGGATGCTGCTGCCGGCCGAGGCTGGCTGTGACTCCCACATTCCGTGTCGTCGTCGTGGGAGGCGGCATCGCCGGCCTTACCGCTGCTTACACCCTCCGGAAGATAGCTGCGCAGGCCCGCGCGAACTTGCGCCTGACCGTGCTCGAGTCCTCCGACCGATGGGGTGGAAAGATCCAGACCGAACGCCGCGACGGTTTCGTCATCGAGGGCGGGCCCGATACCTTCGTCTCGACCAAGCCTTGGGGCGTGGCGTTGTGTCGCGAGCTGGGCCTGGAAGATCGTCTGCAAGGCGCCAACATGCAGCAGCGCAGGGTCTTCGTCGTGTCGAACGGCAAGCTGGTCGAGCTTCCGGAAGGCTTGGCCATGATGGTGCCGTCGCGAATCGGGCCGATGGTTCGAACGCGGCTGCTCTCGCCCTTGGCCAAGCTGCGAATGGCCCTCGACCTCGTGCTGCCGCCGCGCGGCGAGGACGCGGACGAGTCGCTCGGGCGGTTCATCTCACGCCGGCTTGGCCGGCAGGTCTACGAGCGGTTGATCGAGCCGCTGATGAGCGGTATCTACGCCGGCGACGGCGATCGCCTGAGCCTGGCATCCACGTTCCCTTACTTGCGCGACTGGGAGCGTCGCTACGGCAGCCTGACCCGCGGCGCGCTGCGCACCGCCCGCTCGCTGGCCGAACCTCGACGGTCCGTATTCCTGACGCCGATCGGCGGCCTCGCAGAGATCGTCGAGGGTTTGCTATCGCGGCTCAGGGACTCGGACTTGCGACTGCGTTCCTCTGTGCGGTGCGTCGAGCGATCAAACACCGGATATCTCCTCCAGCTGGCCTCGGGCGAGGCCGTCGAGGCCGACGCCGCTGTAATCGCCGCGCCGGCCCATGCCGCGGCACAGATGCTGGCAAGGCTCGACCCAAAGCTCGCCGGCCACCTGTCTGCGATCGAGTACGTTTCGACGGCCACCGTGTCGCTCGCCTTCCGCAGCGAAAGACTGCCTCGCCCGCTCGACGGTCACGGTTACGTGGTGCCACGCATCGAGGGCCGGCAGGCGTTGGCGTGCACGTGGACCTCGACCAAATTCCCGCACCGGGCACCGGCCGGCGGCGCGCTCCTGCGCGTCTTCATCGGACGGGCGGGGATAATGGACGACCCGGGCGTAGATGAAGCTGAGCTGATCGAAATCGCCCGCCATGAACTGGCGGAAACGCTGGGCATCAACGCCGAGCCCCTGTTCGTTCGCGTCGCCCGCTGGCCGCGCTCGATGCCGCAATACAACCTCGGTCACCCGGAGCGTCTGAGGCAGGTCGCGGAACGGCTTGACCGCTTCCCAGGGCTACGCCTGGCCGGCGCGGCCTACACCGGGATCGGCATTCCCGACTGCATCCGATCTGGCGAGGAGGCCGCTCGCGCAGTGCACGAGACCCTGAACCCCCAGGCACAGATGGCCGTCCCGCTGGGCATCGAGGCTGCGCCGTGAGGGATATCGCCCGCTCGCGCGAGCTCTTTGCTGAAGCGCTGTCTGTGCTGCCCGGTGGGGTCGACTCCCCGGTGCGTGCCTTCCGCGCCGTTGGGGGCGACCCCTTGTTCATCGAGCGCGCGGAGGGACCGTACCTCTTCGACGTAGACGGAAACTGCTACATCGACTATGTACTTTCCTGGGGCCCGCTCATCCTGGGGCATGCCCACCCGCGGATTGTGGCGGCATTGGCCGAGGCGGCCTCTCGCGGGACGTCGTACGGCGCGCCGTGCGAATGGGAGATCGACCTGGCCCGGCGCGTGCAGAGCTTCATGCCGTCGCTCGAGATGATCCGCTTCGTCAACTCGGGCACCGAGGCCACCATGAGCGCGCTGCGTCTGGCCAGGGCCCACACCGGGCGGAACAAGATCGTCAAATTCGAGGGCTGCTATCACGGCCATGCCGACATGCTGCTGGTGAAGTCCGGCTCGGGCGTGGCGACGCTCGGCCTGCCGGACTCGCCGGGCGTGCCGCCCGGCACGGCCGCCGATACTCTGGTAGCCGACTACAACGATCTCCCCTCGGTGGAGCGCCTGTTCGACACGAACCGGAACGGGATTGCCGCCGTCATTGTCGAGCCTGTGGCCGGGAACATGGGGGTCGTTCCGCCGGAAGACGGATTCCTGCAGGGACTCCGAGACCTCACCCTGCGCGAAGGCGCGCTCCTCATCTTCGACGAGGTGATGTCTGGATTCCGCGTCCACCCGGGGGGCGCGCAGGCGCTCTGCGGCGTGACGCCCGACCTGACGACGCTGGGCAAGGTGATCGGGGGCGGGCTGCCGGTAGGCGCGTATGGCGGCCGGCGCGGCATCATGCAGAAGGTGGCGCCCTCGGGGCCGGTGTATCAGGCAGGAACCCTTTCAGGAAACCCCCTAGCGATGCGCGCGGGGATCGAGACCCTTGATGCCCTCTCGGAACAGGGAGTCTGGGAGCACCTCGACCGCAGGGCGGCCGCCCTGGCCGACGGACTGGCCGCGGTGGCGCGAGAGACGGGCGTGCCGGTGTTTGTCAGCCGCGTCGGGACGATGTTTACGACCTTCTTCACGCCGACCGCGCCGCGCGACTGGTCCACGGTCCGCCAATGCGACACTTCGCTCTTCGCGGAGTTCTTTCGTCAGATGCTGCGTCGGGGCGTGTACCTGGCGCCGTCTCAGTTCGAGGCCGGATTCCTCTCGACCGCCCACGACGACGCGGTGATCGGAGCGACTCTCGACACGGCCCGTACTGTCTTCGCTGACTTGGCCGCCCTGTGAGAGATGGACCGTCCGCCTCCGCAGTGCGAGAGCTCGCCCCAGGGGACTCGTGGAGAAGGCGGAGGCTGTAGATCTAGAATAGTCTCTTGATCAACCGTAGGGCTCCTTCCCGCCAAGGCACCCGGTGCGTAACCCCAGCCTGCCGGCGGAACTCCTCCTGATGGGCCAGATACCAATCGAAATTACGAATCAAAGCCTCCCGGTTCGAGTACCGGGGTCGAAATCCAAGGAGGCGCTCCGCCTTCTCGGTGGAAACCACCGATTCCTTTCCGATCGTCTCGTAAATCCACGGATAGATCGGGGATAGCCCTATCCTCTCCAAGACCTTGAGGGCGGCGACGGCCGGCGCCGCTGGGATGGATACGACCCTTCGGCCGAATCCGGCGTGATCCAGGACGGCCTGGAAATCGCTACGCGGCGAGCCGAACTCCTTGGCCCCGAGGTTGAACGTGTCGTTGACGATCTCACGAGGAAGTCCGGCGCATGACCAAATCGCCTCGCACAGGTCCTCGACATGCAGGTATTGGTAGGGTCGATCGCCCCTGCCCAGGATGGGGAACTTCCTCCCCTCGGAGGCCCACTCGTAGAGCAAAGCGAATACTCCAAGTCGCTCTGGCCCGATGAATGACTTCGGCCGTAGGATCGGAACGCACATTCCCATGGAGCGGTACTCTAGGCACGCCTCCTCGGCGCGGACCTTGGAGATCCCATAGGGGCCAACGCCATGGAGGGGATCCGATTCGACGACGGGGTGGTGGTCGGGAATCCCGTATACGGCCGTCGTCGAAATGTGGATGACGCGGTCGACTCCGTTTTCGCGGGCCACGTCCAGGACCATCCGAGTGCCCTCCACGTTGGTCGCATAGATCTCTTCGACGGGATAGAGGGGGAGGGCGGCAGCGGCGTGAACCACCACCTCAACCCCCTCCATCGCTCGGGCGACCGAAGCACGATCCCGCACATCTCCAGTAGCGATCCGCGTCTCATGGACAACATCTCCGTGGCGGAAGGGGGCGATGTCGAGAGATACAACCTGCTGTCCCTTGGCCAACAGGGAGCGGATCAGGTTGATCCCTAAGAAGCCTGCGCCGCCGGTGACGAGGAAGGTCGTGGGCAAAACCCACTCCATGATCCTGAAGATGCCCGCCCTTCGACCTTCCGGGCGGGGCTGCTTTGAACGAACCAGTCCGGCGATGGAGGAGCAATGAGAGGGGCGACGATGAGAGAGAGATGCGGTGGCAGTCTGCCGCATCAGATCTGGAGGCAAGATACCACGAGGACGCTATGGTGGGAAGAGACGCGCGTCTTCAGCCGGAAGTGCGGAGGGGCGTGGTCATGCTGGCAACCTTACGAGCCGCATCGCGAGTGGCCCCATGAAGTCTCACCGTGTTGGCCGATGTTGGGGGGCCCAGTGTTGCTAAAAGTTGCCTGGGTCCGGGGGGATACCTAAGGCACCTAGCCCATCCTCGCCCCCATGCCCCATGCGGCATCCCGAAAGACACCAAGGGGCTCGACGACTCGCCGAGACCCTTGGTCGGGTCCTAACAATGACCCTTGTTCCAGAGGCGACGATGGGACTCGCCTGCCCTGGACACAGGCAGGACACCCGCATTGACATTGCCGCTCGACAGGCAAAGCCCACTGCTCGGGAGATCAGGCCAGGGAACCCATGGTGGGGGTTTTGCAGA
>DASSGB010000193.1:0-12607 GCA_035693825.1 Anaerolineales bacterium
TGCGGCCGCGGATCTGGCCATGCTGTTCATCGACCGTTCGGTGGGTGACAACATCAACGAGGGCCTGACATGCTTGGGTTATGAGAACGATGAGTCCGCTCGGAGCCACTGCCGCATCTACACGCATGTCGCGGCCGAGTACTCCGTGGATCCTTCCGAGGTGAACTGGCAGCGGCCCGGGGGCTATGACCGATCGAATTGGGTCTATCAGTTCTGGCCGCAAGGCTGTGGCGACGACTGGGCCGTAAAGGTCGGGTGCTTCACCGCCGCCATCGCCCCCGTCCTTGGACAGTACGACGTCCTATCCTTCCAATTCAGCTACCTGGAGGTCGAAGAAGGATCGTCCATCGACGATCAGCCGGGCGGTTTCTTCTCGAACAACCCCGACCGCCTCGACGTGTACGATTTGGAAGCGTACGAGGCCCAGCATCCGGGGAAGGTCTTCATCTACTGGACGAGCAGTCTGGCCAGGGGCATCGGCTCGGCGGACTCAACGGCCTTCAACGATCAGATGCGCCAATATGCCATCGCACACGACAAGGCGCTCTTCGATGTGGCCGATATCCTCTCGCATGATCCTTCCGGGGCCGCCTGCTACGACAATCGCGACGGCGTGCCGTACGACAACGGCAACAACGCGGAGAACTATCCGAATGACGGGCGGAGCCTGCCGGCTATCTGCCAGCACTACACAACCGAGGTCGACGGGGGACACCTCGGCGCGGTGTCAGCGGGCAAGATCCGCGTGGCCAAGGCCTTCTGGGTGCTGATGGCCCGTCTCGCCGGCTGGGACGGGCGCTAGCCGGCCACCCGCGGCGATCGCCAGTTTCCGACGGCCAGTCCCTCTTCCGTCTGCCTCCGCGTCAACGACTCAGTCTCCAATCACTCATCACTCATCGCTAATCACTAATCACGTAAGTCGTCTCTCTTCCTCAGGCCCCGCATGCCACCCGTCCTTTCGATCGTCATCGTCAGCTGGAACACCCGCGAGTTGTTGCGGAAGTGCCTGGAGTCCGTTCAGGCGGAATCAGCCGCCCTCGGAGCCGGCCGGGTCGAAACCATCGTGGTCGACAACGCCTCCACCGATGCGACGCCGGCCATGCTTCGGCGGGCCTTCCCGGACGTTGAGCTGATCGAGCCGCAGCGGAATCTGGGTTTTGCCGCCGCCAACAACCTGGGGATCGGTCGCGCCGCCGGACGCTACATCCTGCTGCTCAATCCCGACACCGAAGTCCACCCCGGATCACTTGCGATCTTGGTCGGTTTCATGGATAGCCAACCGCAGGCGGGCGCGGCGGGAGCGAGGCTGGTGAACCCCGATGGTTCGCCCCAGGCCTCGGCCTCTCCGACGCCGACCCTTCTGGGCGAAGTCTGGCGGCTCTTCCATCTGGGAGATTTCGGGCGCCGGGCGTCGTATCCACTGCAGACCTGGGACTATGACAAGGTCTACGCGGTGGACGTGGTGCAGGGAGCCAGCCTGCTGGTGAGGGCGGAGGCGCTCGAACAGGTGGGCTTGCTCGACGAAGGCTACTTCATGTACACGGAAGAGGTCGACCTGTGCTACCGGCTGCGGAAGGCCGGTTGGGGCGTCTTTTGGGTGCCGCGGTCGACCGTGCTGCATTACGGGGGGCAAAGCACGCGCCAGGCTTCAGCGGAGATGTTTCTCCGGCTGTACGAAAGCAAAATTCGCTTCTTTCGGAAACATCGCGGGAGGACCGTCGCCCTGGCGTACAAGGCGATCCTGATCCTGGCGGCCGTGCCGCGCGTCCTGCTGGGTCGGATGACCGGGAGCGGCGAGGCGGGCGCGGCTCGCATCGCGCCCAACTATCTCCAGTTGTTGCGGGCGCTGCCCAGCCTGTAAAGACCCATCGGAACGGCGTGGCTGGGGTGGCACCGCTACGCGCATAAGCCCAAGGAGTAGGCAGAATGAGTTCTACTGCAAGTGCTGTCGGGAGCGTATTCGAGACCCCCGTGGCGCTCGAAGCGGTCGCCGCCGCCCGGCGCCGAGCGCGGAGCACTGAATGGAACCTGCTGATCGCGGCGCTGTTGGTGAACGACCTGCTCATGGTGGGTCTGGGATTCCGGGTGGCCTACGCGGTCCGCTTTGAGCTGCCGCTGCCTTTCTTCCACGCCGAAGCCCTGTCATCGATCGACTACTATGCGCGCCTGGTGGTGTACCTGATTCCCATCTGGCTGGCCGTTTTGGCCGCGGCGGGCGCGTACCAGCGCGCCTATCTGCTGGGCGGCACCGAAGAGTACGACCGTGTCTTTCGAGGCACGACCCTTGGCGTCCTGGTCGTCGCCATCGCCGGCTTTCTGGTGCCAGAGCTGATCGTCGCCCGCGGCTGGATCGTTCTCGCCTGGGGGTTCACCTTTGTGTTCACCTCGGCCGGACGTCTGATCATCCGCCGGATCGTCTACGGATTGCGGGCACGCGGCCACTTCCTTTCGCGCGCGCTGATCGTCGGTGCGAATGAAGAGGCGCGTCTCCTGGCCGACCAGTTGTTGATGTGGCGCACGTCCGGCCTGAAGCTGGTGGGCTTCGTCGACGGCGAGGACTCGGTGGGGAAGGAGATGGCCCCCAACCTGCGGGTGATCGGCTCGATCGCCGGCCTCGACTCGATCGTCGCCCGCCACGGAGTGGAGGAGCTGATTCTGGCGAGCAGCGCTCTGAGCCGCGAGACGATCCTCGACATCTTCCGGCGCTATGGCGTCTCGCCGAATCTTCAGCTGCGCATGTCGTCCGGACTGTACGAGATCATCACCACGGGATTGAGCGTCAAGGAATTCGCCTATGTCCCGCTGGTGGGGGTGAACCGGGTCCGCCTGACGGGCACGGACCGCTTGATCAAGGCCTCCCTCGACTACGCCGTGACGCTTCCGCTGTTGCTGCTGCTGAGCCCGCTGCTCCTGATCCTCGGGCTGCTCATTCGCCTCGATTCGCCGGGCCCACTGATCCACCGGCGACGGGTCTTGGGCATCAACGGCCGCCAGTTCGATGCTTACAAGTTCCGCACGATGGCGGTCAACGGCGACGAAATTCTGGCGGGCCGGCCGGAGTTGCACGTCGAGCTGGCCCAGAACCACAAGTTGAAGGACGATCCGCGGGTGACGCGCCTGGGACGGATCCTGCGGCGTTTCAGCCTCGATGAGCTGCCTCAACTGTTCAACGTCCTCAAGCGAGACATGTCGCTGGTCGGGCCGCGCATGATTTCCCCTGAGGAGATGGCGCGCTACGACCAGTGGGGCATCAACCTGCTGACCATCCCTCCGGGGATCACCGGCCTATGGCAGGTCAGCGGCCGGTCGGACATCGGCTACGCCGAGCGCGTGCGCCTCGACATGCACTACGTTCGCAACTGGTCCATCTGGTTGGACCTGCAACTTCTGTGGCAGACCATCCCGGCCGTCTTGCGCGGCCGCGGCGCGTACTGAAACTCCAAGATCCGAGGGACAACATGAAGATTCTGGTGACCGGCGGAGCCGGCTTTATCGGGTCGCACGTGGTCGACCTGTACCTCGAGCAGGGTCACGAGGTTGTGGTCGTGGATGATCTGTCGACCGGGCGGCGAGAGAACCTCAATCCGCGCGCGGCATTCTACGCTGTGGACATCCGCAGCCCGCACCTGGAGGACATCTTCGCCCTGGAGAAGCCGCAGGTGGTGAACCACCATGCGGCCCAGATGAGCGTCCGGGTCTCTGTGGCGAGGCCGCTGTTCGACGCCGAGGTGAACGTCGTCGGGTCGTTGAACGTGCTCGAATGCGCCCGGAAGCATGGGGTGGAGCGCGTGATCTACATTTCGTCGGGCGGCGCGGTGTACGGCGAGCCGGTCTACCTGCCGTGCGACGAGGAGCACCCGGTCAATCCGATCTGCCCTTACGGCGCGAGCAAACACGTCGTCGAGCATTACCTTTATCTCTACCGCGCGAATTACGGCCTGCCGTACGTCGTCCTGCGATACCCGAACGTCTACGGGCCGCGGCAGGACCCGAACGGTGAGGCGGGCGTGGTGGCCATCTTCACCGGTCAGATGCTGACCGGCGAGCCGGTGGTCATCAACGGCGACGGCACGCAGCAGCGCGACTTTGTGTATGTCGGGGACTGCGCCCGGGCCAACCTGCTGGCGCTGCAGCCGGAGGTCGAAACGGGTATCTACAACCTGGCCAGCGAACGAGGGACATCGGTGCTCGAGATCTATGAGGCGCTGCGCGACATCACCGGTTACCGGCTGCAGCCGCGCTTCGGCCCGGCCAAGCTCGGGGAAACGTACCGCATCTATCTGAGCGGCGAGAAGGCGCGAACGCACCTGGGCTGGTCGCACGAAGTTCCGTTGCAAGCAGGGCTGGTCCAGACCGTCGACTACTTCCGGCGTCGGCAAGCTTCCCAGGCGGCGGCTGCATGATCATCGTTCAGACCCCGCTGCGGGTCAGCCTTTTCGGCGGGGGCACCGATTTCCCGGCCTATTACCTGTCGGAAGGCGGCTGCGTTCTGACCACCGCCATCGACAAGTACATCTTCGTCACCATCAAGCGCCGCTTCGACGACCTGCTGCGCGTGGGCTACACGCGCACCGAGCTGGTCCACGACGTCGGCGACCTCCAGCATGAGCTCATCCGCGAGGCGTTCCGGCGCACCGGGATCTGCCGGGGCGTGGAAATCACCACGATGGGCGACATACCTTCTGCCGGCTCGGGCCTGGGCTCGTCGGGAGCCGTGACCGTCGGCGCGCTGCACGCCATGTATGCCTACCGGCGGGAGATGCCGCCCGCCGAGCAGCTGGCCCAAGAGGCCTGCGATATCGAGATCCGCGTCCTGTCCAAGCCCGTCGGTGTGCAGGACCAGTACATCGCCGCCTACGGCGGTTTCCGGTGGATGGAGTTCTCACCCGACGGGGGCGTTCGCGTCGAGAGCCTCGATCTGGATCCGTTCCTGGCCCGGCAGCTCAACGAGAGCCTGCTGCTGTACTTCACCGGCATCACCCGCAGCGCCAGCTCCATCCTCGGGGAGCAGGAAGCCAACATCGCCACTCGCACCTCGATCCTGAAGGAGATGAAGGACCTGGCGCGCGAGGCGCGCGACGACATCCTCGGCGGGAATCTGGATTCGATCGGGTGGCTGCTGGACCAGGCGTGGAATCTCAAGCAGCAGTTGGCCAGCAAGATTTCGAATGGCTCGATCGACGCCATGTACGCCGCCGCCCGCCAGGCCGGAGCTCTGGGAGGCAAGATCACCGGGGCCGGGGGCGGGGGCTTCTTGCTGCTCTACTGCCCCGACGGCACGCGCCAGGCCGTGCGCGAAGCGATGCGCGGCATGCGCGAGCTCCCCTTCCAGTTCGAGCCCGACGGTTCCAAGGTCATCTTCAACTACACCCGCTAGCTCGACGCGGGCGCGCGAGCGTGCCATCCGCAGCGAGCCGAGCCCGGGGGGCGAGGCGAAGCCGCAGGATGGCCATATTCACACGGTCACTTCGGTGAGGGTCACGTCATGGAAGATCTCGTCCACTACCTGGCACATCTGAAGACGGCGCTCGGCGAGATATCGCTGGAGCGCGTCGAGGCGGCGGTCGCCATCCTGCAGGAGGCCCGGGTCTCGGGCAAGACGATCTTCGTCCTGGGGAACGGCGGCAGCGCGGCCACGGCCTCGCATATCGTGTGCGACCTGGCGAAGAACACGCGCCGCCGAGGCCAACCCCTCCTGCGCGTGCTGGGACTCTCGGACAACATGCCCATCGTGTCGGCGTATGCCAATGACGAGGGTTACGACATGGTGTTCGCGGCGCAGCTGGCGAACCTGGTCAACCCGGGCGATGTGGTCATCGGCATCTCGACCAGCGGCAATTCGCCCAACGTCTTGCGGGCCATGGAGGTCGCCAAGGAGCATGGCGCGGTCACCATCGGCTTCACCGGCTTCGACGGAGGCCGGCTGGCGGCGATGGTCGATCTCGATTTGCGGGCCCCCGGCGCGCGGATTGAACACGCCGAGGACATCCACCTGGTGCTGGAGCACATGATCACAGCCAGGCTGCGAGCCGGGGCCGAAGAATGGGAGGTCGTGCCCGGGCTGGCTTCGTTGGCGGTCGCCAAGGAGGTCGTCCCCGCCACCGGGGCGTCTGCGGAACGGCTGGGCGATATGTCACGGCTCCTTCAGCTCGCGGTGGAATGCGTGGGAGCCACAAGCGGCAGCACGGTGTTGCTGA
This sequence comes from Anaerolineales bacterium, assembly GCA_035693825.1. GTDB lineage: Bacteria > Chloroflexota > Anaerolineae > Anaerolineales > E44-bin32 > MGOM01. The sequence continues at coordinate 6,198 of DASSGB010000193.1, forward strand.
ACCAGCACGGGCAAGTTCTGGCGAGCGTGCTTCTGTATCAGGGAGAAGTGCGACAACCGCACAACGGCGAAATGGAAGAGACGCTGGAGCGAGGGCTGGCGGGTTGGGTTGTGAACAACCGAAGCTCGGCTCTGGTTGACGACACTCGCCAAGACCCGCGCTGGCTGGCGCGCGAGTGGGAGGGCAAGGCAGAAGGAACGCGCTCCGCGATGAGCATCCCTCTGGAAGACGACGGACGGGTCCTGGGCGCGTTGACCCTAGTCCACTCAGGCTCGAGCCGATTCACGCAGGAAGACCTGGCGCTGGTGAGCGCGCTGGCTTCGAGATTGCTGGCCATCCGCTCCTCGGCGCGGGCGGAAGCCTAAGCCTAACGACGATCACGCCATCGAAAGACTCTTGCGATCGCAGGAGTCGCGACCGAAACACACGTGCCCGGAGGCGGACAGCCTTCCGGGCACGTTTGTTTTCCGGGGCAAAACGGCTCAGGCCGGGCCGGCGACGTGCGCCTCCACAGCGGTCAAGAGATCGCGATGCGTGGGGACGTTCGGGAAACCAGCCCCGGGCAGCAACGACTGCTGCGCCGCGCCGAGCCCCGTCTGCACCAGAGCCAGAGTGCCGATGCCTGCAGCCGCGCCGGCCTGCACGTCGCTGAGCGTGTCGCCGATCATGATGGAGCGGCTCAAATCCAGGCCCATGGCTTCCGCAGCCCGAAAGAGAAGGCCGGGCTTGGGTTTTCGGCATTCGCAGCCGTCGTCCGGCGCATGCGGGCAAAGGAAGACCCCGTCGATGCGCCCACCGGCGCGTCGGACGTGATCCACCAGGCGTTGGTTAATCGCATCGGCCTGTTGCCGGGACAGGTAACCCCGGCCGATGGCGGACTGGTTCGTGGTGATGACGATGGCGTAGTCCGAGCGGCTCAGGCGCGCCAGCGCCTCCAGGGCCGAGGGGATGAACTCGACGTCGTCCCAGGACCGGACGTAGTCGAGGCGGTTCTCGATGATCACGCCGTCGCGATCCAGGAAGACGGCCGGGCGGAGCGAAGGGGGCACGGCGGGCCTTCAGCCTCCGTCCATAGCAAGGCGCAACGCGTCCTGCCACGGCGGGAGACGGAGGCCAAAGACGCGTTGGAAAAGGCCGGAGTCGAGGGCCGAGAACGCCGGGCGCCGGGCCGGCGTGGAGAAATCCGCGCTCGAAGCTGGCTCGATTCTCTCGGGCGCGACGCGGTGTTCGGAGCGATGGGGATCGAGGGCGAGGGTCTGGCGCGCCCACTCCAACCGGGTGGCCGTGCCGCGGCAGGCGAGATGATACAGACCGGCGTGTTGCTGCAAATAGGCGAAGGGCTCGCCCTGCGAACGGGCAATCACGAAGGCCGCGGCCTCGGCCACCAGACGGCACCAGGTCGGGCTGCCGATCTGATCGACGACGACTCGAATGCGATCCTGCGAGCGAGCCCACTCCAGGAGACGGGGAACAAAGCCCCGCCGTCGCAGGCTGTACACCCAACTGGTGCGAAGGACGAGGCAACTCCCGCCTTCGGCCTGGATGGCGCGTTCGCCTTCGAGCTTCGTCTCCCCGTACACGTTGATCGGGTTTGGAGAATCGTTTTCCGTGTAGGGCCGGCGGAGTGCGCCATCGAAGACGTAGTCGGTGGAGAAGTGGATGAACGCGGACCGCGCCCGGCGTGCGGCGCGCGCCAGCGCAAGGGGCGCTTCGGCGTTGATCGCGCGGGCAATATCCGGCTCTCTTTCGGCACCGTCAACGTCGGTATACGCGGCGGTGTTGAGCACGACCTGCGGCGCGAGGCGCGTCACCATTTCGACAAGGCCTTCCGGCCTTCGAAGATCGACTTCGCTTCGGCCCACAGCGATGACCTCGCCCAGGGGGGCCAGAGCACGCTGAAGCTCCCACCCGACCTGCCCATCCCGACCGAGAAGCAAGAATCTCACGTCGCCTCAGATAAGGGCATGGCGGCGCGCATCAGGGCCGGCCGCCGAGAGGCAAAGGCGAATCGGCTTCGTCGGCGATTTCCTCCAGATACCGACGATAGCTGTTGTCCCCCATGGCCGCCGCCAGGCGACGCAAGTCCTCCAGGCGGATGTAACCCATGCGGAAGGCGATCTCTTCGGGGCAGGCCACCATCAGCCCCTGCCGATCCTGCACGGCCTGGATGAAGCTCGCCGCCTGGAGCAACGACTCGTGCGTCCCGGCGTCCAGCCAGGCGATCCCCCGTCCGAGGAGCTCGACCTTCAGCTGACCGCGCCCGAGATACAGGCGATGCAAGTCGGTGATCTCCAGTTCGCCGCGGGCAGAGGGTTTCAGCCGATGCGCCAGGGAGCACACCTGGTCGTCATAGAAGTACAGGCCGGGGATGGCCAGGCGCGAACGCGGAACCTTGGGTTTCTCCTCGATGGACAGTACGTTTCCATGCGCGTCGATCTCGAGAACGCCGTAGCGTTGTGGATCGCGGACCGAATAGCCGTAGACGAGCGCGCCCTTCTCCAGCCGGGAGGCCGCGCGCAAACTCTGCGGCAGGCCCTGGCCAAAGAAGACGTTATCTCCCAAGATCAGGCAAACGGGTTGGCCGGCGACGAAGCGTTCGCCGACGAGGAAGGCATCCGCCAGGCCCCGGGGTTCCTCCTGGACGTCATAACTGAGCCGCAAGCCCCACTGCCCGCCATCGCCGAGCAGGCGACGGAAAAGGTCGGCTTGGTCCGGGGCGCTGATGACCAGAATCTCTCGGATCCCGGCCAGCATCAACGTCGTGAGCGGATAGTAGATCATTGGCTTGTCGTAGAGCGGCAGGAGCTGCTTGCTGATGCTGGTCGTCAACGGCAGCAGGCGCGTCCCGTGGCCGCCGGACAGGATGATGCCCTTCACCCCTGCGCCTCCTTCTGTGATTGAGCGGTAGGCGCAGGGGTCACCCTTGCGCCTCCTCTTGTGATTGAGCGGTAGGCGCAAGGGTCCACCCTGCGCCTCCTTTGGTGGATAAGCGGCAGCCGCAAAGGTCAGCCGAGGGGCCCACCGAGATGCGGGGCCCGAAGAACCAAGGTCTCGTCCCCTCGTCTGGGTCAAGCGAGCGTGGCCTATCCATTCGAGCCTCGCGCAGCGTAATTGCGCTCGAGCCAGGCGCGGTATCCGGGCTGGGCTCGGATAGCTTCGATCCACGCCGGATGATCGAAGTACCAGTCGACGGTCTTCGCCAGCCCAGTGTCGAGAGTCTCGCGAGGCTGCCAGTCCAGTTCGCGCTCGATCTTGCCGATGTCGAGCGCGTACCGGCGGTCGTGGCCGGGGCGATCGGCCACGAAAGCGATCAGCTCGGCATACGGCCGGGTCGAGGGGCGCCGCAGGTCGAGCAGGCCGCACAGGCTATGCAGCAGGTCCAGGTTCGCCACCTGAACGCCCCCGCCGACGTGATACGTTTCACCGGGGCGGCCACGACGGAGAATGGTCCGCAAGCCTTCGCAATGATCGTCGACGTGAACCCAGTCCCGGATCTGGCGGCCGTCGCCGTAGACGGGCAACGGTTTGCCCTCCAGCGCGTTCAAGATCATGAGCGGGATCAGCTTCTCGGGGAACTGCCGCGGGCCGTAGTTGTTGGAGCAATTGCTGAGGGTCACCGGCAGGCCGTACGTCCGGGCATAGGCGCGGACGAGATGGTCGCTGGCGGCCTTCGACGCTGCGTAGGGAGAGGTCGGCCGGTAGGCGTGTTCCTCATCGGCCGCAGGTTCTGCCGGATCCAGCGCACCGTAGACCTCATCCGTCGACACGTGATGGAAGCGGACCTCACCGACGGGCAGCAGCTTGTCTTCCAGCCATGCCTTTCGGGCGACCTCGAGGAGGATGAACGTGCCCTCAATGTTGGTGCGGACGAACTCGGCCGGGCCGACGATGGACCGGTCGACATGAGTCTCGGCCGCCAGGTGAACGATGGTGTCGATGGTGTGGCGGCGCAGGAGGCCATCCACCAGCGGACGGTCGGTGATGTCGCCGTGAACGAACACGTGTCGCGAAGGGTCGGGCAGGTCTTCCAGGTTGGCCGGGCTTCCGGCGTAGGTCAGCGCATCCAGGTTGACCACCAGGATGTCCGGATCGCTGGCGAGGAGATGACGCACGAAGTTCGACCCGATGAACCCCGCGCCGCCGGTCACGAGCAGTCGCTTCATCGCGGGCTTCTGATGATGGGGGGCAGAACCTGCCGCGCGCCGGCTGCCGTCGATTTCATTCGAAGACCTCGGCCTGGTCGAGAGGCAGGCCGAGGGCATCTTTCGCCGAGACCTTCGGCATCTCGCCATCGACAAGCGGCCAGGTGATCTTCAGCCGGACATCGTTCCAGAGCAGGGTGCGCTCCCACTCGGGCGCGTAGTAGTCGGTCATCTTGTAGATGATCTCCGCTCGGTCGCTCAGCGTATACAGGCCATGAGCGAATCCGGGAGGGATCCACATCATCTGCCCGTGTTCGCCGTCGAGTTCGATGCCCACCGAGCGTCCGAAGGTCGGGGACCGCCGGCGCAGGTCGACGGCGACGTCGAAGATCCTTCCGCCCACAACGCGGACCAGCTTGCCCTGAGCCTGGCGAATCTGGTAATGCAGCCCGCGAAGGACTCCCCGGCGTGAGGAAGAATGGTTTTCCTGGACGAAGGCCGCCGGGATCCCGGCGGCAGCGAAGGCCTCCGCCCGATAGGTCTCAGCCAGTGAGCCGCGCTCGTCCTCGTGGCGATGGATGTCGATGAGCAGAACGTCGGGGAGAGATGTGGGCGAGAACTGCATGGAAAAGGCTGCGGCAATTGTACCTTGGAGGATTTCCGAGATCCGGTTTGCCGTCGCAAACCGGATCTCGTGTTTCAAACCGTAGGAGGCCCCGGAAGGTTAGGTCGGCGGCGTGCTCGTGGCGACGAAGTAGACGACGAAAGCAAGCCAGCCCAGCAGCAGGGCGGGGGCCGGCGAGGCGCGCCGCGGAACCGGCGCGCGTTCAGCCGGGACCCCCTCGCCGTTGCTGCCCACGAAGTCGCCCAACATCTTCCCCAACCAGATGGCCGCCGCGGCAACGATCCCGCCCATCGCCAGGCTGACGACGAAGTCGATCGGTGTGAATCGAATGTAGCTGTAGAAGTTGGGAATCAACGCCAGGCCGGCAGCCAGGCCGACCAACACCGCGCCGGCGGAGGCCATGGCCGAGGCCGGGGGCCTTCGGCCCGCCACGCGGAACGCATACCATGCGTCGAGCGCCACCAGGGGTGGCAGCCATGGCAGCCAGGCAGAAGGTTGAATCTCAGGAAAGTCGAAGGCCAGAACGAGGCCATACCGCATGGCGATGGTCAATACGCCCACGGCGCTGGCCGCGCCGTAGGTGCGGCTGGCATGATTGGCCGCCGTCCCCAGCATCAGCGCCAACCCCGTCATCAGCGCCGGCAAGAGCCACACCGGCCTCTCGATCACCGTGGCGCCCGCCGCGGCGAAGTCGCCGATGAGCACCTGCGCCATGAGCGAGGCCGCGCCCGAGAAGAGCGCCACGACCAGCAGGGAAGGCGGCGCCGCCGTCGGATGGGCCCAGTCGCGGCGGGCGGGCGTCGTCGAAAGGTGCAGGCGGACTCCGAGAACGGCCACCATCAGTGCCGACAACATCAGCACCAGATGCGGCAGACTCCAGGCCGAGATGTCCTCGCCGTACAGCCGATGCCACACGGGATCGGCCGGCACGGCGAAGAGGAGGAAGCCCCCCAGGATGACCAGCAGGGTCAGGTTGCGGTCGCCGCGCACTCGATCGACCAGCTTCCCACGGCCTCGCAGCAAGAGCAGAATCACGCTGACGGCGGCCAAAGCCGAGGGCAGCAGCAGCCCCATGTAGATCAACAGGTGAGGCCGCCACAGCAAGTCCTCCCCGAAGGGGAGGCCGTACTTTCGGTGCCAGACCTCGTCCCAGAAACCGCCAAACGTCAGGGAAAGCGTTGCGATCGCCAGGAGGGTGGCAAACCAGCGTCGAGTTGCAACGCCTGCGATGCTCGACGAGGAGGAGATCTCATTCGCAGAGGCAACACGCCCGGCCAGGCGCCAGGCCGCTGCGCCGCTGGCCAGCGTGACTGCGACCAGGGCGGCAATACCCAGCAAGAACGCTACCGGACCTCGCTCGGGGATGCCGGCCCAGTACGAGAGGTAGATGAGCGCCGCGGCGGTGATAGCCCCTGCGAGTGCGAGCCGCCAGCGGGGCTGATTGAGAAAGCGGGTGAGACCATCGACCATTCGGTTTCGACCTCGTCCATGGGATTTGGATAAATGTAATCATAACAGGTCGGGAAGCGCCGGACCGAGGCCGCGCGCCAAAAATCACAAACCTGGGGTGACGTTTCTGAATTGACCCGCTGATATGTTACATGTCACACTTCAGTTGTTCGCACATGTCTTCTCCCTCTCTC
>DASSGB010000194.1:0-4812 GCA_035693825.1 Anaerolineales bacterium
ACTCCATTGAACGAGGGAGTAGTAGGCGCGGCGAGCCGGCGTGGATGCCCACCAGCTCCAGCCGCGAACGGTTCGAGTCTCGCCCTCGTCGCCCACTTCCTCCAGCGGCCGGAAGATGCGATACCGAATCACGCCGAACGCCACGGCGGCGATCCCGACAATCATGACCAGCAGTCCCCACTCCCATCGTCGTCTCGCGGTCTGGGCCTCGGCGACGGCGACGTCCTCGACGTCTCCCGAGGGGCTGAACATCGGATCTTCGCCGGGAATGCCGCCTCCGGCCGCGGTCGGATCGCCCGGCTGATCGCCTGCGTCGGGACCGCCTCCAGACTCGGCCTGTCCTTCATCCAGCCGGACCAGAGGAGGCTGCGAGCGCGTGGGCTCGAATTCGACCCATCCGTACGAAGGAAAGAAGACCTCCGGCCAGGCGTGGCTGTCGACGGCCGAGATGTAGTAGGCGTTTCTCTCGGCGTCGTACCTTCCCTCTGCAAACCCGACGGCGAGACGCGCCGGCACGCCCAGAGCGCGCAGCATGAGCACCTCGGCGCTGGCGTAGTAATCACAGAAGCCGATGCGGGACTCGGTCAGAAACCACTCGACCGGGTCGACGCCTTCGGGCGGCGCGGCCGAGTCCCGTTTGTAGGTGATGTTGGACCGCAACCAGGAGGTGACGAGCGCCGCCTGATCGTACGGCGTTTCCGCGCCTGCGGCAATCGTCTCAGCCAGCTCACGGACGGTGGAAGGAAAGTCCTCCGGAAGCTGCAGATACCTGTCTTTCACCCATGCCGGATAGGATTCTCCCGCAGCGCGAAGCGATCCTGCGCTCGGGGCGGACAGGCTGCTGAGGACGCGATAGGTTTCCCCTTCCAGGACGAAGCGCCGGGCGGTGACCTCCTGAACGTCAACTCCGTCGGCACCGGCTGGAAGGACCCGAAGATTCGCCTCCCGATTGATCCACCGCGGCTGAGGCGGCACGTAGAGCAGGTACATCGCGGACACCTGGGCCGTGATGGAGAACTGCCAGTCCATCCTTCCGCCGTACACCGGAAGGCCCAGGTTGCCTGCATCGGGATTGAAACTCTGTGTGGGAACATCGCTCGTCTCCCACGACCCGGCCTTATAGGTGTCGAGGACCCGCGCCCGCCAGTAGACTCGAACGTCCCGCGGCAGAGGCGCTTCCGGCAGCGCCACAAACATGGGTTTGTCGGAGGGCAGGCGTCCCGCGCCCAGCTCGAGATTGTCGCCGAAAGTCTCGCTGACGACGGTCACGGGATAGCGCAGGCCGCCAAAGGCGTCGGAGACGAGGTCGCGCACATCGCCCAGGAGACCCCGCGAGTCGTTCCACGCGGCCGAGACTTTCTCGTAGGCCGTGAATCCCGGCAGCAACCAGGCCACGCTGACCAGCAGCGCGCCGGCGATGAGTCCCGCCCGCGCGATCTGATACGAAGCATCGCTCGGCACCAGGGCCCTCCATTCGGACCAGATGCCTCGACGCTGCCCCATCTCCGTGCGCATGGCGAGTGCCAGAGACAGCAGCAGGTAGATCGGGACGAGGTGAGAAAGATTCAGGAGGCCGCGGTAGAAGTGCATGTTCATCGCCAGGGCCAGACCCGGGATGAGCATGGCGCCCCAGAAACCCTTGCGCCGGAAGATGACCCACGAGCCGTAACATCCGAGGATCCAGAACAGCGCGGTCATCCATAGGACGAACATCAGGGGATCGTGGCTGGGCTCGCCGCGGGCGACAGTCAGCAGGAAGACGCCTGTTCGGCCCAGAAGGTCGGCCAGTCGCTCGGCCCAAGAAAGTGAGGCTTCGAGCGTCCGGGCGAGGGACCAGCCCACGAAGAAGAGTCCGTAGGCGGTTGCCATCAAGAAGGCCGTTCTGCCCCGAAATTGGCTCTGGGCGAGCAGGAGGCCAAGGGCGGCGGAAAGCAGCGCCGCCGTCGGGACCAGGGCCAGGTGGTCGGCCCAGTCCGCGGCAGGAAAGGACACCGCCGAGAGATAGAGCGCCCCCACCCACAAGAACAGGGCCACGCGATCGAGTCGAGCGGAGGGCTTCGATTCAGTCACCTGGTGGGAAGCCGCGGCTCTGGCGGTCATGCTGCGCAACTCCGGCCCAACACTTCTTGCTCGACAAGTGTAATGCATCCCCTTCATGGCCCGTGCCGGTCTTGGAGTATCATCCGTGCGTCATGTTCACCAGCCGCTCCCGGCGTACGCTTTACGTGTTCCTGGTCGGCGTCGTGATTGCGACGATCCCGTGCTATTGCGCCGGCGTCATCGCCATCCGCCGCGCGCCGGGAGGCACCACGCCCACCCCGACCGCGTCCGTCACCGCCTCACCCACAGCGACGCTGGCGACGGCAACCGGGACGGTGCAGCCGACGGCGACTCCGACCCCCACGACGGCTCGGACCGGTTTCGTCACGCCCACTCCCACGCTCTCGCTGACGCCCTTCCCCACCAACACGCCTGTGCCGAGCGCCACGCCGACATTCACATCGATTCCAACGGAAGAGCCTTCGCCCACTCCGAGCGACACACCGCCAACTCCTGGCGGGTGACGCCGGACCCAGGGGGTTCGTCGGGTTTCCGCGCTGAGCCCCCTCAGGGCGAACGGCCTGTCGAAGCGCGAGGCTGCTGGAAATCAGCTGCCCGCCACGTCCCTCGACAAGCTCAGGATGCGGCTCAATTTCCAGGCGCTGAGCCCCGTCAGGGCCGGCGCCCTGCGGGCTCCGCCTCGCGGGGCGAACGGCCCGTCGAAGCGCGGGCGGATGGAAGGGTTGTTTCTCGCCACATCTTCCGACAGGCTCAGGATGTGGCTCAGCCTAGGTGCGCTAGGCCTGTCGAGGCCGCGTCGAACCGCGAAGGTCCCCTTCGGCTTCGCTCCGGGCCTCGCCTCATGCGCTCGGCCCCTCGCTCCGCCGAGGATGTGAAATGACTCAATGCCGGGATGAAGGCGGATGATCGGGCTTATCGGGCTTGCGGAAGACTTAGAGGACGGAGGTGTAGTCCGGCGGCGGGGCCTGGCCGAGCAGGCTGCCGGGAACGCGTTCGCTCAGCAGGCCGAGGATGGCACCCGAGTCGCTTTCGCGAGCCAGGCGAACCAGCTCTCCGACCGTCGCCTCCAGGGCATCTCCCTCGAGGGTAATCTCCTCCTCGACGCTGACGATGTCCGGATGGCTCGTGCGGTGGTACGTGACCCCCTCGTCCCACAAGGCTTCGCTGAGTTTCTCACCCGCACGGGTGCCGGTAAAGATGATTTCGATGTCGCGACCAGGCTCGAGCCCGGATAGACGGATCAAGTCCTCCGCCAGATCGAGGATCAGGACCTGGTCGCCCATGCGCAGCACAAAGACCTCGCCGCCCTCTCCCATGCCTGCCGCCTGCAGCACGAGGTGGACCGCCTCGGGGATGGTCATGAAGTATCGCCGCATGTCGGGATGCGTGATCGTGATCGGCCCGCCGCGGGCGATCTGGCGCTTGAACAAGGGAACGATGCTTCCACGGCTTCCCAGGACATTGCCGAATCGCACAGACACGTACGGGCGGCCGCTGCGCAGCGCAGCCTCGCGTACGATCAGCTCGGCCAGGCGCTTGGTGGCGCCCATCACGCTGTAAGGCTGGACTGCTTTGTCGGTCGAGATCAGCACCAGCCGATCGCAAGCCGCGGCCAGCGCCGCATCGACGAGCGTGCGCGTGCCCAGGACATTGTTGGTGACCGCCTCTTCCGGATTCATCTCCATCAGAGGCACGTGCTTGTGCGCCGCGGCGTGGAACACAACGTCCGGATGGAACTGTTCGAAAACCGATCGCATCCGCCCCGGATCACGCACATCGGCGATCACAGGATGCAGCGGAAGATCGCCGTTGCCTTCCTGCAATTCGAGCAGGGCCTCGAAGATGCTGTTCTCTCCGTGCCCGAGCATGATCAGCTCGGCCGGCTTCCAGCGGGTCACCTGGCGGCAGAGCTCCAGGCCGATCGAGCCCCCGGCCCCGGTCACCAGCACGCGCTTGCCGGCCAGCGTGCGCCCCACGGCTTCGTTGTCGATCGTGGCGGGTTCGCGGCGCAACAGGTCACTGATGTCGACCTCTCGCAGGCGGTTGACGCTGACCTTGCCGCCCAACAACTCATAGATGCCCGGCATCGTTCGGAAGGGGATGCCCTGCAGCCGGCAAATATCCGCCACGCGGCGCACGATGGCGCCGGGGGCGGTGGGAATGGCGATGATGACTTCCTGAGCCCGGGCTCGCTCGACGACCGCCGCCAGCTGCTGCAGCGTGCCCGCCACCCGCACGCCGTGGATGTCTTTCTTGACCTTCTCCGGGTCGTCATCGACGAAGGCCACCGGGCGGAGGTTCAGCTGAGGGTTGCGCAGGATCTCGCGCACCACCATGCTGCCGGCATCCCCCGCGCCGACGACGACCACGCGCCGCGCGCCCGACTGGCGCTCGCCTTTGTGGCCCCGCTGGCTGAGCTCCCAAACCAGGCGGACGGACATCCGCAGACCGCCGACGCTGAAGAGCGACAGCAGCCAGTCGATGGGAGGGATGAGCCGAGGGAAGCTGCCGGACAGGCCCGAGATTGGAAACAGCAACAGCACAAACAGAGCGACCACCACCGATGCGGTGGTCGTGGCGACGAAGATCAGAGACAGCTCCCGCACGCTGGCATAGACCCAGTAGCGGCGGTACAGGCCGAACAAGTAGTAGACCGTTGGCTTGACGACCAGGGCCACGGCGACCATGAACCACGCTCGCGGCAGATAGTCGATGAACGCCGGCCCGATGTCCAGGCGAAGGGCAAAGCTG
>DASSGB010000195.1:0-3528 GCA_035693825.1 Anaerolineales bacterium
CCAGAAGACGAAGGTGGTGATGAAGAGCGTCCAGTACACCGGCCGATTCTTGCCGGTCGTGCCCACGCCCCACTGCACGAGGTAGCCCCAGGCGTACATGCCCCACAGGAAGACCGCCCCCAGCCCCGCGACCAGCGCCCAGAAACGCGGCCCCGTGCGAAACATGGGCTGGAGCACGGCCTCGTTGATTTCCCTGTCGGTCCTTTGAGCCAGCAGCAGGCGCCCTTCGACCTCGGACGACGCTTCCGGCTCCTGCGGTTGCGCGGCTTTCGGTTCTTCAGGCATTCGTCTCGCTTCCCTTGAGGTAGACCACTCCCGGATCCGTGCCGAGCTCGGCCAGGAGACGAAAAGCGCGCCGGCTCCGCGCCAGCTGGCTGGCGCGGCTGTCGGGGTCGTTGAGATCGCCGAAGACCAGGGCCGAAGGCGGGCAGGTTTGCACACAGGCGGGCTGGATCTCACCGTCGATCGGCGAACGGCCTTCCGCTCGGGCGGTCAGCTCCACCTTGCGGATGCGCTGGATGCAGAAGGTGCACTTTTCGATCACGCCCCGCGAACGCACGCTGACGTCCGGATTGAGTTGTTCGTTCAACGGCTCGGGAAACTCGGGCCGGAACCAGTTGAACGTCCTCACTTTGTACGGGCAAGCGTTGCCGCAGAAGCGAGTCCCGATGCATCGGTTGTAGATTTGCGCGTTCAGCCCTTCCGGGCTGTGATAGGTGGCGAAGACCGGGCAGACCGGCTCGCATGGCGCCTCGGTGCACTGCTGGCACATCAGCGGCACGAAACGCGCCTTCACATTGGGGTATTCGCCCTCCCAATGCCGCATGATGATGATCCAATGCATCCACCGTCCGTAGGCAGCCTGGGCTTCGCCCGCCAGCGGAATGTTGTTCTCGGCATGACACGCGACGAGGCATGCCTGGCAGCCGGTGCAGCGATCCAGGTCAACGACGAGTCCCCAGCGGGGAGTGTCAGTCGACGGTTTCTCGTCCGTCGCCATCCAGACTCTCCAGTCTCGCCAGTGGCCGTTTCCGGCCCGTTGCTTCCACTCGCACGCGCGTCGCACCCCACGCGAGCGAGCCCGTGTCGGGATCGGTCATGAGCCCCAGCAGGCTGATGGGATTCGATCCGCGTCGTTCCGCGAAGCGTCCGAAGTCGGTATGTCCCTGCCCGACGGGGACCGCCACCACGTCCGAGCGCAGCCCCGGAAAGACAACCGCGGCCGCCTCGAGTGAGCCATGAGGGGAGACGACTCGGACGATGTCATCTTGGTCCACACCAAGCTCAGCCGCGGTGGATGGACTGAGTTCGACCCACGTTTCCCAGCGGGCCGTGGTCATCGGATCGGGCGTTTCCTGCAGCCAGGGGAGATGGGCGCCGCGCCCGTCGCTCAAGGCAATCGAGGCATAGGGATACAGGTGAAGCGGATAGAGGCTTTCGTCTCCGTCGAATTCAGCTGCACGCCGGGGGAGCGGAGCGTTGATGATCTCCGTCGGTTCGGGCTCGCGGGGGATCGCCTGCTGCGACCACCAGCCTCCGTACTGCCTCCATTGGGCCCAGAAGCTGGCCGCGCTCCTGGCCTCGAAGGCGCTCAGGCTCGAGCTTTGGAGTTCGGAGGCCACTTCCTCCATCAGCGAGACCTCGTCTGCCCAGGGGATCGCCTCGGTCACCGCGCCACCCTGCCGCGCGGCCATCGTCAAGATCACATCGGCGGTGGAGCGTGTGTCATACACAGGATTGACCACGGGCTGCTGGCTGCTCACCAGCGGCCGGTCGGATCCCGGTGAAGGAACCTGATAGCCCCAACCTTCGAGATAGACGTGATCGGGCAGGATGAGATCCGACCGGACGGCGGTTTCGTCGACGAACGAGCTGAAGGAAACGACGTAAGGGACCTCGGCCAGAGCCTCGGTGAATCCAGCTGCAGCCGGAAGTTCGAAGACCGGGTTGGCGCCGTACACCAACGCCAGGTCCACACCGCCGTCCCGCATGCGGGCAATGGCCTCCTGGACACTGTCGAACGAATCGACGGATGGCGACTCGCGCGCCGCGGCCGTCGGCCCGGGATGAGACAGGAACACGCCGCCCACTCGCCCGAGTTGGGCCGCCAGCAAATTGAGGGCCTGCACCGCCTGCATCGAGGCGAAGCCGTTGGTCTGGCCGGCGAGATAGCCGCCTGGAATGGCCACGGCGTGGTCCGCATCGGCAAACAAGACCGCCAGGCGGCGAAGCGTCTCGACCGGAACCTGGCTGGCGGCGGCCATCTCGCGCACATCGATATCCTGATAGAGGCCCGCGTGCTCGCGATGGCTGCCGACATGGCCGAGTTTCTCTTCGACAATGATGCGGCCGATCCCGAGGGCGACGAACCCCTCCGATCCTGGCGGCACCGGCACCCATTCGTCGGCCGAGGCCGCCGTGGACGACAGGCGCGGCTCGAACTGCACCAGAAGTCCCCGCCCGCCCGAGCCACCCTGACGCATCTCACCGTAGGCGAAGCTCTGGGCAACGGGCGACATCCACGTCTCGAGCAAATTGGCGCCGAAGGAGAAGGCCACATCGGCGCGGGCGAGGTCGTAGACGGGCAGCTCGCGAGCCCCGAAGAATGCCTGCGACAGCCGTTCCGCGGCGGTGCGCCCTTCGAGTGCGGAATGCAGATCGAAGACGACCGGCGGCGGCGCACCGAAGGACTCCAGCCACCGCGAGACGAGCCGGTACAGATGGTCCTGCATCAGACCGCCGAAGAAGAGGAGGCGTTGGGGGTTGCCGAGGGCGGTGAGCTTCTCCGCGAGGAGGTCGAGGGCCTCGCTCCACGGCAAGGCATCGAATTGGCGCGAGCCGCGCCCACCCGTCTGGCGAACCGCGTTCTTGAGGCGGTCCGGGTTGTACAGCACCTGCAGACCGGCCTGGCCTCGAGCGCACAGTTTGCCGTGGTTGAGAGGGTGAAGGGGATTGCCCTCGATCTTCCTCGCCCGTCCATTGCTGACGCGCACGATAATGCCGCAACCGGCAGCACACTGACGGCACGTGCTGGCGTACCAGGCCTCCTCGCCGGGAAGAGTCTCCTCCGGCGATCGGGCGAACGGCTCAAGCAATACACGCCGTGCCGCGGGGGATAGACCCGTGATCGCCGCCGAGCCGGCGGCCACGCGCAAGAAGTCGCGGCGGGAGATGCGTCGATTCATTTCTGGAAAACAACTATTTGTGACATGCCAGACAGTCCGTCAGCCGCGCCACTTTGTCTTCCGGCTGGGCCAGGTGACAGTCCAGGCACCAACCCATGTCCATCCGGTTCACGGGCCGGGCCACGTCCATGCCTCGGACGTTTCCATGACAGGTTTCGCAGCTGAGACCGGCTCCCAGATGAGGTGGATGGCTGAAGAACACGAATTCCGGTTGATCGTTCACCCGGACCCAGGGAATGGTCTCGCCTCTCTCCGCGTAGTCAGCGACGGCCTGAATTGTGGGTCTGTCCGCGGCGATGACCGAGTGACATCCCATGCATTTGTCCACCGATGGAATGCCGGC
>DASSGB010000196.1:0-13829 GCA_035693825.1 Anaerolineales bacterium
CGAAGGCTGTCAGATGAACGTGGCCGACTCGCAGCGCGTTTCGTCGGCGCTGGAACGGCTCGGCTACCGGGCGGTGACTCAGGCTGAAGAGGCGGACGTCATCGTCCTGAACACCTGCGTCGTGCGCCAGAGCGCCGAAGATCGCGCCTACGGCCGGCTGACCTCGCTCCGGCCCCTCAAGGAGCAGCGCCCCGACCTCGTCATCAACCTCATGGGATGTCTCGTCGGGGTCCGGGGCGACCGTCGCCTGCGAGAGGCGTTCCCCTTTGTGGACATCTTCTCGCCGCCCTCCGATCCTGGTCCGCTGGTGCATCACCTGACCGGGTCCACTGGCCGCGAGCTGACGATGTCGGAGGCCGCGCTCCAGAGCGCCGCCCTCGATGGAGAGTGGGTTCTGCCGCTGGCGGAGCGCGGCCGGCTGGTGAGCGCGCACGTCCCGATCGTCTACGGCTGTTCGCATGCGTGCACCTTCTGCATCATCCCTTTCCGCCGGGGCATCGAGCGCAGTCGACCCGTGGGCGAGATCGCGGCCGAGGTTCGCTCTCTCGTGGAGCAGGGCGTGCGCGAGGTGACCTTGCTCGGCCAGATCGTCGACCGCTACGGCATGGACATCCCCGACGGACCCCGGCTCAGCCAACTCCTGCGCAGCCTGCATCGCATTGACGGCCTCGAGCGCCTGCGCTTCCTGACCTCGCATCCCTCCTGGATGAGCGACGACTTGCTGCGAACGGTGGCCGAGCTGCCGAAGGTCTGCGAGCACATCGAGGTTCCGGTGCAGGCCGGCGACGATGAGGTGTTGACGCGCATGAAGCGCGGTTACACCTCGGACGAGTACCGTCGCCTGGTGGAGCGAATCCGCCGCTTCATCCCCGGAGCGTCGATTGCCACGGACATCATCGTGGGCTTTCCGGGGGAGAGCGAACGCCAGTTCCGGCGCACCTTCGACCTTCTGGCCGAGCTGCGCCTGGACGTGGCCCACCTGGCCCGCTATTCGTCGCGCCCGGGAACGGTGGCGGCTCGACGAATGACGGACGACGTCCCCGAAGACGAGAAGGAGCGCCGCTTCCGGGCCCTCGAAGATCTGCAGACCTCCATCCTCGACGATCTCAACCGGGCCTACCTGGGGCGGACCACGGAAGTTCTGGTGGAGGAACGCCACAAGGCGCGCTGGAAGGGACGGACCAGGACCAACCGCCTGGTGTTCATCGACTCCGATGCGGATCTGCGCGGCCGTCTCGTGCCTGTGCGAGTCGAATGGACCGGCCCATGGAGCCTCATAGGGATCCCTGTGGCTGAAGAACCGTCACCCACCGCTACGATTCCGATCGCCTCGGTCGCACTCCCCTCCACGCCTGGGGGACTCTGACCCCGGCACCCGGCAGATCCCTCTTTTCAGACAAGTTGGACTTGATTAGGCCCTGTTCGCAGCTTCCGCGTAGGTTCGATATCGCATGCGAGTTACCTTCGGGAACATTTCGGCCTCGCTCGACGTCCCATGGCGGAAGGCCATCGGCCCGCAGGTTCTTGACGGAAGCGAGCCTCCCCTGTAGCATCGGCCTGAATCGCGCTCTCCAGCCGCCGAATATCGGCAGGCTGAAGGCGCAGGAGGAATAGAAAGCGTGAACGAGCGATCCGTTCGACCCGCCCGGGGCGTGGCCGCCTTTCTCGGGCTTGCCGTTCTGGTGGCGGCCTGCAACTTCCCGCTGGCTGGACCGAGCACCCAGGACATCCAGGACACAGCCGCGGCCCAAACGGTGTCGGCGCAGCTGACTCAGGCCTTCGCCGTCACGCCGACGGTTCCGCAGGTGCCTCCGACCGACACCCCGCCGCCGCCTACCGCGCTGCCGCCCACCGCTACTTTGCCTCCGACGCCGTCGGCCACGCAGCCCTGCACGGACATCGCCGTCTTCGTCGCCGATGTCACCATCCCCGACAACACCAACATGGACCCCGGGGAGGACTTCGACAAGACCTGGCGCCTGCGCAACAACGGAACGTGCACCTGGAACTCGGAGTACGACATCGCCTTTATCGATGGAAACATCATGGGCGGGCCATCCTCCAAGCCGCTGGCTGGAGCCGTGGCTCCGGGCAGCACGGTGGACGTCACCGTCGACCTGACGGCGCCCTCGACCAACGGAACCCATCGCGGCAACTGGCGCCTGCGCAACAACAAGGATGTCTTGTTCGGCGTGACGTTCTACGTCCAGATCGTCGTCGGCCCGACTCCGACGCCTGCTCCCGAGGTCCACGAGACCGAGCAAATGACCATTGACTCGTCCTATCATTTCGATCTGGATGAGGGCGACGCGACGGCAGGCTCGGGCACCAGGGACGCATGGTACGAAGCGGTTTCGGCTGTCGAGCAATACTTGACACCCGAAAACGGGGCCACGTTCAAGAAATGGGGCGGGAGCCCGCCCTCGTACAACGACTGCAACAATGCATCGTTAAGCAGCGCGAAGATCTCTTTGGCCGACCTGCCGGTTGGGACGTGGGTTTGCTACGAGACCGACGAAGGTCGCATTGGCCGCTTCGAGGTCGAAGGCAAGACGACCTACGAGTGGACCATCGATTTCCGAACCTGGGAGTGATCTCCTTCGGCGATAGACGCGCCACGGGCGCCCGGCATATCGGGCGCCCGTTCGCGTGCGTAGGGTGCCGCGCGACCGACGGAAGGAAGGCCCACGTGGGCTCGCGGTAACCGCCCCATGGGGCCGGTGGCGGATGGCCGGCGGCTGATGGCTGACGGCTTCTTCCTGTGCTACATTTGACCCGTGACCATCGATCTGCTGGTCGTTGATTCGGATCGCGCCTTCGGCGAGTTGATCCGGCAATCGCTGGAAGCGACGGGGCTGTATCGCGTCCATGCCGCCACGACCGGCGATGAAGGCCTGGCCCTGGCCGAGAAGCACCCGCTGCGTTTGGCCATCATCGAGATCGGAAAGTTGGATGTGGCCGCGCAGGACTGGCTTCGATCGGCGCGCCAGGCCAATCCGCGCATGTCGGTGTATGCCATCCCGCCTTCCACCGGGTCGCTGGAGCCGCCCGAGCTGGAAGTCGACGGGGTTTTTCCGAAGCCGTTCTACCTTCCCGATTTGCCCCGACTGGTTTCGGATGCGGTGGGGCTGCCTCCCGAAGCGTCGCGGCCGCTCCCCTTCGGACCTCCTCAGCCGTCCTCCGAGCGCCAGTCGGAACCCGAGCCCGAATGGTTGTCCGAACCCGCCCAGGCTCAGGAGACTCTGACTCTGGCGGTGATGCCGACGCCGGCGCGGGCCGCGGCTCTGATTCGCAACGACCGACTGTGGGCGCTCACCATACCGCCCGACTCGGGCCTGAATCGCAACCAGCTGGCGCCTCTTCTGTCGACGGCCTCCGACGTCCACACGCGCGGTTCCCTGACACGGTTCTATCGTCCGCCCGGCCAGAAAGAAGACTTCGTCGCCTATGTCACGCCGGTCAGCCGTGAGCTGGCGCTGGTCGTTCTCTTCGGACGTGAGACGCCGCTCGGCAGCGCCCGCCGCTCCGGCGAGAATCTCGTCTACACGCTGCGCCATCCGACGGAGCTGCCGCCGGTCCTGCCGCAGGTCGCGGCAGCCCAGCCCGACCCCGGCTTCTCGCCGGAGGAGGCAGCCGTCCTGGCGAGTGTCGTGGACCTGGCTTCGGCTCCGCCTCCCCCAAGGACACCGACCGCGCCCCTCCCTCCATCACCACCCGTACCCATCGAGGCCCAACCCCCTCGGCCAGTGGCCCCGCCCACTCCAAGAAAACCGACCGCGCCTCTTCCTCCGCCTCCCGCACCCGTCGAGGTCCAGCCACCTCGTCCGGCCGTCCCGCCCACGCCGAGAAAACCGAGCGCGCCTCTCTCCCCGCCGGTGGCCGCGGCCGAGCCTGAGCCTCCAACCGAACCCAAGGCGCCAGCCATCGACCTTCCCCAGGATTGGGTCCCAGCCAAAGCCCAGCTGTTGACTCAAGAGGGATGGATCGATCCCACCACCAGCCGGCCCGAGTCCGAAGTCATCATCCCCAACGACTGGGCGCCGTCGCGCCCCTCGTTGCCCGCAGTCGACCTCCTGGTTGCGGAGCAGGAGGCGGAACCCGAGGTGACGGGTCTGCCGGTTTCCTTGCCGGCCGATTGGATGCCTGCTTCGCCAATGCACGCCGACAGCCTGCCTTTTCTGGAGGCCAAGCCCCCTGCTCCGCCGTCGGCTCCTGCCGCGCCGGCGCCTCCGCCGATTCGCCTGCCGCTCTCGACGGTCCTCATTCCGCGCTTCCCAGAGCACCTGCTCACGCCCGAGCTCTCGGATCGACTGCGCGTCTGGATCGGCCGGCTGTGTCTGGCGTGGGATTGGAAGCCCGAGCGCATCGACATTCGTCCGGACCGGCTCGAGATCTCGCTGGTCCTGCCGCCGGACGAGGCTCCGGCCCACGTCGTCCAGGAATTGCGCGACAGCCTTTCCGAGCGCATCCTGAGGGCCTTCCCCGAACTGATGACCGATCTACCCTCGCGCCGCTTCTGGGCCTCCGCGTTCCTGCTTCAGGGCGGGCCGGCTCCGGCCGGCATGGAGGTCGAGACCTTCGTGCGAGAAGCACGGCGAGCACAGGCCGGCACCGCGACCCTCTGACCTCGCGGTGCTACAATCGCCCGCGGGCCCCGGACTCATGAGTCAACCCGCGCGCCTCTTCCTCATCGACGGCCATGCCCTGGCGTACCGGACGTATTACGCCCTGACGCGGGCCGACTCGACCACTCGCTGGACGACGAAATCCGGAGAACCGACCGCCGGCGTCTACGGATTCGCCTCGGTGCTCATGCGGCTCATCGAGCAGGAGTCACCCGAGTACCTGGCGGTATCGTTCGACACCGGCCGGACCTTCCGAGACGATCTCTTCCCCGAGTACAAGGCCACGCGCAGCAAGATGCCGGAGGACCTCGCGCCTCAGCTGGATCGCATTCGCCAACTGGTCGGCGCGTTCGGTATCCCGGTGGTCGAAGCCGAGGGCTACGAGGCCGACGATGTCCTGGGCAGCATCGCTCGCCGGGCGTCCGGGCCGGAGGTGCGGGTCATCATCCTGACCGGCGATCGCGACCTGCTGCAGCTGGCCGATTCGCACGTCATCATCCGCCTGGCGGGTCAGAAGCTTTCGGAGGCTGTGGATTTCGGGCCGGCCGAAGTCCAGGCCAAGCTCGGCATTCGGCCGGAGCAGTTGGTCGACTACAAGGCGCTGGTCGGCGACACCAGCGACAACATCCCCGGCGTATCGGGCATCGGCGAGAAGACGGCCATCGGCCTGCTGACGGAGTATGGCGATCTCGACAATATCTACGAACACCTGGAGGCGGTCCCGGCGCGTTTCCGCAGCAAACTCGAACAGGGCCGCGAGTCGGCCTACCTCAGTCGCCGCCTGGCACGCATCGTCACCGATCTGGAAGTCCCCTTCAATCTCGAAGCCAGCCGCTGGTCCGGCTACGATCGCGAGGCGGTAGCCGAAATCTACCGCCAGCTGGAGTTCCGGTCGCTGCTGGATCGGCTGCCCCGGCCCGAAAACGACCGCAGCGTTCGTCAACTGCCGATGTTCGCCACGTCGACGCCGCCGGAAAAACCGGCCGATCCCGCCTCGATCATCGACACGACCGAGAAACTCGCCACGCTTGCGCGGCGTTTGCAGGAAGTGCATCGGTTGAGTCTGGATGTGGAGACCACCAGCACGGAGGAGATGCAGGCGGATCTGGTGGGAGTGTCCCTGGCTCTTTCTCCGGAGGAAGGCTACTACCTTCCCGTCGGCCATCTCGAAGCCCACGCCGGCGGGCCGCAGCTTCCGATGCAGGAGGTCCTGTCGGCGCTTCGGCCCGCGTTTGAGTCCCCGGCGATCGAGAAGATC
Organism: Anaerolineales bacterium; assembly: GCA_035693825.1. Lineage (GTDB taxonomy): Bacteria > Chloroflexota > Anaerolineae > Anaerolineales > E44-bin32 > MGOM01. Next base: position 5,884 of record DASSGB010000196.1, read on the forward strand.
GGCCACAACCTGAAATACGACTTCACCGTGCTCGCCCGCTACGGCCTTCGCCCCGCGCCGTTGACGTTCGACACCATGCTCGCCGAATGGATATGCGATCCGGCCTCGCGCAACCTGGGGTTGAAGAATCTCGCCTGGGTCCGCCTCGGATTGGAGATGGTGGAAATCCAGGAGCTGATCGGGCGCGGCAAGGGCCAGCAAACCATGGCCGAGGTGCCCATCGCCACGGTCGCGCCTTACGCCATCGACGATGCGCAGGCGTGCTGTCGGCTGCTTCCGGAGCTGGAACAGGAGCTGCGGGCGAAGCAGCAGGAGTCGCTGTTCCGCGATGTGGAGATGCCGTTGCTGCCAGTGCTGGCGGAGATGGAGATCGCCGGCGTCCTGCTGGACCGCGACCTGCTGCGGCGCCTCTCCGGCGAGCTGCAGAACCGCCTGGTGGACCTGGAGAGCGAAATCTTCAAGCACGTGGGGCATTCGTTCAACGTCAATTCCACCCAGCAGTTGTCGAAGGTCTTGTTCGACGAGATGGGTTTGCGGCCGCGCGATCTGGGCCGAAAGACGGCCTCGGGCCACCTGTCGACTTCGGCGGACGTGCTGGAGGAGATGCGATCGGTCCATCCCGTCGTGGCCCTGATCCTGGATCAACGTGAGATGGCCAAACTGAAGTCGACCTACACCGACGCCCTGCCCGGGGCGATCGATCCCTACACCGGGAGAGTACACACCTCCTTCAGCCAGACGGGGTCGGTCACCGGCCGGCTGGCTTCGTCCAATCCCAATCTGCAGAACATCCCCATTCGAACCGAACTCGGTCGGCGGATCCGGCAGGCGTTCATCGCCGCTGCCGGCCAGATCCTGCTGAGTGTGGACTATTCGCAGATCGAGCTGCGCATCGTGGCGCACATGGCCGAAGACCAGGCGATGATGGAGGCCTTCCATCAGGATCAGGACATCCACGCCGCCACGGCCGCGGCCGTCTTCGGGCTTGCGCCGGACCAGGTCAATCCCGAGATGCGGCGCCGGGCGAAAGCCGTCAACTTCGGCCTGATCTACGGCATGAGCCCCTTCGGGCTATCGCGTTCGACCGACCTGACGCTGGGCGAAGCCGAACAGTTCGTCAAGACGTATTTCGAGCGCTTCCCTCGCGTGCGCGAGTTCCTGGACGCCACGCGCCGGGTGGCCGCGCGTCAGGGGTACGTCGAGACCCTCCTGGGCCGGCGGCGGTACTTCCCTCAGCTGGCAGACAACATGTCGATTCCCGAGCCGGCACGCGCCCGGGCCCGGCGGGAGGCGATCAACGCTCCGATCCAGGGCACCGCGGCCGATATCATCAAGCTGGCCATGCTGCGAATCCCCCTCGCCCTGCAAAAGGCCGGCCTTTCAGGCAAGATGATCCTCCAGGTTCACGATGAACTCGTCCTCGAATGCCCGCCGGCGGAGCTGGCCGCCACGGCGCGCGTGACGCAGGAGATCATGCAGGCCGCCTATCCCCTGCGCGTCCCGCTCAAAACCGACGCCAAAGCCGGCCTCAACTGGTGTGAGATGCAGCCCGTCCACTGACGCCGGGCTCGTCCTGCCTCCGTCCTCTCCCTTCATTGCCTGTCGGCGGGCGCAAGACGCGCACCCTGAGCCTCGAGCGCGTCAACCTTCGCGCGGGGAGCGAGCGCCGGTCCCGAGCGCAGCGAAGGGGAGGCGCAAAGCGAGACGGCGGGCCGCCGGAGCGGCGTTGGTCGCTGTGCTATACTCGCCTCGAATTTCGAAGGCGATGTCGAACCCATGACCGGCCGCAAGGACCTCTACGACGAATCGATGCAGCTGGGGCACTCGGCCGCCTGGGACTTGCAGTGGGAAAAGGCCATCGGCTTCTACAACAAAGCCCTGGCCGAATTCCCAGATGACTCCAGCGCCCTCACCAGCCTGGCACTGGCCCTGCTCGAGACGGATCAACTCAAAGAGGCACTGGCGATTTATCGCCGCGCGGCGAAGATCGCCCCCGAAGATCCCGTTCCGATCGAGCGCTGCGCCGAAATCTTCGAACGCCTGGGCCAGACCAAAGAGGCCATCGATCATCGCGAAGCCGCGGGCGAGCTATACGTCCGGCGCAAGGATGCCGAGAAGGCGCTGGAAAGCTGGACGCAGGTGGCGCGCCTGGCGCCGGAGAGTCTCGCCGCTCGCTCCCGGCTGGCCTTGACCCATGAGCGGCTGGGCCGGCGGCGCGAGGCCGTCCACGAGTATCTGGCCGTGGCTTCGATCCTCCAGCGCGCTGGAAAGACCGACCGGGCCGTCGAAGCCATTCAGCGCTCGTTGGCCCTGATCCCCGGTCATCCGGACGCGGCCCTCGCCTCGAGGCTGTTGAAGACCGGTCGTCCCCTGCCCCCGCCCGGCCCGCCGCGCGGCGCCACCGGCCCGCTGCGCATGTCCGAGATGCAAGACTTCCTGCGCACCGAGCAGGCTGAGCCCAAGCCGGAGTCCGAGGCCGCCGATCCCGAATTGGCGGCGCAGCGCCAGGCGCTGACGGTGCTGGCGGGGTTGATGTTCGAGGAGGGCAAGGACGACGGCGAGTCTTCGCAATCGCCGGGGATGGCCGCCCTATCGCGAGGCAAGCCCAGCAAGAAGACCGAGGCCGCCCGCGCTCAGATCACACGCTATCTGGGGCAGTCCATCGACCTGCAGACGCGCGGGCAGAAGAAGCAGGCGGTCAAGGAACTCGAGTCGGCTATCAAGGCCGGCCTGGATCATCCGGCGGCTCACTACAACCTGGGCGTCATGCTGAAAGAGGTGGGCGATCTCGACCGCGCGAAGAAGCATTTGATCGCCTCGGTCGGTCACCCCGAGTTGGCCCTGGGGGCCAACCTGGCGCTGGGCCGTCTGGCGCGCATGCAGGACGACCAGATCGAAGCGGCGCGCTTCCTGCTGCAGGCCCTGCGCCTGGCCGATACGCTTTCGGTCGACAAGAGTCAGTCGAGCCAGCTCAACAAGTTTTACGACACGATCGAGGCCTCTCAAAGCAAGGGCGACACCGAGGCGCTGGGACGGATCGTCGAGACCACGCTCAATTTCCTGAGCGGGCCGCAATGGCTTCAGCGTCTGCGCCAGGCGCGCCATCAGCTCGAGGCGCAGGCGCCGGGAGCGTCGGTCGTGCCGATCGCCGAAATGTTCGCCGTCGGCGGAAGCGACCGCATCTTCCAATCGCTGGAACGCATCGACGAGCTCATCAATACGGGCCATCTGCCGTCGGCGATGGAAGAGGCCCTGCTGGCGCTGGAGGCCTCGCCCAATTACCTGGCCATTCACCTGCGCATGGCCGAGATCCTTTTCAAGTCCGGGCGGCACGATCAGGCCATGAAGAAACTCAAAGCCGTGGCCGAAACCCACCGCATTCGCGGCGAAGTCCGCCAGGCGACCGAGGTCTACACCCGGATTCTGTCCTTCGCGCCGGTGGACATTCCCGCCCGCCTGCGCATGATCGAGTTGCTCGCCCAACAGGCGCGATCGGAAGAGGCCCTCGGCCAGTTCCTCGAACTGGCGGATCTCTACCGCCAGATGGCCCAGATCGAGGAGGCGCGCAAGGCGCTCTCCGATGCCCTGACTCTCGTCGAGCAGTCGCAGGTCGGCTCCTCCTGGTCGCTCAAGATCCTGCACAAAATCGGGGACATGGACCTGTCGCGGCTGGATTGGCGTCGGGCGCTCCATTCGTACGAGCAGATCGTGTCGCTCGATCCCGGCGACGACCGCGCCAACCAGAGCGTCATCGACCTGCAGCTGCGTCTGGGTCAGGAAGACCAGGCGGCCACGGCTCTCGACCGTTATCTTGAGTTGCTGGTGAAAGGCGGTCGAAGCTCCGAGGCTCTCAGCCTGCTGGAGGAAATGGCCCGCGAGCATCCCGGCAAGCCGGCGCTGCACACGCGTCTGGCCGGGGCCTACCGAGCCGCCGGGCGCAAGGCCGACGCCATCGCGCAATACGACGCCCTGGGGGAGATCCTGCTCGACGCCGGCCGAACGGCGGACGCCATTCACACGATCCGCACCATCATCGACCTCGAGCCCCCGGATGCCGAAGGCTACCGGGAACTGCTGCGCAACCTGGAGGCCTCGAAATGAGGCCGCGAGCAGGGTAACGATCGATGGTGGGAACGATCTTCACCGACATGGGCTTTTATCTACAGAGGCTGACGTGGATCAGCGCCGTCGATCTCATCCTGGTGACGGTCATCATCTTCGTCATCCTGCGGCTGCTGCGCGGCACGCAGGCTTTCGGCATGCTGCGCGGCATCGTGGTGCTGATCATCCTCACGGCGGTGCTGGCCAGCCTGCTGCCCCTGCCCGGATTCAGCTGGCTGCTGCGGACCGCCCTTCCGGCCTTGCTCGTGGCCGTGCCGGTGATCTTCGCCCCGGAGATTCGCCGGGCCCTCGACCGCCTCGGGCGCGCCGGCTCGATGTTCACGTTGTCGGCGGCTCCGTCCGATCTCGAGCGCTCGCTGGAGGCCATCACCAGCGGCGCACAGCGCCTTTCCGACCGGTCCATCGGCGGCCTGATCGTGATCGAACGTGAGACCCGTCTGGACGAGTACCTGGAAACCGGCGTGCCGGTGGACGCGCTGCTCTCGCCCGAGCTCCTGCTGCAGCTTTTTCACGTCAACACGCCGCTGCACGACGGCGCGGTGATCATCCGCGGCGAGCGCGTCGCCGCCGCGGCCTGCGTCATGCCCCTGTCCGCCAGCGGGACGCTCGCCCGCTCGCGCGATCGCCAGATGGGCCTGCGCCATCGGGCGGCCCTGGGCATCAGCGAAGTCAGCGACGCCGTGGCGATCGTGGTTTCCGAGGAGACCGGGGCGATCTCCGTGGCACATAACGGGCGCATGATTCGCCGACTCGACTCCACGCGCCTGCGCAACATTCTGATGGCCTTCTATCACCCGCGGGCCTCGCGTCCGTGGCCGGCCTGGGTCCAGCGGCTGTTCGGCCGGCCCGGGCGGGGCCGGGCGGAAGCGCCGGGTGAGTCGTGAGACGGGCTCTGCCTCCCTGGGTCTCGGACAATGCCGAGACGTTCTTCTTTTCGGTGGTCCTGGCGCTGGTGGTGTGGCTGGCAGGCGTCAACGCCACGGACCCGATCCAGGAGGCCATGTTCCCGGATCCGGTAGCGATCGAATACATGGGGCCGGATGAGGGATTGATCACGACCGGCACGCTGACCAGCGAGGCGTCCCTGGCCGTGCGCGCCCCACGCTCCGTATGGGCAACGCTGGGCCGGTCGGACCTGCACCTGGTAGCCGATCTGCGCGGCCTGGGGGCCGGGGTGTACACCGTCCCGCTGGAGCCTTCGGTCGACATCCGGTCGGCACGGGTCCGCGGCACCGACCCATCCACCGTCCATGTGACCATCGAGGAAAGGCTGAGCCGATCGGTGCCGGTGCGCGTCGTGCTGGCCGGTGAGCCGGCCGCCCGCTATCGAGTCGGCCAGCCGGCGCCGTCTTTCGACGAAGTCACCGTCGCCGGCCCCGCCTCCCTGGTCAACCTGGTGGCCGAAGCCGTCGCCGGTGTCACCCTTTCCGGTCAGGACGCCACGCTTCTCCAGACCGTCGATCTATCTCCGCGCACGGCGACCGGCACGGATGTGCGCGGCGTTACCGTCTCGCCGCGGCAGGTGCATGTCGAAGTGCCGATCTCCCTGCCCGGCGGTTTTCGGTCGGTGGCGGTCATCCCGCTGGTGATGGGCCAGGTGCTGCCGGGTTACCGCGTGACCAACATGACCGTTTCGCCGCCCACCGTGACCGTCTTCGCCACCGACCCGGCCGCCATGTCGACTCTGCCCGGTTTCGTCCAGACGGAAGCCATCTCGCTCGACGACGCCAGCCAAAACATCGACCGCCGCGTCACCGTCGATTTGCCCGAAGGCTTCACGCTGGTGGATGAGCAATCGGTGTTGGTTCAGGTGACGATCGCCCCGATCGAAAGTTCGCTCACGATTACCCGGCGCGTCGAAGTCGTCGGATTGCAGGTCGGGCTGTACGCCCGCCCGTCCCTGGAAAGCGTCAGCGTCATCCTGACCGGTTCCCTGCCCGAGCTCGAGCAGCTTTCACCGGAAGACGTGCGCGTGGTCCTCGATCTTCTGAGTCTTGGCGTCGGTGTGCACGACGTGGCCCCGGAGGTCATCGTTTTGCCCGCCGACGTGCGCGTCCAGACGATCATCCCCGATTTGATCGAGGTCACCGTCAGCCGCGTGCCCTTCGCCACGCCGACCCCACTCCCCTAGCCCTTCCATGGCCAGACCCATCGTTGCCATCGTCGGCCGGCCGAACGTCGGCAAGTCGACTCTGTTCAACCGGCTGGCAGGCGAACGCCTGGCCGTGGTCGACGACCGCCCGGGGACGACCCGCGATCGGCTGGTGGCCGAGGCGGAGTGGAACGGGCTGACCTTCGACCTGGTCGACACCGGCGGCATCGACCCGCGGGCGGGCCGTGAGCGGGAACCGCTCTCGAGCGACTCGGCCGAGTACGTCGAGGCTATTCGAGCCCAGGCCGAGATCGCTTCCGCCGAAGCCGACGCCATTCTGTTCCTGGTGGACGTCAGGGACGGGCCGACTCCCGCCGATCACGAGGTGGCCGGGCGACTGCGGCGCCTGAAATCCCCGCCGCCGATCCTTCTGGTGGTCAACAAGTGCGATTCAGCCGAAGACCGCGCCCGCGCCGTCGAGTTCTACGAACTCGGCATGGGCGACCCGTTTCCGGTGAGCGCGGTGCACGGTACGGGCACGGGCGACCTGCTCGACCGGCTGGTCGAGGCTCTGGGCGGCCCACGCCCGGCCCAAGAAGAAACGGAGCCCGGAATTCCTGTGGCCATCGTCGGCCGGCCGAACGTCGGCAAGTCCAGCCTGTTGAATCGCCTGCTGGGCGAGGAGCGGGTGTTGGTGTCGTCGACCCCCGGGACGACGCGCGATGCCATCGACACCCAACTGACGTATCACGGGACGCCGATCACGCTCATCGACACCGCCGGGATTCGCCGCCGCGGGCGGATCGAGCCCGGCGTCGAGAAGTATTCCGTCCTTCGCGCCCTCAAGGCCATCGATCGGGCCGACGTTGTCCTCCTGGTGTTGGACGGCTCGGAGGGGGTGACAGCTCAGGACGCCCACATCGCGGGCCTGGTGCTCGACAAGGCCAAGAGCGTGGTGGTGCTGGTCAACAAGTGGGACCTCGTCCCCAAGGACACGCACACCCTCCCGGCCTACACCGAGCGCCTTCGATCCGAGCTCCATTTCCTCGACTTCGTCCCGGTGCTGTTCGTGTCGGCGTTGACCGGCCAGCGCACCTCGCAGATCCTCCCGCTCGCGCTGCGCGTGCAGGAGGAACGACTGCGCCGGATTCCCACCGGCGAGCTCAACCGCCTGGTCCAGGAAGCTGTGGCCCGGCACGCGCCCAGCGGCCGCGGCTCGCGCCCGTTGAAGATCCTGTACGCGGCGCAGGTGCGCACCGACCCTCCGACGTTCCTCTTCCATGTCAATGACCCTCGGCTCGTGCACTTCTCCTACCGGCGCTATCTCGAGAACCGTCTGCGCGAAGAATACGGCTTCTCCGGGACGCCGCTGAGACTGGCCTTTCGAGCGCGCGATCGGAAGGAGTGACCTTCGACCCAAACCCGTTTTGCTGCGCAAAACAGGTTTGGGCGTGGGTCCTCCGGCCTGCTTGTCACCCCTCGGGCCGGGTCGTATAATCGACAGCGTGACCGCGAATCCGCCCGACTCGACGGCGCCCCCATCGTGGGGCGCTTCCGCCTCTCCCAGCCTGAGGGCGCGCCTGGCGCGCGGGTTGTGGGAGTTCATCGAAACGGTCTTCATCGCCGGCCTGCTGTTCTTCGCCGTCAACCTGGTCACAGCCCGCATTCGGGTCGAGGGCAACAGCATGGAGCCGACGCTGCACGATGGCGAGCTGGTGGTCGTCTACCGGCT
>DASSGB010000197.1:0-5688 GCA_035693825.1 Anaerolineales bacterium
GGGCCAGGCCGCCGGCCTTCCGGATCTCACCCACGCGGGCGGCGATCTTGCGCACCAGCAGATCCGGCACCACGCCCGGCTCGCCGCCCACTTCCACCAATCCCGCCGAGTACGGCATCCAGTGGAAGGTGGTCGCGCCGACGGCCCGCAGGTCGGTGTGCACGAAGAGGTAGCCCGGGAAATACGAGGCAACGCGCGACGCCCTGGGATTGACCGGCCGCGTGGGAATCGTGGGATAGAAGACCTCGTGGCCGTTCTGGCGCGCGTAGCGCTGCAGCGCGCCTTCCTTGCGCGGCTTGCTGCGCAGGACGTACCAGCGCAGTTCCACCCCCTCCGCGGTCGCCATCTCAGGGCTCCGTCTTCTCGTTCTTGCCGGTCAACTGGAAGGCGTCGTGGCTCTTGACCGACGACACGAAGCGCAGCTTGCCCTTCTGCACCGCCAGGCGCACCTCGCCGAAAGGCGCCACCGAGGCCAACAAGTCGTCAATCACGTTGATCTCCTTCGGCGTGAGGAACCGCAACCCGTGTTCGAGCTGAAGGACGCAGCGGGCTCCCGCCGAAGGCACCTGGCTCTTCAAACCGCTCACGGCTCCTCCCTTCCCCACGTTCCCGCAACCCCGGGCGGATCGGCTCAAACGAAAACACCCCCCGGGGATCTTTCACCCTCTGCCAGGCGTGATCTCGACGCGGCCCCTGACACCGCGCCACGTGATAATGAATGTGGATGACAGGGGTCGCCGATCTGGATCGATCGTCCCGACGACCGCCCGCCCCTGTAACAGCTCGCATTCTAGAGTCCCGGGCTTACGGGCGACTTAATCCGAGGGGTCCAAACGGGGTGACATTGGTCCTACTCGCGGCGAGAGATGTCATAATCGCCTGACAAATGCGCGACAACAACTCGCAGGCAAGACTATTCCGACCGCAATTGAAATCCGCCACGAGGCGAAGCGCGTCGAAGGTGCTTCGGTCCTACTTCTGGAAGGTGAGGCGGCGATGAGGTGGATCACGCCATCGCCGAGATGCGGGCGCAGGCTGAAGCCTGCGGCTACGAATTCGCGGGAGAGGGGCTGCAGTGAGGGTCCTTCGCCGAGATGCGGACGCGTCCGCGCGGGAAAACCTGCGGCTGGGGTGAGGGCCTAACAAGACGGAGGGCCTTACAGGGTCGAGAGCCTCACGGTGAGGGTGGGCAGGGCGTCCCGGGGAACCGCGACTGGAAGTCGGCGCACGCGGCGGTGGCCGTGGCCCCGATGTCCATCGTCGCCGTCGGAATCTGTGTCGGGCAGGGCGCAGACGTCGGGCAGGTGATGACGAACTGGCACTCGAGCAGCAAGTCCGGCGTCGGCGCGCAGGTGACGGGCGTCGGCATCGTCGGGGTGCCCAGCGAAAGATCCCCGGTTGCCAGCAAGACCGCCCCCAACAGCGAAACCCCGATCGCTCCGATGAGGATGCCGATGATCAGGAGCAGGACCGGCTCCGTGCGCCGCTTCTCAGGAGGGGTTACCAACAGGGGTGATCGCATGGGCTCTCTCCGGCTCCTGTCGTAGGTCTTTGGCTCGGCGCTCCGAAGCCCGCCGGCCTCAAGGCAATGTCAGCCCCTTAGCCTGTACCATGGCATACGCCGCCCAGGAGCGGTTGAGGGGATCGTCCGGGCAGAAGCGCAGCGGCGAGGTGGAACAGGCCGGGAGAATGCCTTCGTTGTAACCGGCCTCCACCCACGCGGCGTACCAGGGTTCGTGCTCCGTCGCCCAGCGGTCGAGGGGCACATCGTCGAAGGTGCCTGTCGGCTCGGGCGGCTCGTACAGAACTCCGTTCTTAATGCGCAGGAAGAAGACGACTCCCTCCGCCCGGGTATGCTGACGCAGCGGGCAGAACATCATCGGAGCGGTCCAGCAGCCGGAGGTGTAGCCGTCGGTCCACAGGCTTTCGATCCAGCCGTAGCCCCAGTAGCTCGGGCGGACATCGGTAAAAGTCGGCGTGGCGGGCGGCGGATGCGGCGGATCGAGGATGGCGCCATACTGTCCGCGCAGGATGAAGACCGCGCTCTCGGCCCGGATGAGCACCCGCTCGGGGCAATACAGGCGCGGCGTGTAGCTGCAGCCGACGACGAAGCCCTCTTCATACAGGAGCTCGATGAGGTCTCGCGCCCAGTGGTCGATGCCCACATCCTCGAAGATCGGCGGGTCGACATAGTTGATCCAGGCCGTGCCGACGGCGGTGCGCGCTCCGCCGTTGGCCGGGTCGTACAGCGTGCCGCCGAAGGTGTAGCGATAGTCATTGAGGCTGTACCAGAACCAGCGCTGCACCAGGCGGTTGCCGTCGGAAGGCAGACCGATGGTGGCGTCGGTGGTGTTGAGGAAGTAGTCGAAACTCTCCGTCATGAAGCGGATGGTCTCGGTGTCGGAGACGTTCACCAGGTCCGGGCCGCCCGGCTCGTCGATGGGCGGGAACAGGCTGCCGTACTCGGTCAGCCACAGCGGCTTGTCGCGTTCGCCGATGCTCTCCATCCACTGGCGCAGAGCGACGACCCGCGCTTCCAAGATCGAGTTGTCGTGGGTCTGGTTGAAGGGATAGGTGGTGTAGTGCACGGGGGTCCAGCACTGGGTGGGATTGGCGTCGCAATCGAACCCCGCACCCTGCGACTCATCCCAGCAGCGGCCCTGGCCTCCGCTTTCGCACAGGAAACCGGGCGGGACGCCTGTGCCCCACTCGCCCGGCCACTCGTTGAGGATGAAGGCGTGCACATTCCAGAAGTCGACCAGGCCCGAGGCCGCGCTCGCGGATCCGGCCAGCGTCACCAGCCGATCCCAGGCTCGCTGAAGGTAGCGCAGGCGGATAGGAGTCGGCTGGACGACGGTGCCGAAGCCGATCTTGGCCGTCGAGTCCAGGCTGCGGATGTCGGTGGCGAGGTCGTAGAAGCGATCGGCGTACGTCTCGGGCAGGAGGTTGTCCTGGTTCTCGTAGGTGGTGTCGGGCTCGTTGCCGACTTCCCAGGAGGCGCCCGGATTGGCGGCTACGAGCGAGGCAAGCTCGCTCACCACGTCCGGGTAGACGTCATCCCGCACGCGCAGGACCTGGATGTATTCGATCCCGCCAGGCGTGGCCGGCGACAGTCTGCGCCCGAAGTCGAGGTACGCCCCGGCCCGCAGATCCTCCAGAGCTTCTTCATAGCCCGAGATCCCGTTGGGCGCCACGACGCCGAAACGCCAGCGCTCGCTTTCCGGCACCTCGAGCAGGCTGGAGGGGTCGATCGCTGGCGAAGGTTCCGCCCCGGCAGCCCGGGTGGGTCCGAGGGCCGCCGCGGCAAGCAACGAGGAAGCCAGAAGGGACCGCCAGCGGCTCATTCCACTCCTCGACCGTATCTTCTCTTGATCATAGGTGATTGGCGCGCGGCGCAACATAGCCCGCTCGCACCGCCCAACCACTCGCAGCCTGAGTTCCCGAAGCGGATGCGCCGCGTGAGAGGCTCCACAATAAGACAAATAGGGCTTGAGACGGCCAATTCGATCCGATCCCGTACCTTCCCAGCCCTGGATTCGACACCTTCTCTTAGAGAATGCGTTAATACACTTAACGAGGCCTTATCCTCGCGCCCGGCGAATGGAGGGGGTCATACAACCCGCTGCTACGGCGTTCGTCGCTCTGCAGGTCCTGAGCGTCACCGTTTATGTCTTCCTGGCAACGTACGTCGCCTCCGATCGGAGCTCTCGCCGCTCCGATTGGCCGTTTGTCGGCTTCTGCCTGATCCAGGCCTTCGACGCCGTTTCCTATGTTCTCCTCAACACACCCGATTGGCCGGCGGGCGCCCTGCTGCTCCTGCGCGTGCGTTCCGCCGCGGCTCCACTGGCCTTGGCGTTGTTCCTGCACATGGCCCTTGGCTCCCTCAGCGGCCGGCATGCCGAAGTCGCTCGTCACGTCGTGGTACTGGCGTACGTCACGAGCGGGCTCGGCGCGATTTCGGTTTTGTCGCCCAATGGAGTGCTCATCGGTGCAGGAAGCACCGGACTGCCCGGAGTCATCATCGTCCGCCCGGTGGTGAACCTCGCCGGTCACGCCCTCGCCTCGGCGTACGCGGCGGTCAACTTCGTCGTCACTGCGGCCCTGGTGGTCCATGCTCTGTTCCAGGCGGACAACACCCGTTCGCGTTCGGACGCCCGCCTGCTCCTGACGCCGGCCATCTTCCTGATGCTGTCGATGCTGGTGAGGGTGCCGGGTCTCTCGCTCGTCGATTCGCCCATCCCTTACTTGAGCGTCGCCTCGGCGATCGCGCTGCGCGCGCTCTCGTTGGCCGCCGGGATCCTCCTGGCGGACAGCGTGCTCCGCTTTGGCGCGCCTGCCGGCAGGCCGCTCGTTCGCGACCAGTCGAGCTCGCTGGTGACCGTCATGGGCGTGGCCGTGTTGGCGGGCGTCCCGATGGCTCTCGACCCACAACAGAGCGCCGCCCCCGCCAACCTGATCATCCCCGGGGCGACCGGTCTGGTGGCCGGACTCATCCTTTCCCGGCCCGAGTGGATACGACTGGCCCAGCGCGTGGTCTTGCGACGGCCCGAATCAACGGAGACGTTCGCCAATTCGCTGGGCCGTGCGTGGGCGGCCCTGGCGGCGGAAGGCGGTTCGCGCTTCATGGTCGCCGGGCCGAAGCAGATGCTGCGCAGCGAGCTGTCCGCGGCCTACATCCAGATCCTCGAACGGGCGGACCGCCCCGGGACATCGGCCGGCATGATCTTCGAGGGCGACAGAGGCCGCCCCACGATCCGCGTTCCCTCGCGCAACGTCGAATGGCCGCTCACCGAGTCGAGGCTGCGGGCCGGCGACCTCCAGGGCCTGCCCGGGCCGGCCAGCCTGATCCTCCCCATCCGGCACGAAGGGGAAGTGGCGGGCCTGCTGGTCATCGGCGAGCCCGAGCGCGGCGGAGTCTATGGCCGGGGCGAGACCGTGCAGGCCGAGATGCTGGCCTCTTTCCTCTCGTCCATGCTGGCGGCGGGCGTGCCGCTCGTCGACCGCGCCGAATCAGCCTCGAAGTGGCACCACACCGCGGGCGAAATGAAGGTGGTCCCGGCCATTCGGGCTTTTGGTCGGCTGGAGATCATCGGTGTGGCCGAGGCAGCAGATGGGGCCATCCCTTTGCGGGCCCGTCAGCTGCTGGCGCTTCTGGTCGCCGCCTATCCGGAGCCGGTCACGGCCGAACGCCTCATGGGCTGGCTGTGGCCCGAAGCCAACCCCGAACACGCAAGGAACAGCCTGTACGTCGCCATCCATGCCTTGCGTCGGGCGCTCGAGCCCAGCGCGGCTGCGGGTCTTCCGTCGCGCTATGTGCTGCACGAAGGCCATGTCTACCGGCTTCACTTGGATGACAGCGTTTGGGTCGACATCCGGGAGTTTCAGAATGCCTACCATCGCGGCCGGCAGAACGCGCAGCGTGGTAATCCCTTGGCGGCCGTTCGCGATTTTCGAATGGCTCTGACCCTCTATCGTGGGCCCCTCCTGGCGGAGGCCGCGCTCGATCTTCTTACCGACGTCGAACCGCTCCGCCAACACCTGCGCCTTCAATGCGGCGAAATGGCAGGCTTCGTGGCGCGCCAGCTGGGCGAGCAAGGACGCTGGGCGGAGGCCCGAGAGACGATCCTGGCCCTACGCGCCGCGGATCCGGCGGACGAGACCCTGCTCGAGCTCGAAGGGCAGCTTGCG
>DASSGB010000198.1:0-15715 GCA_035693825.1 Anaerolineales bacterium
GGCCGCACTATCGCGACGTCAACGCCGCCTGGTTCTGGGCGCGAGTCAAAGCCCGCACGCCGCGACTGGGCACGTTTGTCGGCGGATTCCAGGCTTTCCTCGATCGTCTGGCCGAGGTCGTGCGGCGTCGGGGCGCGGACATCCGCTTGAAGACGGCCGTGAACCGCATCGATCCGCAGGAGGGCGGCGGTTTGCGGCTCGCCACATCGGGCGGCGATCTGCTCGTCGATCAGTGCCTGGTGACTCTGGCGCCTTCCCTGCTGGCACGACTGACACCTTCCCTGCCAGCCTCCTACCTCGAACGGCTCTCGAACTTGCGAGCCATGGGAGCCGTGGTGATGATCCTGGCGCTGCGCCATCGACTATCGGAGCAAGGCATCTACTGGCACAGCCTTCCGAAGTCGGCCGGCTTTCCATTCCTGGCGCTCGTGGAGCACACCAACTTTCTGCCGCCGGAGCATTTCGGCGGCGATCACATCGTCTACCTGGGCGATTACCTCGACCCGGATCACGAGTACTTCCGCCTGAGCCAGGACGAACTGCTCGCCCGATTCCTTCCCGCTCTGCCCCGCTTCCATCCGGACTTCCGGCCGGACTGGGTGCGGGCATCATGGCTCTTCCGCACACCGTACGCGCAGCCGGTGCCTCCACTCAACCACTCGCAGGCGATCCCCGATCTGAAGACCCCGGTCCCCGGGCTGTGGCTGGCCAGCATGAGTCAGGTCTATCCCTGGGATCGCGGCACAAATTTCGCCGTCGAGATCGCCCGGCGGGCGGCCAAACGCATGATGGAGGATGCGACAGCCGCTACTCGACGGCCTGGCTGACCGCTGATGGCTGCCGTCTCGCACCGGCGTGCCGCCGGTTCTTGCGGCACGAACGGTGACGGCTGAGAGCTGAACCCATGTCAGCCCGCCTCCCCAAGACTCTCGCCATGCGCCTTCTCGACGACCTGGGCATCGCCTATGAGGTCGTCGCTTTTCCCGAGTCCATCCACGACGCGCTGGGCGTCGCCGAGCATGCCGGCCTACCGCCTCAACAGGTGTTCAAGACGCTCGTCGTTTTGCCTCCGGTGCGGCGCGCCCGCCCGTTGCTGATCTTGATACCCGCGGGCACAACCCTGGACCTACGCCGCGCAGCCGAGGCGCTGGGATTCAAGCGCCTGAGTATGGCCAGACCGCCGGAGGCAGAGCGACTGACGGGCTTGAAAGTAGGAGGCATCTCGGCCCTGGCGCTGCAGGCGAAGAAGTTCCCTGTCTACCTCGATCGATCGGCTGAGCCCCTCGAGACGATCGTGGTCAGCGCCGGCCGTCGCGGCTTGAACTTGCGGCTGGGCGTCGAAGGCTTTCGCCGCGCCACGGGGGCGGAATGGATCGACTGCGCCCGGCCCGACGAAAGCCGTCTGCGCCTGGCGTGAAATCCGATCATCACTCGCTTCGCGTATAATCGGCCCGGCCCCATTTCCCCGGCCGTGGTGAGGCGGCAGAGGCTCCGATGATCCAGATTCGCGACACGTTCCAGATCAAATTCGGCAAGATCGACGCCGCGGTTGAGCATTGGAACCGGCTGGCTTCCGACGTCCCGGCCTGGCCGAAAGGCAGGCAGCGCTACGAAGTCCTGACCGATCTGTCGGGGGAGATGTTTACCCTGGCCACGGCGCTGCACCTCGAGTCGAATGACGCCTGGAACCAGATGAACGCGACCGTCCTGGCATCGCCCGAATACCAGGAATGGTTCAAACTTTTCAAACAGTATGTCGAGGAAGGTCAGCGCGAGTTTCACACCGTCGAGCGACCGAACGAGGGCTGGTCGGGCGTGGGGGCGGTCGTCGTCCGCAGTTGTTTCCGTGCTCTGGAATGGCGCATCGCCGAAACGCTCGAATTGCTGGGGACCTATGGGGCGATGCTGGTCGACGTGGGGGTCGGCTCCCGGCCGCGGCTGTTGACGGCGGGATCTGGCCGTCTCTTCAATTTGATCATCGAGGTCGAAACCGCCGACCTGGCTTCCTGGGATGACCATCGCAACCAGTTGTTCCGCGATGCCCAGTTTCAGGTCTGGTTCCGCCGCCTCTCGACCTGCGTTTCGCACGGCTCACACGATTTCCTCAAGGTCGTCGGCCCGCTCGGCTGAGGCGAGCTTTCTCGCGACGACCTATGCCAGGCCACGTGGTCTCGCGCCGGCTCGCGCGGGGCGAGGTGGTAGAATGCCTCGGTCCATCCCCATTCCTGTCACCACGGAGTCACGATGTCCGACCCCCGCACGGAGCGCCTGGCCACCGTCCTGGTGCACCACTCGACGCGAATCCAGCCCGGAGATCGTGTCGGGATCGAAGGCGAAATCGGCGCGCTGCCTCTGGTCCGCGCCCTCTTCGAACGCATCCTGCAGGCCGGGGGCCTGCCCTACCTTCTCCTGTCGCCGGCCGGGATGATCACCCGGACCGGCTTCGACGCCAGCTTCCTGAAATACGCCGGTGAGGCGCAGCTCGACGCCGTCCCCGAGTTCCACAAGCTGGTCTACGATACCTTCGAGTCCCGCATCCGGATCTACTCCTCGGGCAACACGCGCCAGTTGACCACGGCCGACAAGGCAAAGTCAGCCAGAAGAGGGCGCGCCGTTCAAGGGCTGCTGCGCTCCCAGTTCGAGCGCGGCGCCCGCGGGGAGTTCAAGTGGGTGACCACTCTCTTTCCCACGCAGGCGCTTGCCCAGGACGCGGAGAAAAGCCTGGAGGACTTCGAGGATTTCGTCTACCGCGCCTGCCACGTGGCCGACGAGGGGGACCCTACGGCTTATTGGAAGGAGACCCAGGCTGAGCAGTCCCGGCTGGCGGCGTCTCTGAGCAACCACGACCGGGTCGAGGTGCGCGGGCCTCGCTGCGATCTGAAGTTCTCCATTCGCCAACGCACGTTCGTCGGATCGAACGGAATCCATAACATGCCTGACGGCGAAGTCTTTACCGGCCCGGTCGAGGATTCGGCGGAGGGCTGGGTTGGTTTCGACTTCCCGGCCATTCACGAGGGGCGCGAGGTTCAGGGCGTCGAGCTGACCTTCCGCCAGGGCCGGGTGGTGGAGGCGAAGGCCGCCAAGAACGAGGCTTACTTGCTCGAAATGTTGGAGACCGACCCCGGGGCGCGCTATCTGGGAGAGTTCGGTGTGGGTACCAACAATCAGATTCAGGACTTCACCCGGAATATCCTCTTCGACGAAAAGATCGGCGGGACGATCCATCTGGCCCTGGGATCCGGTTACCCCGACACCGGCAGCCATAATCGAAGCGCCATCCACTGGGATATGCTGTGCGATATGCGACAGGGTGGTGAAATCCTTTTCGACGGCCAGACGGTCTACCGCGACGGCCGATTTCTGGTCTGACCGCATGCGAACCGCCGGAGCTGCCCACATGCGCCTCCCTCATCGACTCGTGCTCTTCCTGGCCGGGGCGGTCCTGGCCGCCTGCGCCGCGCCGCAAGCCTCGCCGCCCCCGACGGCCGGCCCCGTCCGCCCGACGCGCACCCCGCCGCCTTCGGCGACTCCGCCCGTCACCCCTACTCCCGAGGCGGGTCAGGCCACCGTGGACCGTCCGCCGCCGCTGCCGACGGATCGCAACCAGTTCTTCCTGGCCTCGGGCGCGTGCGCGGTGTGCCACGAGAACCTGCTGGACGACAGCGGCGCCGATGTGTCGCTGGGGACGGCCTGGCGCTCGACGATGATGGCCAATTCGGCCCGCGATCCCTACTGGCAAGCCAGCCTGCGCTCGGAGGTCGAGGCCCATCCCGAGCAGCGCGAGGCCCTGGAGGAGCTGTGCACCCGGTGCCACATGCCGATGGCCAACTTCACGGCCGCAGTTCGGGACGAACCCACCTCCGTGCTGGACGGCGGTTTTCTGGACGCTTCGAACGAGCTGCACGCGTTGGCTCTGGACGGCGTGTCGTGTGCGGTGTGCCATCAGATTCGCGAGGAGGGCCTGGGCCTGCCGAGCAGCTACAACGGCGGCTACTCGATCGACGCCGAGCTGCCCGACGGCGAGAGGCTGAGTTTTGGCCCCTACACGGTGGAGGAGAACCAGGCGGCGATCATGCAGGCCGGCTCGGGGCATATCCCCACCCAGGGCCTGCACATCACCACGTCGGAGATGTGTGCCACCTGCCACACCCTCTACACGCCGTATGTCGATGCCCGCGGCCAGCCGGCGGGCGAATTCCCTGAGCAGGTCACGTACCTGGAGTGGTTCTACAGCAGCTATCGACGCACCTCCACCTGCCAGGAGTGCCACATGCCCGACGCCTCCGGAGGCGTGCGGGTGGCGAGCTCGAGCGTCAACCCGCGCAGCCCGTTTGCCCAACACACTTTCGTCGGGTCCAACGATTACATGTTGGCGGTTCTGGAACGATTCGGCACGGAATTGGGCGCCACCGCCTCCAGCGAGCAGTTCGGCGACGCACGCGCGCGAACGCAGGCCTACCTGGCGGAAGAAACGGCCCTGCTCAGCTTCGACGACGTCGAGATCTCCGGAGGGCGGTTCAGCGCCCAGGTGGTGGTCGAGAACAGCGCCGGTCACAAGTTCCCCACCGGCTATCCCTCGCGGCGTGCCTGGCTTCACGTCACGCTGACCGATGGAACGGGACAGATCGTTTTCGAGTCGGGTGCCTACGGCGACGACGGAGCGATCGCGGGAAACGACAACGACGCTGATCCGGCCGCCTATGAGCCTCACTACCGGGCGATCGTCAGTCCGGACCAGGTCCAGATCTACGAGACGATCCTGCGCAACAGCGAAGGCGGGGTGACAACCGGGCTGCTGGTGGCGGCGGGTTACCTCAAGGACAACCGCCTCTTGCCGTGGGGATTCGAGAAAAGCGCTCCGTATGAAGACATTGCCGTTCGGGGCGAGGCCAGGGAGGACGACAACTTCACGGAGGGCGGCGACCGGGTGCTGTACGAGATCAACCTCGGCGGCACCGGTGGTGGGCCCTACACGCTGCGCGTCGAACTGGTTTTCCAGGCCGTGTCCTACCGATGGATTGAAAACCTGAGGGGACAGCCCGGTTCGGAGATCGAGCGTTTCCTGGGCTTTGCCGGTGCGGTGAGCAACGCGCCCGTGGTGGTGGCAACGGCCGAGGTTTCCACGGGGAGTTGAGTTTCACGCCAAAGAGGAGGAAAGCTGTGGGTCGGACATCGATGCGCGAACAACGCCGGGCGCGACAGCGTCGCCAGCAGACCCTGAGGCGGCTGCTGTGGGCGGCCGGTGGACTCGTCGTGCTGGTGGCGGTTGGCTGGCTGGCTTCCCAGGCCTTTCGGCCGGGAGTCGGCCAGTCGGTGGAGACTTCACCGGCCGGTCAGCACGTCCCCGAGGGCACCGATCCCGGCGAATACTCCACGGATCCGCCGACATCCGGGGTTCACTTCCCGAGCACCTTCGATGCCGGCTTCTATGCGCCCGGGGATGCGGCTTCGCTACCTTCATTCCCGGCGGCCTATCTGGTCCATAACCTGGAGCACGGCTACGTGATCTACTGGTACAACTGTGGCGATCTCGCCCCAGAGGCCTGTTCGAGGCTGCAGTCTTCGATCCAGGACTCGATGCGGGAAGCGGGCAGCGTCAAACTCATCGCTTTTCCGTGGGAATCGATCTCCGAGCAGGTTGTCCTGACCTCATGGGGAAAGATTCTCCGCCTCGAGACGTTTGACCCCGACCAGGCGGAAGACTTCATCCGCGCCAATCGCTACCGGGCCCCCGAGCCGAACGGCGCATAGTCTCGGCAGTCGCCTCAGGGGAAGCGAGCGGCATTGTTGTCATAGCATACATTTGCAAATGTATGTAAATCTCTTGTGCGCTTAGGGCCGGGCCAACCCGTGGAGGAAGATCCTCGAGAGTGGTTGGGCGGCTTCCCGGAGGGAGAACGAGCGGGGACTCAACAGCCATTGGTGGAGAATGCCGTTGATCATGCCCAGAAGGACGCGTGCGGCGGCCTCGACGGGTACATCCGGGCGCAAGCTGCCGGCACCGACCCCCCGGCGCAAAGTCGCGGTAACGGATTGGAGCAGCAGATTGGCGGCCTCCGCCTGGTGGCGCTGAACGGAGCGCAGCTCGGGAAGGTTCTCGGTCTTGAAGAGGGCAAGTTCGGCGACCGCTTGGACGCCCCGGTCGGTTTCCACCGCCTCCAACACCCGCTCGACCAGACGCGTCAGGACTTCTGTAAACTCCCCGTTCTCGTTGGCGCCCGAGGCGAAAATCTCGGTGACCCTGGTTGAGTAGGTTTCCAGCAGGGCCTGGAAGAGGCCGGCCTTCCCATCGAAATGCCAGTAGATCGCGCCCCGGGTCACGCCGGCCAGGCGGGCCACATCGTCCAGAGTGGCGGAAGCGTAGCCCCTGGTGCTGAACACGGCCAGGGCCGATCGCAGGATCGCCTGGCGGGTAAGGGCTGCCTCGGCCTTCGTGCGTCGCATCTCGACCCCTTCTAATTAAACATGCATGCGCGTATGTGTCAATCGGGCAGAACGACGTCCCTCGGAGCCAACCACGCGAGCTGAGATCAGCGGCGGTCGATTGGGACGTATGCTCTCTTGGCAGGACCGACGAAGATCTGGCGCGGGCGGGCGATCTTCTGATCCGGGTCGACGATCATCTCCTGCCACTGGGCCAGCCAGCCCACCGTCCGCGGGATTGCGAACAACACCGGGAACATGTCGACCGGGATGCCCATGACCTGGTAGATGATCCCGGAGTAGAAATCGACATTCGGATAGAGCTGCCGCGAGATGAAATACTCGTCCTGCAGGGCGATTCGCTCCAGCTCCAGGGCAATATCCAGGAGAGGGTTGCGTCCGGTCACCTCGAAGACCTGGTCGGCGATGTGTTTGATGATGCGTGCCCGCGGGTCGTAGTTCTTGTAGACCCGGTGGCCGAAGCCCATCAGGCGTCCTTCGCCGGCCTTCACCCGCTGGATGAAATCCGGGACCTGTCGCACGTCGCCAATCTGGGCCAACATCCGCAGCACGGCCTCGTTGGCGCCACCGTGGAGCGGCCCGTAGAGCGCCGCGGCGGCTCCGGCCAGCGCGCTGAAGGGGTCGACCCGGCTCGATCCGATGGCCCGCATGGCGTTGGTGCTGCAGTTCTGTTCGTGGTCGGCGTGCATGATGAACAGGACGTCCAGGGCGTGCTCGAGGATCGGATCGACGCGGTAGAGCGGCTCGGACATCTTGAACATCATGCTCAGGAAATTGCCGGCGTAGCTCAGATCGTTGTTGGGGTAGACGTAGGGCAGACCGCGATTGTGGCGGTAGGAGAACGCGGCGATCGTCGGCACTTTGGCGATCAGGCGTTTGATCTGGTACACGCGGTTTCCGGCGTCATCGACGCGATTGGCCTCAGGATAGAAGGTGGACAGGGCAGCCACGGTGCTGATGAACATGCCCATGGGGTGGGCGTCGTAGCGGAAGGCCTGCATGAGCTCCTTGATGTTTTCGTGAAGAAACGTATGATGCAGGATCTCGTCCGTCCACTGCGCCAGCTGAGCCGCGGTTGGCAGCTCGCCGAACAGGATGAGGTATGCCACCTCGAGGAAGGTGCTCTTCTCGGTCAGCTCCTCGATGGGGTAACCTCGGTACTCGAGAATGCCCTTGTCGCCGTCGATGAAAGTGATGGCGCTGCGCGTCGAGGCGGTGTTGGTGAAGGCCGGATCGTAGGCCATCAGCCCGAAGTCCTGCTCGTCGACCTTGATCTGGCGCAAGTCGATGGCTCGGATCGCGCCGTCGGTGATGGGAAGGCTGTACGACTTGCCCGTGCGATTGTCGGTCACGGTCAGGCTGTTGCTCGACATCGGCCTCTCCTGGAAGGTGCGCCGTGATGGGTGAGCCGCATTCTAATCGATGCACGCCTCCGGCGGTCGGTGGATTCTCCGGCGGCGCGGACGCCGCGCGTCGAGGGGCAGGCTAGGAAGATGGACGCGGCGCGCGCCCGACCGGCGCGCCCACGCGCCGAGGTGGGCCGTCTTCCGTCCGATCTGGAGCGCCGCTGGCTGGCCTGGATACCCGTTGGCTTGGCCATCCTGGCCGCGGTCGGGCTGATGGTCTGCGGGGCAGATCCTGGCCGGTGGGCCCGCTGGCTTCCCGTTTCGACGGTGGTGACAGGATACGTGCTCGTCTTCCTCCGGTCTCGACTCCGCTTCAACCGGCGTTCCGAGGAGGCCCCCCTCCTGACATCGCTCGGGCCCGGAACGAGTCTGACGCTGCTGCGCGGGCTTCTGCTGGCCCCGCTGGCCGGGCTGCTTTTCCTGCCGCGCCCCGAGGGCCCGGCCGCGTGGACGGGCGCGATTCTGTACACGGCTGCGATCCTCGCCGATCAGTTCGACGGTTATCTGGCTCGCCGGGCCGATCACGCCACGCGCCTTGGCGAGCTATTCGATGTCGAACTGGACGGCCTCGGCGTTCTCCTGGCCGTTTCGCTGGCGATCCACTACGGCGCGTTGCCGGTGATCTTCCTGGCTGTCGGCCTGGCGCGGTATGCGTTTCTCGTGTGGGGTGCCTCCCTGCGGCGAATGGGTCGAAGCCCCCGGCCAATCCCGGAAAGCAGGACCCGGCGGTCCATCGCCGGGCTCGAGTTTGGTTTTCTGAGCGGCGTGTTGTGGCCCATCACTCCGCCCGAGCTGGCGACTCTCGCCGGGTGGATCTTCGCCGTGCCGTTCTTCGCCTCGTTCGGACGCGACGCCCTCGTCCTGGGCGGGTTTCTGGATCCCGCCTCGCAGGGCTACCTCGCCGTCCGCTCCATCGTCAAGCGGATGGCGAACCAGGTCGTGCCGATCCTTCTTCGCTTCGGTTTCGTGCTGTTGATCGCGCCCAGATGGTGGTCCTACGCGCAGGATCTTCCGAGCCGCGTGGTTGCCCTCGCCGCGCAGGGCATGCCGCATGCCGGGGTGGTGGTCCCCCTGTTTTTTGCTCTCTCGTCATTGTCGCTCGCGGGAGTTGCCATCGGCTTTCTGGGCCGCGCGGCGGCGCTGGTCACCATCATCGCGATCGGCCTGTCGATGGTCGCACTCGGCTCGAATGCCCAGGATCTCTTGGCCTGCGCGATCGCCATCGGAGTCTTGATTCTGGGAACGGGGCCGGCTTCCGTCTGGGCGCCCGAAGGGCGATGGCTGGAGAGACGCGGGGGAAGGCGATCGTGACTCGCCGCGGAAATCGCGTGCCGCGTTTGCTGCGGATCTTCCTTTGGCTGGCATTACCGCTGGTGGTATGGCTTGCCCTTCGAGGCCTGGATGTGCGCCAGGTCGGCCGCGTGCTCGGCCAATTGGGCCCGATCCAGATTGCCGTTCTGCTGGTTGTAAATCTGCTGGTGGTGTGCGCCCTGGCGGGTCGATGGTGGGCCATCCTGGCCGCGGATGGCCACGTAGTGCCTTACGGAGCCGCGACCCTGTATCGGCTGGCCGGATTCGGAATCACCTATTTCACACCCGGCACGCAATTCGGGGGCGAGCCGCTTCAGGCGTACCTGGTCCATCGTCGGCACGCTGTGCCTGCGGCGAAGGCCGCCGCGGCCATCGTCCTCGATCGCGCCCTGGAACTGGCCGTCAACTTCGGTTTCCTGGCGCTCGGGATGGCCACCGTGCTGCACCTTGGAATCTATCCTCGTGGGACCGCCTGGGTGCTGACGGTCGGCGCGCTGGTCTTATTGGCCGCGCCCGTCGCTTACCTCGCGGGAGCGTGGGGAGGCCGCGCCCCCGGGTCGTGGATTGTGACCCGCATGGCGAAGTGGGCAGGATCAGCCCCGTGGTTTGTGAAACTTCGGAGCAGCACGGCTGCGGCCGAGGCGGAGGTGAGCCGCATGGCCCATGACCGGCCAGCGGGACTCATCTTGGGATTGATCTTTTCCGCCATGACGTGGGTGACCTTGCTCGCAGAGTGGTGGCTCGTCCTCCGCTATCTCGGGATCGAATTGGATCTTGAACGGTTGATTGCCGTCGTCACCGCCACGCGGCTGGCGCTCTTCGTGCCTGTTCCCGGCGCTCTCGGAGCGCTCGAGGCGAGCCTGGTGCTGTCACTTTCTGCTCTCGGTCACACTCCCGAGCAGGCCCTGGCCGTGGCGGCGGTCGTTCGTGTGCGGGACATTGCCTTCGCCGCGACCGGCGTGTGGCTGGGCGGCGTGCTGGCAGGAAGAACGCCCTCTGCGGCGACGACCGAGTCACCGGCGGAATCGACCACCCCATCCTAGACGACAGCCTGCGGTTAGGGCTGGAAGACTTCCTCGACGAAGTCGACGAACCTCGCCAAGATCCCGCCCTGTGGGTCTCGCTCCGGATCGAGGATGGTGATCTCCATCCCGACCGCGGCCTCCGATCCCATGAGGCCGCGCAGGAGAGCCCCGAGCTCCGAGTAGCTCAGGCCACCCGGCAGCGGCGAATCGACCGCAGGCATGATGGCCTCATCCAGGATGTCGACATCGAGGTGAATCCAGAAACCGTCAAGGGCTGAAGCGCTGAAGCGTGAGACCAGATCCGACGCAACCGTTTCCGGCCCCGTCTTGCGCACATCTTCCGTGGACCACCAGTCGAATCCCGGCCGACTGCCGGGATCGGCAATCGACCCGTAGCCCTCGAGGTCGCCCCGATATCCAACAAGGGCGACGTGTTGGTCCTGAACGAGCGGACCCAATCCGTCGAGGTCGGCCAGGAGAGCCGGCCCGCGCCCCGTCGCCAGGGCCAGATCCATGCCCGCCGCGCCCTTCGTGTGCGAGGTATCGGGCGAGAGCAGGTCTAGGTGACCGTCGAGGAAGCACAGGCCGTAGCGTCCCAGCCGCCTCAACGCGAGCATCGGGCCGAGGAGCAGACTGCAGTCGCCGCCCAGCACGATCGGGAACTGCCCCGAGGCGACCATGTCACCCACCGCGGCTGCCAGCTGCCTCGAGTACGCAGCGATCGAGGCCGCGTTGCGGATGCCCGTTGTTGGATCAATGCGCGGATCGTACGCCGGCGGAACAACACTGCCCCCGTCCTCCGCTGCCAGGCGCTGGAGCAGCCCATGGGCGCGGAGCGCGACCGGGAGGTGGCGCACGCCCGGCTCGCGGCCGGGGCCGGGTGGTTTGAGGCCCAGATTGGTGGGCGCGTCCAGGATCACCCTCGTTTTGGCCATCGCCATTCGACCGTTCGGTGAAATCAGCGAGTCCCGACGACGTCCCACTGATGTGCCAGGAACGTCAATTGGGCGTGATCGATCTGCTCATGTCGCGCCGCGGCCCAGGCCTCGAGGCGCACGGCGTCGAGGCGATCCTCCGAGAGAACTGCCGCGTGAACGGTCTCGACGATGAAGTGTAAGAAGTACGCCTCATCCGCCGGGTACCTTCCTGCGATGGGCCGTACCAGCCAGTCGGAAGGTCCGGCCTCGAGAACCTTCGCTCCCAAGCGCGGCAGCAACTCCAACAGGCGTCGCCCGCTCTGGCTATGGCCTGAAGGTTGACCGTTCACCACGCGTTGGTCCATCGTCCGGTGATAGGCGCAGAGAAGTTCGGCCTCGAAAGGCGGGTCGGTCACCGGAAGGAAAGCCGTCAGCCCGTCGAAGGTGAGCGTGAAGCAATAGACGCCTTGCGGCTTCAGGAGGTCGAGCATCGGTGGGAGCGTGCGCGGCAGGTCCACCAGATCGAGGAAGGCGTGCGCCAGCAGCACATCCGCGCCATCGACCAACCCGTTTTCGATGAATGGAACGACTTCCTTCGAGTGCCAGTGGACCTGCACCCTTTGGTCGGCCCGGACCAGGTAGAAGCCCTGGGTGTTCGCCTCGAAGGACCAGCCGTTCTTCTCGGACCACCGCGAGAGATATCGGCGCGCCCCGTCTGCCCGGGCCGTCTCGGCTTCGACGGCGTGGTAATCGGCCTCGGGGGGCAGGCCGGCCTCGAGCAGGCGGGTGATCATCGTCCCGACGCCGGCGCCGGCCTCGACGATCTGCACGCGGCCGGTGCGAGGCAGGCGCGCGGCGAACGTCGACCACACGCGCGGATGGAGGGCGCGGTCGTCGACGGATACCTTGGCGGTCAGGTATCTTTCGAAATCGCTGTAACGATCCGGCATGCCCGCGGCGATCAGGACTCGTTGCGCAGGTTGATCGCCAACGCGGCGATGAGCAAGAGCTCGTCCAGTTTGGTGGCGTAGCCGATGAAATCCTTCGAGCCGGCGGGTATCCAGGCGAGAATGGTGACGGCGGCGTAGGCCATGAAAAGGTAGTGCAGCAGCCGGCGGCGAGTTGCGAAAAAGGGCACCGGCCACAGGAATGCGGCCAGCAGTGCGAGGTAGCCCAGGCCGTTGAGCGCGAACAGCAGGCTGAAACCCTGTCCATCCTGGATGAGGAGCACATTCAGGACGACCAGATGGACGAGGGCCGTGACCAGGCCGAGGACGACGATGATGGCGCGGAGCGTGGATCGGTTCATACAACTTCCTCCTTCGGTGAATGAGACGGGACCCAGCTTGGCCGCAGCACGCGTTGAGTCAGGAAGCGACGGATGATGTCACCCGTGTGGGACCAGGTGGGGTGGGCCGCATACGTTCTTCGAGCCGCGAGCGACATTTCTTCGAGGCGCGACCGATCCTCCGCCAACCGCCGAATGCGATGGGCCAGCTGGTCCGGAGCGCCGGGATCAATGAGGAAACCGTTGACGCCGTCGCGGATGATCTCGGCGGCTCCGCCGGCCGCGCCGCCGATGGCCGGCAGGCCGAAGCCCATGCCCTCCAGGTACGCGATTCCGAAGCCTTCGTAGTGCGACGGGACGACAAGGATATGGCTGACCGCCATGCGCGCCGCGAGCGCTTGGTTGTAGAGAGGCCCCATCAACTCGACGCGGTCCTGCAAACCCTCGCGGGCGATGTGCTTCCGCAAAGTCGCGGCAAATCCGCGCTCGAAGCGCTCGTCACCCACCACCTGCAGACGAGCGAGGGAGGGCGATAGGTCCCTCACGGCCGCCAACAGGGTGAGCAGCCCTTTGCGCCGGATCAGGTTGCCCACGAAGAGGAGTCGCAGCGGGCCGGGCTGTCGGGCGCGCGAACGGATCGCATCCTCCGCGATCGACGGTTGCAGTCGATCGCCGGCTGGAGGCGCGACGACCGACGGCGCGCTTTCGCCGACCAGCGCCTCCACGACTCTGCGGGTGGCGTGGCTGTTGAACACGAACCCATCCACGCCCTGGAGGTAACGGCGTTCGACGAGGCGGAAAAACGCGGTCAGAAGGCGCGGCCACGGCTCGCTCGAACGCAGATGATGCACGATCGAAATGATCGGCATCCGACCCGACCGCCGAAGGGCGCGGTTCAACCCGATCAGCGCGGGATGCGAAAGCTCATCCTCGAGCAACACATCGAACGCGTCGCCGTTCAACCGCGCAAGGGCCCGATCGGCGACGGGAGACAACCAGCGAGCGATATAGGGGGCCGTCGCGAGCGACAGGAGCGTGACCTCATCACCCTGGGACCGGAGATGATCCACAAGCTGACGGTCGTACAGATAGCCTCCGGAAACCTGATCCAGCGGACCGTCGAGGATGAGGGCGACTTTCATCGCAGGTCCAGGCGATAGGAAGCCCAGGCGCTTTCGCTTTCCCACACGCGGACCTCCACAGCCGAGAGGCTGCGCGGCAAACCGTCGGCGAGAGCCGTGGCGAGGATACGGGCGAAATGCTCGAGGCTGGGATTCAGTCCAGCGAACGCTGGCAGCTCGTTGAGGGTCCGATCTTGCACGCGGCCGATCTGATCGTCCAACAGCCGCTCCACCGCCACCAGGTCGACGAGATAGCCGTGTGAATCGAGCTCGGGGCCCTCGAGCACGACCTCGAGCCGATAGGGGTGAGCGTGCAGCTGATTCTCTTCACCCCAATCGCCGCCGACGAGGAAGTGGCGGGCGGTGAAGGATCGGGTCAACGAAAGACGGTACATGCCGGATGCCGCCATCACGCGCTGTAGGTGAGCAGCACCTGGAGCGCCTCGGCCGGACTTTCGTCCAGGATCCGATAGGCGTCGCTCGACTGATGAAATGGAAGACGGTGAGTTACGAGGTTTCGCACCGGGAGCCCGGGCAGCAGCGACAGGGCGACTTCCAATCGCCTGGTGGTCGTCCAGGCGCCGCTCAACTCGGGCGCCAGACTGCTGACCTGGCTGCTGATCATGCGGATGCGGCTTCGGTGGAATCGGCCGCCCAAATGGATGGGGGCGCGTTTGGTCCCGTACCATGAGCCGATCACGATCCGCCCGTTGCGGCCCGTGATGGCCACCGCGAGATCGAGTGCTGTCGGATCGCCGCTGAGCTCGTAGGTCAGGTCGGCGCCGGGGTAGGGGCGTTGGGCCTGCAGCCGAAGGGCCAGTTCGGAGGCGAAATTCTCGGCCGCAGGGTCGAGGCAGGCGTGCGCACCCATGGCGATCGAGGCCTCACGGCGACGAGGGAACGCCTCGGCAGTCGCCAGGCTGGCGAGCGGCATCCGCGACAGGAGGGCGGTCGTCAGCAATCCGACCACGCCCTGGCCGAGGATGGCGACCTGCTCCCCGATGCGCGGTGCGCCGTCGAGGACCAGGTTGACCGCTGTCTCAAGGTTCGGCAGAAAGGCGGCCTCTTCGTCGCTGATGGCCTCCGGCAACGACACGACCTGTTCGACTCGCGCCGTGAAGTGGGTCGCATGGGGCTGGAAAGCCATGACGCGGCGATTCAAGTACTCGGGAGGGACGCCCTCGCCGAGACCCACGACGCGGCCCACGGCTGCGTACCCGTAGCGCAACGGCAGGGCCAACATCCCGGAGAGAGCCGGCAATGTGTCGTCGGCCGGCAGGTCCGACGGCGCCTGGCCGCGATAGATCAGCAGCTCCGTCCCGGCGCTGATGGCGCTGAGCTTGGTGCGAACCAGAACCTCGCCGGGTCCCGGAGGGGCCAGCGTTGCAGCCCGGATCTCGACCTGGCGCGGGGCGGTGAACCACAGGCTCTCGGCTCTCAGGCTGTCTGCCACGTGGGTCTCCCCCAAAGGATCACGTCCGGTCCGGACGCGGCAAAGCCCATGGAATCAAGCCGGGGCAACCCTCGTCCCTGGTTGCCTTGCAGGGCCGGGATGCCGGCGACGAACAAGGGCGCGAAGGTCACAATCACCCAGTCCACGAGGCGGCGCGAAAGGAAGCTGTGCAGGATGCGGCTTCCACCCTCGACCAGCAAAGAGCCGATGCCGCGGGCGGCGAGGCCGCGGAGCAGATCCTCGAGATCGACGTGGCCGTCGTCGTCGCGGCGCACAACCAGCAGGTCGGCCCCGGCCCGGCGAAGTTGGGAGGCCGGCTCCGCAGCCAAAGGCTCCGCCACGGCGATCCACGGTGATCGTGGGTGGCGGAACACGCGCGCCGAGGGTGGAGTTCGCAGATCTGGATCGACAATCACCGGCTGCGGTTGATCGCCGGGCGCGAGGCGCACGGTCAGCTGAGGGTCATCGGCCAGGAGCGTGCCTATTCCGACGAGGATCGCATCGTGCAGTGTGCGCAGCCGGTGGGTCATCGTCATCGAGTCGGCGTTGCTCAGTCGAAGAGGACTGCCGTCGGCCGCGGCGATGCTTCCGTCCAGGCTTTGGGCGTAACTCAAGGTGACAAACGGGCGGCCGTCCGCGCCCTTCCAGGAGGCGCGGGCCTCGGCCAGCGCCTGGACCGCGTCGAGGGTCACGGCTTGACGTGAGACGGATCGGGCAGGGCCACCGCCGGCTCGAGAGGCAGCCAGTGGT
>DASSGB010000199.1:0-10709 GCA_035693825.1 Anaerolineales bacterium
TGCCCAGGCCATGCGCCGCGGCGCACACGGCCACCACCGAATCCACCGGCACCAGCCGCCGCTCCAACAGCCGGCGCGAGCAGCGGACGAGGGCTTCCCACCAGGTCTCGGGATCCTGTTCGGCGCCTCCGCCTTCGACCAGCCGCAGAGGAACCGGGTCGGATTCGCGGCCGACCACCTCTCCGCGCTCCGAGATGAGATCGACTTTGCAGGAAGACGTCCCGAGATCAACCGCCAGGACGAAGGCTTCGGGGGCCGAGGGCACGACAAACCTCCCTGAGTTCAAATGGCCTCTCCTCTAGCCGGCCTACCGGCCGGCGGAGGCCATGCCCTCACCGCAAGTTGACGGTTCGCTCGTGTCGCCGCCTAGGCGTAGTGATCCTTGAGGGCCCCGACCGGAATCGTGATCAGCCCTTCCTGCGGATCTCCCACCTGCGAAACGCGCGCCGGCTTCTGATGCACCAGAAAGGCCGTGTAGGCCCCTGCCAGAGCATCCAGCTCATCGTGATGATGCAATCCCTCGAGGGGAAGCTCCCCACTCAGGATGTGATGTCGGGAGATCTCCTCCAGGACATGCAGCGGGTTGGCCAGGTCGAGGCCCTCGACGTACAGGACCATCTGTCGCTGCAACCGTCCCTCGAGATCGACTTTCGGCAAAGGCCGATGGCCGAGAAGCGAGGCGTAGCACGCGTGAGGGTGCACCTCGAGCAGCGTTCGGCCCTCGACCGGTTCGCCGGTGCGGAAGAATCTGAATCCCAGGGCCAGCAACCTGCGATACAGCTCGAATCCAACGCGCATCCAGAGAGGCGACAGCGAAGGCTGGGAG
This sequence comes from Anaerolineales bacterium, assembly GCA_035693825.1. Taxonomy (GTDB): domain Bacteria; phylum Chloroflexota; class Anaerolineae; order Anaerolineales; family E44-bin32; genus MGOM01. The sequence goes on from DASSGB010000199.1 coordinate 827, forward strand.
GGCGTGTTGTAAATGCGCAGGTTGCGCCGCCTCAGCTCGTACTCGCACACCTTCCAGTCCGCAAAGGTCCGGCTGTGAGGGTTGAGACCGAACGCTCTGCGCACGCGCGCCCGGCGCATCAGCCGGCGATTGGGAGACTGCGGCGCATCCACGGCCACCACCGCCGTCGGCCACCGCTCGACGAAAGCCACGGCCCCGTCCGCGTCAGCCGCCTCGAGCGCGACCACCCGCAGATTGTCGTCAAGGGCGGCCAGGCTGAACGGCCGTTTCCCGCCGGTGGGGTCGATCCCGATGTAGACGTCGTTGAGGCTCATGCGCTGTGCACTCTCTCGGCGGACAGTCTCACGTCACGCGGCCCGCGCCTTGGAGGCGAACGTCTCCCACGCGGCGACGTCCGTGGCATAGGGACTCATCCATGGCGGACGCGAGGCTCGACGGACGGCGACCCGGGCCGGCATACCTTCGAGGATCCGACAGGCGACATACACCCAGCGCGTCCGGTGTCGACCGAGGCTGCTGTGCAGCAGCACTCTGTGACCCTCCGAGCGGCAGCTCGCCAGAAAGGAGCCGGCGAGGAAACGCTCGGCGGCGGATGTCTCCGCTTCGTCTGAAATCGAAAGCCACAGGAATCGTTGGGCACATGGGCCGCGAAAGACCGCCGGCATTTCGGGGCGAAGATGGACTACGGCCGTGATGCCGGTCTGATCGGCGAAGTCCTGCCATGAGGCCGGGAGCTGCTCGCCCCCGCCGGCGAAGATTCCATCATCCACCCAGGTCAAGGGCGCGTCCACGGTCAGTATACAACCCCTTTTGACGCGCGCTTGCCCGGCGGATATACTTCGCCGCGTTCCATCTCGTTATCATCATCGGCGGTCGGCGGAACCGGAGCAGCCTGGTGCGGTTTCTCTCCCCGCGACCGCCCTTGGAGGGGGCCGACGCCCGGCAAGAGCCATTCCAGGAGGACTGCATGCCTGCCAAGAAGAAGACACGCCGCGTGACCTCGCCTCGCAAGTCCGCCAGCAGCCGCAAGAAGAGCTCGTTCAAGCTGACCTACTCCACGATGTTCGATCCCCCTCCCGAGCTTCACACGCGCTTTGAATCCGCGCTGGCCACGGTCAAGGCGCAGAGTGGCAAGGATCACGCCATGATCATCGGCGGCCGCGAAGTTCAGGCCGCGGAAACGTTCGACGACCGGTCGCCCATCAACCAGGATTGGATCCTGGGACGATTCCCCAAGGGGACGGCTGAACACGCACGCCAGGCGCTGTCGGCGGCGCGCAGCGCCTTCCCCCGCTGGTCGGGGCTGGGCTGGAAAGAACGCGTCCGTCTGATGCGAAAGGCGGCGGACATCATCGACAAGCGCATCTATGAGATCGGCGCGGTGATGGCCCTCGAGGTCGGCAAGAACCGAATGGAGGCCCTGGGCGACGCGGCCGAGACGGCCGATCTCATCCGCTATGCCTGCAGTCAGATGGAGGCGAACAAGGGCTATGTCGTTGCCATGGGACGCGATCCGCTCAAGGGCTACCGGTCCACGAACACATCCGTGCTGCGGCCTTACGGAGTGTGGGTGGTCATCAGCCCGTTCAACTTCCCTTCGGCCCTCACCGGCGGTCCCGCCGGAGCGTCGCTGGTGGCGGGCAACACCGTCGTGATGAAACCGGCCTCGGACACGCCGTGGACCGTGCGCCTGCTGGCCGAGTGTCTGCGTGAGGCCGGCCTGCCGGACGGCGTCTTCAACTACGTCACCGGCCCGGGCGGCACCATCGGTCAGGAGCTGATTTCGAATCGCGAGGTGGATGGGATCACCTTCACGGGCTCGTTCGACGTCGGGATGGAGATCTATCGCACCTTCGCCAAGGGCCGCTACCCGCGGCCGACCGTCCTGGAGATGGGCGGCAAGAATCCGGCGATCGTCTCGCGCCATGCCGATCTGGAGCGGGCCGCGCTGGGCATCGTGCGCTCGGCGTTCGGCCTCCAGGGGCAGAAGTGCTCGGCCAACAGCCGCGTGTACATCGAGCAGCCGGTCTACGATAAGCTCGTCGGCCGTTTGGTGGACCTGACGAACAAACTGGTCATCGGCGACCCGACCGAGAAGGGCGTGTATCTGGGGCCGGTGGTCAACGCCAGCTCGTACAAGCAGTTCAAACAGTTCGCCGAGGAAATCTCCGAGGCGGGCCGCTTCCTCACCGGCGGAAAGGTCCTGACCGAAGGCGCGTATGGCAAGGGATTCTTCTGCCAGCCCACGTTGGCCGCCGGCGTTCCGCTCAACCACCGGCTGTGGAAACACGAGATGTTCGTGCCGGTCACCTTCGTGCATCCCGTGGCCAACCTGGACGAAGCGATGCAGCTGGCCAACGATGTCGACTATGGCTTGACGGCCGGGTTCTACGGATCGACGAAGGAAACCGAGTGGTTCTTCGACCGCATCCAGGCCGGTGTCACCTACGCCAATCGCCCGCAGGGCGCTACGACGGGTGCCTGGCCCGGATTCCAGCCCTTCGGCGGATGGAAGGGCTCGGGTTCGACCGGCAAGAACTCCGGCGGTCACTACTATCTGCCCCTGTACCTGCATGAGCAAATTCGCACGGTCATCGCCTGAGAGGGACGCGGGGCCCCCGAGCCGGGGGCCCCGCCGACTTCGATGTTGATGCGTCTCGGAACCGCCCTGGTGCTGATGGGGACGATCGCCCTGGTCGTCTTCGTCCTCACCTACTCGGCCGGAATGGCCGACCTCCGAACGCTGCTGGCCGGCGCAGGATTGACGATCCTCGGTCTGTTCTTCCGCCGCCGAGGGACGCCGGCTCCGGAGGAGGAGCCGGCCCGTTTCCGCACGGTGCGCAAGTTGATGCGCCGCCCACCGGCGCAGGAGCCGCCAGCGGACGAGGAATCATCGTAGTAGCCGCAGGCTTTAGCCTGCGCCCGGCCCAAGGGGAAGCGCCAGCTTCGATCGGCACCTGTATGCGAATCCCGTAGCCGCAGGCTCTGGCCTGCGGCCGGCTTTGCCGGACGCCTTATCCATCAGGGGGTACAACCATGGATCGCTTGAATCCCATTCGGGAACGTCGCCACCGTCTTCCGCCTGAGGCTTACCGAGGAATGGTTTCCGTTTCTTTCACGGCCTGCATCCAAGCCCGGAGGCTCCTCTTTGCCAACGCGGATACAGTCGACGTGTTCCTCCGCCATCTTTGGGCTGCAGCCGACAGATGGGCCTGCACCGTGCCGGCCTACTGCTTTATGCCCGACCATGTGCACGTCCTGCTACAGGGCAAGACTGCCTCCTCAGACACACGCAGGGCTTTCATCCACTTCAAGCAGTCCTCGGGCTATTGGATGGTTCGCAACCGGCAAGGCTTCACCTGGCAGAAGGGGTTCTACGACCGTGTTCTGAGAACGGAAGGCGCCCTGCGCCGGGAGGTTCGGTACATCGTGGAGAATCCCGTAAGGAAACGACTGGTTGTGGACTGGCGAGATTACCCGTTCACTGGATCGTTGGAGGCAAATGTAGAGGACCTGGCCTCCTGATGAGGCACACGCAGGCTGAAGCCTGCGGCTACAAGAATCAAACTGCCGCGGCACCAGACCGGTCGAGACCTCCCAGATGTGAGGCGGACGCAGGCCGCCGCGCAGCGTCCCCGCGGGAATGCCTGCGCCTACAATTACGGCCCGAGGGCTCCCCGACGGTATACTGGCCGGGGTTCTTCCGACATGATGTGAGGTCATCCACCATGCATCAGCGGCCCGATCTGCGCGGATTCATTTCCATCGACATCGAGGCTTCCGGATCGCACCCGGGCCGCTACGCCATGCTCTCGCTGGGCGCGTGCTCCGTCGTCGACCCCTCGTCCACTTTCTACGCGGAGCTCCAGCCGACGACTCTCGAATTCGAACCCGAGGCCATGGCCGTCCACGGTCTTTCGTTGGAGCACCTCCAAAAAGAGGGCATGGCGCCGGACCAGGCCATGACCGCCTTCGCCGACTGGATCCGGCAACAGGCGCCGTCGGGCTACCCGCCGGTGTTCGTCGCTTACAACGCGGTCTTCGATTGGATGTTCGTCACCGAATACTTCTTCCGCAGCCTCGGGCGCAATCCTTTCGGCCACACCGCCCTCGACATCCGCGCCGTGTACTTCGGGCTGACCCACGATCCCTGGCGGGCGATCCGCTTCGCCGACCTGGCGGCTCGCTACCTCAACTCCCAACAGCTCACGCACCACGCTCTGGAGGACGCGCAGCTCCAGGCGGCTCTCCTGCGAGCCATGTTGGCGAGCGGACCCCCTATCCAGGGCGGTAAGGCGTAGACGCCCGCGCGATACAATCCGTCCGCTCGCCGCTCGAGGGAGGTCTCCCGTGCATCTAGAAGGCAGCGTCACGCTGGCCGCGCCGCGGCCGAAAGTCTGGGCGTTTCTGACGGACCCTCAGGCCGTGGCGCAGTGCACGCCCGGCCTCGAATCGCTCGACATCCTCGAGCCCGGCAGGAAGTTCCGCGCCGTCGCCTCGGTCGGCCTGGGCTCGGTCAAGGCCCGCTTTGCGCTCGTCGTGGATTGGGTCGAACTGGTCGAACCCGAACGCGCCGTCGCCAAGGCCCACGGCACGGCTCCGGGCAGCACCGCCGATGTCGTCGGCGAGATGCAGCTGCGCGAGACAAGCGCAACCTCGACCGAGCTCGTCTGGAAGGGCGAGGTCACCATCCTCGGGACGATCGCCAGCCTGGCCTCGCGCATGATGGGCAGCGTGACCGAGAAGCTCGCCGGGCAGTTCTTTAACTGCGTAAAGAAGAAGGTCGAAGCCTAGCCCGATACCCAAACCCGTTTTGCCCTGCAAAACGGGTTTGGGGCTGAGCTAGCCCCCCAGGATGTGCGTGACCACCGTCGAGGCTGCGCCCCCGATGCTCTGCACCAACCCGATTCTCGGATTGGGGACCTGGTTCCGGCCGGCGCGCCCCGTGAGCTGGATCACCGCTTCCACGATCTGATACACGCCGGAGGCCCCGATCGGGTGCCCGCGCGCTTTCAGCCCGCCCATGGTGGTGATGGGCAGATGGCCGCGGATGCCGATCTTCCTCTCGGCCGCCAGACGCCAGCCCTGCCCCGGCTCCGCGAAGCCCGCCGCCTCGAGCTGCAGGCACGACATGATGCTGAATGCATCGTGGACTTCGAAGAAGCTCACGTCGCTGTGATGGACGTTCGCCTGGCGGAAGGCCTTCTGGACCGAGATGCGGGCGCCCTCGAGATGCAGCGGATCGGCGCGGTCGTCGATCCGGAACCGGTCGGTGCCCACGCTTGAGGCGAGAATCCGCACCGGCCGCTCGGTGTAGGCGCGCGCCTGATCGGTGGGGGCCAGGACCACCGCCGCCGCCCCGTCGCAGATCGGCGCGCAGTCATACAGCCGCAGCGGGGCCTGGATGATGCGCGAGGTCGCCGCCTGGCGCGGGCTGACGCGCAGGCGATGGAACAGCGCGTACGGATTGTTGCGGGCATTCTTGTGCGCGTTGACGGCGAACCACACCATGGCGTGCGGCGGTGCGTCCGTTCGTTCCATGTACATCGCCATCAGCTCGGCGTTGCGGCTGATCATCGTGGCCCCGTGAGCTACTTCGCGTTCGGCGTCCAGGGCCTTGGAGATGGCCGGCATGGCTACGGCGTCGCTCATCTTCTCCACGCCGATCGCCACGGCCAGGTCGGCCTGGCCGCTGCCCACCGCCAGATACGCCATCCGTACGGCGGCGGCTCCTGAGGCCGTCACCGCGCCCGCCTCGAGGGCCTCGATGCCCCACAGTTCCGCCTCGTCCGCAACCAGCGCCGCGAGGTGCTTCTGACCCTGCAACTCCGAACTCAGCATGTTGCCGCACATCAGCGCGTCGACGCGGTCGACGCCGGCGTCCGCCATGGCCAGACGCACGGCTTCCGCCCCCATGCCGCGCAGGCTGAGGGGGGAGGCGGAGGTTACAGGAAGCTGCCCGACACCGATAATGCTGACAGGTCGCATCACGTCTCAGATCCGGTCGTATGGAAAGCGTATCGCATTCGCTCGGGGGGAACCTGTGACGTTCGTTGGACGCGCACGCGCCAACCATCATGCCTGGCACCACGCATCAGATGACACCCGCCTCCCGCCAGGCATGAACTTCCTCCGGCGCGCAGCCCAGGAAGTCCACCAGGATCTCCCGGGTGTGCTCGCCCAGCAGCGGAGGCGGCCGGCGAATCTTGGAGGGACAGGTGGGAATCTGGAGAGGTGAGGCGACCATCGCCACCCGGCCGGCCGTCGGGTGGTCGACCTCCGCCCGAAGGCCGCGGGCCTGCACCTGGGGATCGGCAAAAACCTGGTCGAGGGTGTTGATCGGCGCGGAAGGGATGCCGATCGACTCGCACAGTTCCATCCACGCCGCCGCGGGGCGTGTGCGAAACAACCCGCTCAGCATATCGATCACGGCCTGGCGGTTTTGAACGCGCCCGCCGTTGGTGGCGAAACGCGGATCCTCGGCCCAGTCGGCCCGACCCACCACCTCGCAGAAGCGCCTCCATTGGGAGTCATTGCCCGCGGCAAAGGCGAAATGCCCGTCGCTGGCGGGGAAGGACTGATACGGCACGATGTTCGGATGCCCGTTGCCGTAGCGCCGCGGTTTCTCGCCCGAAACCAGAAAGTTGCTGGCCACATACGACAGCAGGGCCACCTGCGAATCGAGCAGCGACATGTCGATGCGCTGACCCTGGCCGGTCCGCTCGCGGGCGAAGAGAGCCGCCAGGACGGCGCTCGCGGCGAACATTCCCGATGCCAGGTCGGCGATGGCCACGCCGGCCCGGGTCGGTTTGCCGTCCTCCGGGCCGGTCAGGCTCATGAACCCGCCCAGCGCCTGGACCATGAAGTCATAACCCGGCCGCTCGCGGTACGGCCCTGTCTGGCCGTAGCCGGTGATCGAGCACACGATCAGCCCCGGCCGGATCGATTGCAGGCTGTCGTAATCGAGGCCCCAGGCCTCCAATGTTCCCGTGCGGAAGTTTTCCACCAGCACGTCGCCGTGGGCGATGAGTCGCCGCAGGATGTCCAGCCCTGCCGGCGACTTCAGATTCAGGGTCAGGCTGCGTTTGTTGCGGTTGGCCGAGAGGAAGTAGGCTGACTCGCCGCCGGGCGCGAAGGGCGGCCCCCAGCCGCGTGTGTCGTCGCCGCGGCTGGGCTCCTCGACCTTGATGATGTCGGCGCCCAGGTCGCCCAGCATCATCGTGCAGTAGGGTCCGGCCAGGACGCGCGTCAGGTCGACGACCAGAACGCCATCCAGCAGTGGGCGGGGCACATCGGGCATGGGAAGCCTCCGTCAGCCAGGGGTGACGCTTGCCACGGCGCTCCAGTGATACTACAAATGGAGATGTCCCGCCGTCCTTCCACACACGTCCATCAGGTATACTGAGCGCTTCCCCGCAGACGGCTCGCTGTCCTTTCCTGGAGTCGGCCGGATGAAACCACCTCCATTCGAATACATGGCCCCCGAGACCTTGCCCGAAGCCCTGGCCGCGGCCCGGGAGCACGGCGGCGAGGCCAAGCTCCTGGCCGGCGGCCAGAGCCTTGTCCCCTCGATGAACTTCCGCGTCTCCACGCCCTCCCTGCTCATCGACCTCAACCGTATCCCCGACCTGGACTACATCCGCCGCGATCCGGACGGCAGTCTGCGGATCGGCGCCATGACGCGCCAGCACCGGCTGGAAACAGACGCGCTGGTGAGGGAAGCGGCTTCTCTGCTGGCCCATGCCGCCCCATTCATCGCCCACCCTCAAATTCGGAACCGCGGCACGCTGGGGGGAAGTCTGGCGCACGCCGATCCGGCGGCCGAGCTGCCAGTGGTCGCGCTGGCGCTCGAGGCGCGGATGCAGGCGGCCACCAACGAGGGCCGACGCTGGATCGAGGCCAAGGACTTCTTCCAGGGCATGTTCACGACGTCGCTCGCGCCGGAGGAGATCCTGGTCGAAATCGCGCTTCCTCGACAGCCGGGGCGCACGGGCGTGGCCTTCGATGAGTTCGCCCGCCGGCGCGGTGATTACGCGCTGATGGGAGTCGCCGCTCTCGTCCGGCTGGACGGCAAAGGCGTATGCGAGTCGGCCCGGCTGGTCTTTCTCAACGCAGGCGACGGGCCCGTTGTGGCTCCTGAGGCCGCCGCGCTGCTTCAGGGACAGAACGTCACGCCGAAGACGGCCGAGGCTGCGGCCCGGCACGCGGCGGAGAAGGAAATCGAACCCATCGGCAACTTGCACGCCACGCCCGCCTTCCAGCGCCACCTGGCTCGCGTGCTCGCGACGCGGGTGATTGTCAGCGCCTCGCAACGCGCCGCGGCGTGAACGAAAACAGGATGCCCATGACGACCAACCTGAGACCCGTCAGCCTGAAGGTCAACGGCAAGACCTACCGACATGTCGTGGAGCCGCGCCTGCTGTTGAGCGACTTCCTTCGGCACGAGCTCGGCCTGACCGGCACACACGTCGGATGCGAACACGGTGTGTGCGGCGCGTGCACGATCCTTTTCGACGGCCAACCGGTGCGCTCATGCCTGATCCTCGCCGTCCAGGCCGACGGACACGAACTCACCACGGTCGAAGGGCTGTCGCCGGGACCGGAGAGCCTGCATCCGCTCCAGGAGGCCTTCTGGACCACCCACGCGCTTCAATGCGGCTTCTGCACCCCGGGGATTTTGATGACCTTCATCCCCTTCCTGGAGTCCAATCCGAATCCAACCGAAGAGCAAGTGCGGCACATGCTCTCCGGGAACCTTTGCCGCTGCACCGGGTACCAACATATCGTCGAAGCCATCCTGCTGGCGGCTGAGCGTGGGCGCCAGGGGCGCGGCGCGGCGGGCGGCTGATCTCGCGCGTCGTCGCCCGGGAGCGAGCCCGTGACCGACTGGTTGACAACTCCCATCCCTGAATTGTGCCTGGCCCTGCGCGGGGATGAGTTTCCCTTGTCGGACTACGTCGCGCTCCTCGAGCGACAAATACGAGAAGAAGAGCCGCAGGTTCGTGCGTTCCTCGACGAGCCGAAACGATTCGAGCGCCTGCAACACGAGGCACGAGCGCTGGTCGAAAGGCATCCGGATCGCCGGCGGCGACCGCCCCTGTTCGGCCTGCCCGCCGGCGTAAAGGACATCTTCCACGTTGACGGATTTCTCACACGCGCCGGCTCCCGCCTCCCGCCCGAGGCCCTGGCCGGGCCACAGGCTGAATGCGTCACTCAGCTGGTCGAGGCCGGCGCCCTGGTCCTGGGCAAGACCGTTACCACGGAGTTCGCCTACTTCGCGCCCGGGGCAACCCGCAATCCTCGAAACCTGGAGCACACTCCAGGCGGATCGAGCAGCGGCTCGGCCGCCGCGGTGGCTGCCGGCATGGCGCCGCTGGCGCTCGGGACGCAGACCATCGGCTCGGTGATCCGCCCCGCATCCTTCTGCGGCGTGGTCGGATTCAAGCCGACCTACGGACGTGTCTCGACCCATGGCGTCATTCCTCTTTCCCCGTCGCTCGACCACGTCGGCTGGTTTGCGCGTGACGTCGCTGGAATCATGGCCGCGGCGCGCGTCCTGTGCCGCGGATGGAACCCGAACGCTCCCCCTTCCAGGCCGCGATTCGGAATTCCCCAAGGCCCCTACCTCGCCCGCGCGGATGAGAGCGCTCACCGAGTGTTGGAGGCAGCCGTCGGGGTGTTGCGGCGGGCAGGATATGACGTGAAGGCCGTCTCGGTCATGCGCGATTTCGAGGCCATCGCCCGCAACCATCAGACGATTCTGGCGGCCGAAGTCGCACGCGTGCACCGCGCCTGGTTCCGCGATTACGCGAATCTCTACCACGCTCGAACGGCGGAGCTCATTCTCGCCGGGCAGGCCATCGATGACTCGACCCTGCGCGAG
>DASSGB010000200.1:0-3964 GCA_035693825.1 Anaerolineales bacterium
CGCATGCAGACTCCACGTCAGGAAGCCCTGCCACGGGGATGAGAAAACGCAGGGCCAATGTCAGACAAAGTCATTCTACGGCACGGGAGGAACGCGGTCAAGAACAGCCGTCATTGGGCTGGGTGTGCATCATCGCATTGCCGTTCAGCATGTCTGAACAGGATGGCCGACGTGCAAATCACTCGAGCTCGGGGATGGGCCCACCCTGCCACACCCACAGGTCGAACAACTCCGAGAGATCGCAGGCGCAAACGTCTTCGGCCAGGCGCTGGAAGTCCTCGCCGTCCGCAATCCGATAGCGGTACGCGTCGAAGTAGGTTTTGAGGAAATCGGAGAATCGCTGCTCGCCCAACTCGCGGCGGAAAGCATCGAAGAACAGGGCGCCTTTGATGTAGACCACCAGGGCATAGTCATTGACACCGCCGTACTCGCCCACCCCGAGGCCGATCGGCAGCGTCGGATCCTCGTAGCTTCGCAACCAGGACCGAAACTGGCTCAGTAGTCCTGTGGCGCGGCCCTGACGACCGGCGGCCTCGTAATACAGGATCTCGGTGTAGGTGGCGGCGGCTTCGTCCAGCCACGGCTCGTGGAGTTGATCGTCCCCCACCAGTCCATAGAACCACTGGTGGCCCACCTCATGAACGGTCGGCTCGATGACGTTAGGGCCTCCCAGGGTGCCGATGAACACCAGGCCGGGATACTCGATGCCACCGAACGCGCCCGGCGCGTCCACAATGTCCAGCTCAGGATAGGGGTATTCGCCGATAAGCTCCGACAAGGTCTCAAACTGGATGACGGCCGCCTCGAGCATTTCTTCCGCCGACTGGGTGTGCTCGGGCAAGTACCAGGCTCTCAGCTCGACCTCGCCCACCGTCACCGCCTGCGTATCCAGGTCTCCCAGCGCGAAGGCCACGTCTCGCATGGGCCCTGTCACGGTGCGGACGGTTTGCGTTCCGTCCGGATGGTCCGTCGGCTCGATCTCAACTCCGGACGCCATCAGGGCCAGATCCTGCGGCGCGTGAATCGTCACGTCATACAGGGCAATCTCAGAGTTGGTCGTATCGCCTCCCGGCGGCGCCGGCTCGACCTCCCATGCGCCGTCGATCAGCCGAGGCACGAGGGGGTAGAACGTCGGCGCCAGTAGAACGCCTTCCGTGATGCCGAAGCGCCTGGGCCAATTGCCTCCAATCGGCCCGCTGGTGTCGATGTGGAAGGGAAGGCTGATGTCGACCGTTTGTCCAGGCTCAAGCGGCTCCTCCAGAGGCAGGCTGATCGCCAGGCCCCCCAGGAGCCTGACTGGCTCTACGAACTCGCCGTCGACGATGGCCGGCCCGACGGACATCTCCGATCGGTACTGAGGATCGTTCGGCCACAGCATCAGCCGTACATCGCGCAGGGGCTGGCCGATGGGATTGGTGAAACCGATGCGGACCCGACCGTCGATCGTCGCCGCCTCGACACCAGGATCGAAGTCGACTTCAACTTCGATGGCATATCGGGTCCAGCCGGGATTCAGGGAGGCATCCTCGGCGAACTGCGGCCGCAGCCCCTGTTCCTGGAATTCGCGGCTGGCTTCGACGGTGAAGGTGGACTTGGGAGGCTGAGCGGTTGCGCTGGACGTGCTGCTGGGGCGAGCCGTGGGCAAGCCGATGGTCGCGGCCGGCGTGCGTCCACCACCCACCCCGGTGATCAGCTGGCAGGCCGCCAGAGACACAGCGACGGAGGCGATCAGGATACGACGAAGCATGAGTGACTCCGGGGGAACCGCTTTCGATCGGGGCCTTCAAGGTGGGCGGAACAGGACTCGAACCTGCGACCCCTTCTGTGTAAGAGAAGTGCTCTAACCAGCTGAGCTATCCGCCCCTGAGACATTATAAGGGAGGCTGTCAGCGGTCAGGCGTCAGCCATCGGCGATCTGCCAAGTGTCGTGAGTGATTAGTGATTAGTGACTAGTGATTAGTGATTCGGGATGCCATCACGCAATGACTCGTGACTGGCCACTGACCACTCGCCACTGACCACTGGCCACCGGCCACTGGCCTCTGACCACTGTGCTATAGTGTCGCACTCTCCCGTCCGGCCCCTATGTGGCCCTATCTACTTCTGGCCTTCGTCCTGGTCATCCTTGTCTGGGAAGTCCTGATCTGCGAAGGAGCGCATTTCGGCCGTCGCTTCGTCGTGTTTCTGTACGACGTGTTTGCCGATCGATTCGAGTCCATCAAGGAATTCGACTGGGATTGGGAGAAGCATTTCCTGGGAGAGCCTTTGGCCTCCTCCCTGGCGCACCTGGGCCGCGCGCGCATTCTGGATGTCGGAGCCGGAACGGGGCGCCTGGCCCGGGCGCTTCTGCCCGTGGCGCGCGGCGACGTCAAGCTGATATGCATCGAGCCCTCGGCTCGGATGCTGCGCCTCGGCCTGAAGCTGGCGCCGCGTCGTGTCCCCTGGTTGCGCGCCTGGGCCGACGCGCTGCCCTTCCCCGCCGGCGCCTTCGACGTCGTGACGGCTCTGGAGGTGACGGAGTTCACCCCCGACCCGCGTCGATCCCTGCGCGAGATGGTGCGCGTGCTTCGGCCGGGGGGACTCCTTCTCGTCACCAACCGCGTCGGGTGGCAAGCGCCGTGGATCATCGGCCGCACAGCGCCCAAGGCCAGACTGGAGATGGACCTGAGCCTCCTCGGGCTGACCGACATCCGCATCGAGCCGTGGCAGGTCGAGTATGATTTGGCCTGGGCCTACAAGGACTGAGGCAATCCATGCACATTCTTCGCTTTCGCTCTCGATCGCGCGCCCCGCTGACCTGGGGCTGGGCGGAGGGCGACCGAGTCGGACTCATCGATGGTTCTCCATTCGGCGAATTCCGCCGCGAGAAGGCTTCCCTGGCCCTGGACTCGGTCGAGTTGGGACCTCCCGTGCAGCCGGGGAAGATCATCTGCATCGGCCGCAATTACCCGGCTCACGCCGCCGAACACGGCGCGCAGGTCCCCGAGATTCCTTTGATTTTCCTCAAACCGCCGAGCTCCGTCATCGGCCCCGGAGTTCCCATCCTGCTGCCTCCGCAGTCGGCCCAAGTCGAGCATGAGGCCGAGCTGGCGGTCGTCATCGGCGAAGGGGGCCGATGGATCCGCGCCGAAGACGCCGATCGCCACATCCTGGGCTACACTCCGGCCAACGACGTAACGGCGCGAGACCTTCAATCGCGCGACGGCCAATGGTCCCGCGCCAAGGGCTTCGACACCTTCTGTCCTCTGGGCCCGTGGATCGACACCGAGGTGGACAGCGCCGACCTGCTGATCACGTGTTCGGTCAACGGTCAGATGCGGCAGATGGGATCGACCCGCGACATGGTCTTCCCCGTGCGCCAGCTCGTGGCGTTCATTTCGTCCGTCATGACGCTCGACCCGGGCGATCTCATCCTGACCGGCACGCCGTCGGGCGTCGGCCGCCTCGGGCCGGGAGACGAAGTCACGGTGGATATCGAAGGCCTCGGCCGTCTGACCAACCCGGTGAAGGCCGATTCGCACGCCTGAGAGCGACCCTCCGGAGGGCCCGGCATGGGATTGAAACCCGACCACTGGATCACACGCATGGCGCTCGAACAGCGCATGATCGAGCCGTTCGCCGAGGCCCAGGTGCGCAACGGTGTCATCTCGTACGGCGTGTCGTCCTACGGCTACGACATCCGTGTGGCGGATGAGTTCAAAATCTTCACCAATGTGTACTCGGCCATTGTCGATCCCAAACGTTTCGACGCCGCCTCCATGGTGGACTTCCGCGGCGAGGTGTGCGTCATCCCTCCCAATTCCTTCGCGCTGGCCCGCACCGTCGAGTACTTCCGCATCCCCCGCAGCGTCCTCACCATCTGTGTGGGCAAATCGACGTATGCCCGCTGCGGGATCATCGTCAACGTGACTCCCTTCGAGCCGGAGTGGGAAGGCTTTGTGACGCTGGAGATCTCCAACACCAC